>CAJAVE010000216.1 GCA_903945325.1 uncultured beta proteobacterium | reverse complement strand
GCAGACATCGTCATCGATGCGCGCGAAATGGAACCACCCGAGCCTTTTGTGGTGACCATGGACGCACTTGATGCGATGGACCCCAGTCACACCCTTTTGCTCATCCTGACCCGCGAACCCCATCCACTGTACCGTGCCTTGCTAAAACAGGGCTACGCCTACCGCACCGAGATCACGGCGGACTACACCATTGAAATTCTGATCTGGCGCAAGGCAGCCTAGTGCAAGCACTCCTGTCGTTCGATGAGGGGCCACCCATTAGCGCGCCACTGCGCTATTTCTTGACAGCACCGCTATTTGGCATGGCCGCAGGCGTTCTTATGCTGTGGAGCGGGCCAGATATGTTTGCCTCGCGCTGGACGCCGCAGGTACTGGCCTTTACCCACCTGATCACCGTGGGATTCATGCTGCAGGTCATGCTGGGCGCCATGCAGCAACTGCTGCCGGTCATGGCTGGCGCCAACTTGAAGCGCCCCCTTTTGGTTGCCATGGTGGTCCATGCGGCCATCACGCTGGGTGGAATTCTGTTGGTGCTGGCCTTTCTGACGTCGATGCCGCTACTTTTTGGGTCGGCCATTGCCGCACTCGCGATCGGGACATTGATCTTTGTCAGCGCTTCTCTGCACGCCCTGCGGGGTGCGCCCGCCACCAGTTCCACAAATCGCGGCCTGCGGCTCACGCTGCTGGGTTTGTTGGTGACGGTTGCCGCTGGCATTTTGAATGCCCTCGCCCTGGGATGGCCCATCGAGTTGGGGCTGCAGCAATGGACCAACGTGCATCTGGCCTGGGGCTTTGTTGGTTGGGGCGGCGCATTGTTGGGTGTGGTGGGCTTTGTGGCAGTACCCATGTTTCAGCAAACAGCCCGCTACCCACTCTGGTTCAATCGGGGATTTCCTGCGGCGGCAATCGGCATCGTTGCGCTGTGGACATTGACTGAACTGGTCGGCTACCCACGCAGCGCTGCGGTACTGGCCATCGGCGTGGTAGTGGTGGGTGCGTCTTTTGCATGGATGACACTGCAGCTCCTGCACGGCAGCAAGCGGCCCAAACCGGACGCCATTCAACTGTTGTGGCGCTTCGCCATGGTCAATGGACTGCTGGCCGGTGCACTGTGGCTGCTGGCACAGGGCTCTGACACAGTAGCCCAATGGCAGGGCTGGCCGCTGCTGTTTGGCACAGTGCTGTTGTTTGGCGGCTTCATGTCGGTGATTTTGGGCATGTTGTACAAGATCGTTCCCTTTCTGGTCTGGCTGCACCTGCAGAACCTGGGCCAAGGCCGTTTGATGGCGCCCAATGTGAAAAAGGTGGTATCCGATAAACACATCCAACGACAAGCGATAGCGCACGGTGTTGCGTTTGGCTTGTTGCTGTTAGCCGTTATCCAGCCCGCGTGGTTTGTTTATCCGGCAGGGCTGGCCCTGGTGATGGCCAACGGCTGGCTGATGCGCAACCTGATGTCGGCTGTAGCGGTGTACCGTCAGCATCTTGCAAAGATTGCCGCGCTGGACAAGCCACCTGCCTGACACGGTGCGGCGTGGCGCGCGGGTCGGTAGTGACACACTAAAATTCGGCACTAAACCGCAGCATGGCCCATACATGACCCATCCAACAACGCCGCACCCGATCCGATCCCAGTACGAAGACTTCATGCGCCACGTCGACACCACAGGCGTGGTCAAGGCGGACCGCACTGGCACCGGCACCAAAAGCGTGTTCGGGCACCAGATGCGTTTTGATCTGAATGAGGGTTTTCCGCTGGTCACCACCAAAAAGGTACACCTGCGCAGCATCATCCAGGAACTGCTGTGGTTCCTGACCGGATCAAGCAGCAACAACTGGCTGAAAGAGCGCGGTGTGACCATTTGGGACGAATGGGCGCGTGACGACGGCGATTTGGGACCCGTTTACGGCGTGCAGTGGCGCAGCTGGCCTAGGCCTGACGGCGGCCACATTGACCAAATTACCGAAGTCATCAAGACGCTCAAAATCAACCCGGATTCCCGTCGCATCATCGTCAGTGCCTGGAATGTGGCCGATCTGGACAAGATGGCGCTGATGCCCTGCCACGCCTTCTTCCAGTTCTATGTGGCCCCCGCCCTTGATCCCGGCGGCAAGGGCAAACTGAGTTGCCAGTTGTACCAGCGCAGCGCAGACATCTTTCTGGGCGTGCCGTTCAACATTGCGTCTTATGCCCTGCTCACACACATGGTGGCGCAGCAGTGCGATCTGGATGTTGGTGATTTCATCTGGACAGGGGGTGATTGCCACATTTACAGCAACCACCAGGAACAGGTGGAGCTACAGCTCAGCCGCGCACCGTTTGCTTACCCCAGCCTCAACATCAAGCGCAGGCCGGACTCGATCTTCGACTATGAATACGAAGACTTCGAAGTCATCGGCTATGAATGCCACGCTGCCATCAAGGCGCCGGTGGCCGTCTGATGCCCCAATGATCACCCGAAAGCAGTTGCTGGCCCTGGTGGCCATCACGCTCATGTGGGGCTTTAACTGGCCCATGATGAAGTATTCGCTGCGCGAGTTGAGTCCGCTGTACTTTCGCGCCCTCACCATGACAGCCGGCGCCACCTGGCTCTACCTCTTTTACCGCTCCCGTGGCGTTCGCATGCTGCCCCAGGGCGACGAATGGGGCACGGTGGTCAAGTTGGGCCTGCCCAATATGCTGGGCTGGCATACGGCAGCCATTCTGGGGGTGAAGGAGCTGGCGTCGGGTCGCGCCGCCATATTGGGCTTCACCATGCCGATCTGGACGGTGCTGATTGGCACGCTGTTTCTGGGCGAAAAACTGACAGTGCGCATTGCAGTGGCGGTGGTCGCTGTTGCCTGTGCCATTGGCCTTTTGATCTCGCACGAAGTGGGCACGCTGGCGGGACGACCCGTTGGCATCGCCTGGATGGAGCTTGCAGCTCTGGCCTGGGCCATTGGCACCATCCTGATAAGGCGCACGCGAATCACCCTGCCAGTGGAGACACTGACGGTGTGGATGATGGTGCTGACCTGCCTATGCCTATGGACTTTGGCCTTTGTCCTGGAGCCATGGCCCAGCTGGCAGTTCTCTGGCGCTATGTGGGGCAGCCTGGTCTACGGCGCTTTCGTCAACTACGGATTTTCACAAATCATCTGGTTTGGCATGGCGCGCAATCTGCCACCCGCGACCAGTGCCATGAGCATCATGGCGGTCCCGCTGGTGGGCACGCTGGGTGCCACGTTCATCGTGGGCGAATGGCCGCACTGGGAAGACTACGTGGCCATGCTGTGTGTAATGGTCGCGATTGCCGCGGTGCTGCTGCCCGCGCGTCCTTCCAACGCCACCAACCCGACCGTCTGAAACCATTAAAAAGTTTGCTGCTTATGCAACTGCACCTCATTTTTGCCAAAGCGCGCAATGGCGTTATCGGCAAGGGCAACGCCCTCCCGTGGCACCTGCCCGAGGACATGGCGCACTTCAAACGCGTCACCATGGGCTGCCCTGTCATCATGGGGCGCAAGACCTGGGATTCGCTCCCGCCGCGATTTCGTCCACTGCCCGGTCGCATCAATATGGTGGTTACCCGGCAAAATTCCTGGAGAGAAAATGGGGCTCAGCCCTTATCAAGCTTGCGTGAGGCACTCTCATTTTGTGAGCAATTCGACAACGTCTGGGTGATCGGCGGGGCCGAGCTTTACGCACTGGCATTGCCCTTTGCCAATAGCGCGGTCGTCACTGAAATATGCGCCGACTATGATGGCGACGCTTTCGCACCGGAATTCGGTCCTGAATGGGTCGAAACAGCCCGCGAGACCCAGACCTCGGTCAACGGCCTGACTTTCAGCTTTGTGACCTATAGCAACTCCCAACCGCAAGCCTTCACCTAAGGAAAACAGTATGTCAGGACACGGTTTCCACGTACACGGCCCGCACGACCACGAACTCGAACACGCCCAGCAGGGCGGTGGTGGACACGACAGCGGCGGCATGATCAACCAGATCGCCATGTTCACGGCAATCATTGCCACCATTGGTGCCATCTTTGGCTACATGGGCGGCGCGACCCAGGCCAACGCAGGTCTGTACAAAAACAACGCCGCCATCAAGAAGACCGAAGCCTCCAACCAGTGGAACTACTTCCAGTCCAAGAGCACCAAGCAGTCGCTGGCCGAAATGTCGCGCGACCTGGCAACGAAGGATGAAGACAAAACCAGATACCAGGCCAAGGTGGACCGGTACGAAAAAGAGAAGACCGAGATCAAGGTGGGGGCCGACAAACTCGAAGCACAGGCGACCGAGTGGGACCACAAAAGCGATGAGCAAATGCACCAGCACCATCGCTGGGCACAGTCCACCACCGTGCTACAGGTCTGTATTGCCCTGGCAGCCATTGCACTCTTGACCAAGAAGAAGTGGCTGGAGTACGCCATGTTTGTCGCGGGTGCAATTGGGCTTGCGGTTGGTGCCATGGCCGCACTGCACATTTAATCCGTCAGGGGCTGGTTGCCTTGATTGCCGCCATCACCAGCGGCTGTAATTTGAACCCCAATTTGGACGGCGTAAGCCCCAGGCGAACGACAGCCAATTGCAGCGAAGGGATGACCGCAATAGCCTGGCCGTCATACCCGCTGAACCAGTAAATATCGGCAGGCAGCACAAAACCCGTGTCCGGGTCCTGGCCTATTGGCGTGCCGCTAGGCGAGCCGCGCAGCCAGACCTGGCCCTGGCCATATTCCCGACGGCCGTAGCGCGCCATGGAGGCCGGAGCCGCCGTGTGCATCATCTTCACAAACCCCGGCGGCAAGATGGTCTGGCCATTCCAGACACCGTCCTGCAGCAGCAGTTGGGCATACCGCGCCCAATCGCGTCCCGACGCAAAAAGATAGGAAGACCCCACGAAGGTGCCGCGCGCATCGGCCTCCAGAACCGCCGTTTGCATGCCCAGCGGCCCAAACAGGGAGCGTTGCGGGTAATCCAGTGCAAGCTGGGTGTCTCCCAATGCGTTTTGCCACAGCCGCGATAACAGCACGGTCGTCCCGCTGGAATAGCTAAAGAAACTTCCGGGCGGGTGGTCCAGCGGCTGGCTTGCAGCAAACGCGGCCGTGTCAGGCTCCAGATACAGCATGCGCGTGATGTCAGTCACTGCGCCATAGTCTTCGTTGAACCGCAGTCCACTGGACATAGCAAGCAGATGCGCCAACGTGATGTTTCGGCGCTCGTCTTCCTTCCACTGCGGGAACAAGCTGCGTTGGTCAAGTTGCAGCCTGCCATCGCGCACCAGGGTGCCAACCAGCCCGGCAGTCACCGTTTTGGTCATGGACCAGCCCAGCAAGGGCGTGCGGGCATCAAAGCCTTTGCCGTATGTTTCGGCCACGACCCGACCGTCCTTGATCACCACCACGGCACGCATGCCGGGGCCGGTCAATGCCGTGTCTTCGAGCAGCTTTTGCACAGTTGCGTGCAAAGCAACGGACTCCCCCCGTGGCCACAGTTCGTCCTTATTTGGCTGCGCCGCCGCGGGGGGTAAAGCCGCTGAGTGTGCTGTGGCCTGGCCCAGGTCCCCAATGGTTACAAGCGCGCAACCGGTTCCGGCACGAGCCCCTGCGACACTGGTCGCTGCAAACCCCAACACGCGGGCCGTGACCGTGCGCTGCACTGGGTCAGCCTGCACGGAGACCAACCGCATGATGGGGTGACCCTGCTCGCGCACGTCCTCCTGCATGGACAGCTGTGCATCACGACCTGCCAGGAATGCGTAAGAGCACACCATCTTGGCTGCATAACCGGTGGCAACACGCAACAGGGCGGGAGGTGCTATCCATATCCAGATGGCCGCGATCGCCACCAGCAAGGCCTGCCCTACCAGAATGCGGCGCACCCACTTCGCCCCTGTCTGCATCGTTTTCTCCTACTTTTCTGGGCACGGCGCCCGGTTCGATTGAATTACAAGTGAAAATTAAGCCTATGAAACTTGCCACCTGGAATGTCAATTCTCTCTCAGTGCGCCTGCCCCAGGTTCTGGAATGGCTTGCCGCTCAAGAAGCCGCTGGGGCACCCGTCGATGTACTGGCACTGCAAGAGCTGAAGATGACCGATGACAAGTTTCCCGCCGCAGCCTTTCAGGCGGCAGGCTACTGTGCCCAGTGGTTTGGCCAGAAGACCTACAACGGCGTGGCCCTGCTGTCACGCACACCCGCCACCGACGTGGTGAAAAACATCCCTGGCTTTGACGATGACATGGCCCGTGTGATTGCCGGCACGGTGGACGGCGTACGCGTGATTGGCGCCTATTTCCCCAACGGCCAGGAGCCCGGTAGTGACAAGTTCGAATACAAGATGGAATGGCTCAAGGGCTTGCGCCATTGGATCAAGGTCGAACTGCAATCGCACCCCAAACTGGTGCTCATGGGCGACTACAACATCACCTTTGACGAACTCGACATGTGGGACCCGATAGGTCTAAAAGACACGATCCACTGCACCGAAGAAGAGCGCTACCACCTGCGCGCGCTGATCGCGTTGGGCCTGCATGACAGCTTTCGCCTGTTCGAGCAGCCTCCCAAAAGCTTTTCGTGGTGGGACTACCGCGACATGGGTTTCCGGCGCAACCGGGGCCTGCGCATTGACCATATCCTGATCAGCAATGCACTAAAAGACCTGACGCTGGCCTGCATAGTGGACAAGGGGCCACGCAAGAACGAGCGCCCTAGCGACCATGCCCCTGTGGTGCTGACACTGAACCTCTAGCGCAGGGCGCGATGGCACGCCACTTGCATAGGGATTTCACCTGTCCGTTGCCCGACAGGCAATGGATCCAGCGATACTGGTGGCGCATCAAATCAGCCATAGCCCCTCAACCCTTCAAGGATGACCTTTATGCAAAGATATGCAATCCCGCACAACACCCGTTTCTCGCCAACACCGCTCATGGTGGGCATCGCCTTGCTGTGGCCCATGGGCTTTGCCATGGCCCAGACTACCGCGCCATCAGAGGGCACTGCACAAGCAGGTACCCTGCCTGCGGTCACCGTAACTGCCGAGCGCCGCGCTGAGAATGTCAAGGATGTGCCCAGCTCGATCTCGACCATCACGGGTGAAAAATTTGATGTCATCAATACTGGCGGCATGGACATTCGTATGCTCTCGGGCCGTGTACCCAGCCTGAATATCGAATCCTCGTTTGGACGCGCTTTTCCACGCTTCTATATTCGCGGCTATGGCAACACCGACTTCCGTTCCAACGCTTCGCAGCCGGTGTCACTGATTTATGACGACATCGTTCAGGAGAACCCCATTCTGAAGGGCTTCCCTGTTTTTGATGTCGACCACATTGAAGTGCTGGCCGGCCCCCAGGGCACGCTGTTTGGGCGTAACACACCGGCTGGTGTGGTCAAAATTGACTCGGTAAAACCTTCCAAAGCCACTGACGGGTATTTCAACGCTTCCTATGGAACCTACGGAACCACCGCACTGGAAGGAGCGTTCAATTTGCCGCTGTCAGGGGAATGGAACGCCCGTATCTCCGCTCAGGTGCAGCACCGGGACAACTGGGTCACCAATACCAAGGGTCCAACAAAGGACCTCGAAGGCTACGATGACCGCGCAGTGCGCCTGCAGGCTGGCTACGACGCTGGTGGTATGTTCAGCGCCCTGTTCAACGTGCATGGCCGCGACCTTACTGGTAGCGCGCGCCTGTTCCGTGCCAATATCATCAAAAAGGGCACTAACGAACTGGTCGATGGTTTTGACCCCGCAACACTGCAGACCGATGGCATCAACAAGCAGACACTGAGCAACACCGGTGTCACCGCCAAACTGAAGTGGTCGCTGCCGGATCTGAACATCTATTCCATCACCGGCTATGAAACGGTCAGCGCCTACAGCCGTGGCGACATTGATGGCGGCTACGGCGCTGCCTTCCTGCCCTCTGGTGGTGGACCGGGCTTCATTCCATTCCCGTCAGAGAGTGCCGCTGGCATTCGCGACCACAAGCAGGTCACCCAAGAGGTGCGTGTCGAATCCAAGGCCAAAGGGCCGTTGACTTGGCAAGGAGGCGTGTACCTGTTCCAGGAGTCGCTGGGATTTGACAGTTACACCTACAACACGCTGGGCAACAACGTGCAGTCGGGCGCTACGCTGCGTTCCGACCAGACCAATGACACCTACGCCGTGTTCGGCGGCCTGACCTATGCGATGAACCCCGACCTGAAGGTGCGTGGTGGCATTCGATACACGCAGGACAAGAAAACCCTTGCAACCCAGCCACTGCCCGCAGGCGACCCCAACCCAACCAATGCTGCCAATGGTTTGGGATCCAGCTCTGACAACAACCAGGTGAATTGGGACTTGGGTGCCACCTACAAGCTTGACGCCAGCAGCAACCTGTTTGCACGTGTGGCCACCGGTTTCCGTGGTGCAAGCATCCAGCCAGCCGGCCCCTTTGGTCCACTCAACCAGGCCAACCCGGAGACCACAACGTCTTACGAGTTCGGCATCAAAAGCGACCTGTTTGACAAACGTGCGCGCAGTTCCATCAGCGTCTTCCACTATGACGTGAAGGACCTGCAGTTGACCGCAGTGGGCGGAAGCAGCAACGCGGTGCGTTTGCTCAACGCCAAGAACGCCATGGGCGAAGGAATTGAATTCAACTTTGATGCCTACCTGACACCTAACCTGCTGGTGACTTTGGGTGGCAGCTATAACAGCACAGCCATTCAGGAACCGGGCCTTGCCGTTGCCACCTGCGGCGGCTGCACGGTGCTGAACGCCAAGAATGCGGCAGGCCAGGCACTGATCGACGGCAACCCCCTGCCCAATGCACCCAAGTGGATTGCCAACGTGACGGCACGCTACGGCATTCCGGCCGCCAACGGAGGTGAGTACTTCATTTACACCGACTGGGCATACCGCAGCGAAACCAACTTCTTCTTGTACCGTTCAGCAGAATTTACCGGCCCCGCCCTGCTTGAAGGCGGTTTGCGCGTCGGTTATATCTGGGGTAACGGAAAGTACGAGGCTGCGCTTTTCGGCCGCAACATCACCAATCAGGTGCGTGTAACCGGTGGCATTGACTTCAACAACCTGACCGGTTTCATCAACGACCCACGCACCTACGGAGTGCAGTTCAAGATGAGCCTGTAAATCAGACCAACAAACTGTCGGCCGCAACGTAGGCATATCCCAGATCGCGTGCAACAGCTTCGTAAGTGACCTTGCCTTCGCACACGTTCAAGCCGTTGCGCAGGTGCACATTCTCCAGCAGCGCGGCTTTCCAGCCCTTGTTGGCCAGAGCCACGGCATGGCCAATGGTGGCGTTGTTCAGTGCGAAGGTCGAGGTGCGGGCCACGGCACCCGGCATATTGGCCACGCAGTAGTGCACCACGCCGTCCACCACATAGGTGGGCTCGGCGTGCGTGGTGGCGTGTGAGGTCTCAAAACAGCCGCCCTGGTCGATGGCCACGTCCACAATGACGGCGCCCTTCTTCATGCGGCCGATCATTTCGCGGGTCACCAGCTTGGGCGCGGCTGCGCCGGGGATCAGTACACCACCGATGACCAGGTCAGCATCCAGTACGGCTTCTTCGATGCTGGCAGAAGTGGAGTAAACGGTGCTGATCCGGTTCCCAAACACCAGATCCAACTGGCGCAGGCGATCCATGCTCTTGTCGATGACGGTCGTGCGGGCACCCAGGCCCACGGCCATTTGCATGGCATTGGTACCAACGACACCGGCACCAATGATGACTACGTGCGCAGGCGCGACACCAGGCACACCACCCAACAGCAGACCACGACCACCGTGTTCCTTTTCCAGGTGCGTGGCACCAGCCTGGATGGCCATGCGTCCCGCCACTTCGCTCATGGGAGCCAGCAGTGGCAAGCCGCCACCGGCACCGGTGATGGTCTCGTAGGCGATGCAGACTGCACCGGATTGGACCAGGGCCGCAGTCTGCTCAGGATCGGGGGCCAGATGCAGGTAGGTGTAAAGAATCTGGCCTGGGCGCAGCATGGCGCACTCCACCGGCTGGGGTTCCTTGACCTTGACGATCATCTCGGCACGGGCAAAGATGTCGGCGGCAGTGGCAACCATTTCGGCACCGGCAGACTGGTACTGGGCATCGTCCAGACCGATGGCGGTTCCCGCGTTGTTCTGAACCATCACGGTGTGACCGTTGGCCACCAGTTCGCGCACGCTGGCGGGTGTCAGGCCGACGCGAAACTCGTTGTTCTTGATTTCTTTGGGGACTCCGATATGCATGACGATCTCCTGTAAATATTTGAATAGGTCGCCATTGTCCGCAAAATGGTAAAATTTAGTAGCATTATGAATCAAACAACAAAGGTATTAGATGAAGTAATATTTCAACTATTACCGCAATGCAGCAATGTCTTTCAGGTCAGGCACAGGAACGTAAAAAAAGCCACTATCGTTTCGATAGCGGCTTGCGCAGTATTGACGAGGACCGGAGGCCTATTTCACTCCAAACCGAGCTCCTGAATCTTGCGGGTGATGGTGTTGCGGCCAATGCCAAGCTTTTGTGCTGCTTCGATTCGACGACCTTTGGTATTCGCCAACGCCGCAAGAATCAGTCGCGACTCAAAACGGTGTGTCAAGGCGTCCCAAACGTCGGTGCGTCCAGCGCCCAACAGCGCGATGACCTCGGCCTCCAGCTCGACTTCCCATCCCGCCAGTGAACCCAATGTGACGGGCGCGGAATTTGGAGCGGCCATAACCGGCGCCGACGACAAGACCGCGTGCACGCCCCTGTCAGCAACGGGCACCGCCGTGATCCCTGCACTAACCGCCGCAGAGGCAACATCCGACCCGCCTGGCACCACCGTGACACCCACTTCTGGCGGCAGGTCTTTGGGCTCCACCACCTGTGCTGGCGCCATAACCGTCAGCCAGTGGCAAATGTTTTCGAGCTGGCGCACATTACCGGGAAAGTTGAATCCTTCCAGCCAGACCAAAGCCGCATCCGATATGCGTTTGGGGTCCACGCCCAGCTGCTGCGCACTTTGCTGCAGGAAATGCCGGGTCAGCATGGAGATATCTTCCTTGCGCTCGCGCAAAGCCGGCAAGCGCAAGCGAATCACGTTCAGCCGGTGGAACAAGTCCTCACGGAAACCACCATCCTTGACGCGTTGCTCCAGGTCCTGGTGGGTGGCAGCGATCACACGCACATTGGTCTTGACCGCACTGTGGCCGCCGACACGGTAGAAGTGGCCGTCGCTGAGCACGCGCAACAACCGCGTTTGCAACTCAAACGGCATGTCGCCAATTTCGTCCAGAAACAGTGTGCCACGGTCTGCCTGCTCAAAGCGACCCCGGCGCATGGTCTGCGCGCCGGTAAAGGCACCACGCTCATGGCCAAAGAGTTCACTCTCCAGCAGGTCCTTGGGGATGGCCGCCGTGTTGATGGCCACAAAAGGGCCGTTGGCACGGGGCGAATGCTTGTGCAGCGCCCGGGCAACCAGTTCCTTGCCGGAACCGGACTCACCCGTGATCATCACGGTCACATTGCTTTGACTCAAACGTCCAATGGCCCGAAAAACGTCCTGCATGGCAGGCGCCTGTCCCAGCATCTCGGGAGCATCGCCCATGCGCTCCTCGGCAACCTCTTCCCGCTGGCTTTCTTCCACCGCACGGCGAATCAATTCCACCGCCTTGGGCAGGTCAAACGGTTTCGGCAAATACTCGAATGCGCCACCCTGAAAGGCGCTGACAGCACTGTCCAGATCGGAGAACGCCGTCATGATGATGACGGGCAAACCAGGGTGTTTGGCCTTGACCTTTTCAAGCAACTCCAGTCCCGAACCACCCGGCATACGGATGTCACTCACCAGGATCTGGGGGCCTTCGTCGTCGGCCGCGGTGTTGAGCGCGGCCAGCACATCGCGGGAGTTGGAGAAACTGCGGGTGGGCAGGTGTTCGCGCAACAGCGCTTTCTCCAGTACGAAGCGTATGGACTGATCGTCATCTACTATCCAGATCGGCTTCATTTTTCTTTCGTCCCCAGGTTTCGGCAATTACGGCAACGGAATCAAGATCTTGAAATCCGTACGGCCTGGCGTGCTATCAACTTCGATCAGCCCATGGTGCTGCTGAACAAAGGTTTGCGCCAATGTCAGCCCCAGGCCGGAGCCACCTTCCCTGCCCGACACCAGCGGATAGAAAATGCGGTCCTTGATCGAATCTGGCACGCCAGGTCCGTTGTCAATGACATGCAATTCCAATGCCAACCGATAGCGCTGTTTGCCAAAAGTGATTTGTCGCAGCACGCGACTGCGAAACGTCAGCACGGCATCACCCGCCGTCATGCGCTCTGAAAGAGCCTGACACGCGTTGTGCGCAATGTTGAGAACGGTCTGGATCAGCTGCTCGTGATCCCCGCGAAACTCCGGAATGGACGTGTCATAGTCACGCACGACTTTCAGACCCTTTGGAAACTCGGCCAGGATCAACGAGCGAACCCGCTCACAGACTTCGTGAATATTCACGTCACTGACCATGTGCGGACGCCGGTGCGGGGCCAGGAGGCGATCAACCAGACTTTGGAGACGGTCAGCCTCGCGGATGATGACCTGGGTGTACTCGGTGAGTTCTGCCGATTCCATTTCCATTTCCAGCAACTGCGCCGCACCACGTATGCCACCCAGCGGATTTTTGATCTCATGCGCCAGGTTGCGGATCAATTCCTTGTTGGTCTGGGCCTGTTCTGCCAGGCGCTCTTCACGGTCCTGGCGGGTTTGCTTCTCCAGCGGCACCATCTCGACCACAATTTCCACGGCTGGCTCGGTCCAGCTGATGATGACGTGCACCGGCATAGGCTCGGCGCCGAGTCGCTTCAAGAAGGCGTCGTACCGCAGAACCGCGAAAGCGTTGTCCCGCACGCCAAGCAGCGCGTTCTGCAGCAGCGCGGGTTCGGTAAAGACATCGCAAAGATTGGATCCAACAATGGAACGGCGCGAGAGGCCCATGGCGTCTTCCAGCGCCGAGTTCGCAAAACTGACACTGGCTTCGTTTTCGACCACGGCCACCAGAGTGGCCAAAAGATCGAAAGACTGGTAGCGGGTTATAGCGTCCAAGCCGCTTACTTCTGGGATGAGGCAGACGACGATGCAGCGGCCGCAGGCACACGGGTCAATTCACGGCGAATACCGTCAATATCCTTGTCGTTGCGGGCGATACTGGCCTTGAGCTCGGCCACGCGTTCCAGGTATTTCTGTTGGTTACGGAGTTCAGGTCCCAGCTTTTCGGGCTCACCGTTGTTGTACTCCTTGAGCAGATCGGCACGCCTGGCCTCCGCCCTCTTCAATTCAGATTCCAGAATCAAACGCGAATCGGAATCCTTGGCGCGCTGTTCGCCAGAATCTACGCGCTGGGCCGGCTGTGTCGCAGCGGCAACCCGGTTGGCGTTGGGCTTGTGGGCTTGCACCACTGTCACATTGCCGCCAGAAATCAACTTGCAACTTTTTGCCTGCGCCTCGGTAACTGTGTTGGTGTATTCATTGCCACACCGGTAGATACGGTCTTGTGCCCAAACGGCACTCACCAAAAATAAGGCTGCTGTAGGAATCAAAAAAACTATTTTCATGCTGTGTCCACGCAACAAGGTGCAGGGCTGGTCGGCCAGTATGCGTTAAAAAACATCAAACTCAAAATCCCACCAGGGGTATATCAGCGTTAGAGCAACCTCACAACAATTGGTTTCAAAAAAAAAGGACGGCAAGCGCCGTCCTCTTTGTCTGATCCGCTAAAAACAGTACTGATTGCTAAGCAACGACTGCCTGTTTCGCAAACATCACAGCGAGAAGTACATATCGTATTCGACCGGGTGAACCGACATGCGGTAACGCGTCACTTCAGCCATCTTGAGCTCGATGTAGGCGTCGAGCATGGAGTCGGTGAACACACCACCCTTGGTCAGGAAGGCGCGGTCCTTGTCCAGATGTTCCAGCGCCTGATCCAGGCTGTGGCACACGGTTGGAACTTTTGCATCTTCCTCGGGAGGCAGATGGTACAGGTCCTTGGTGGCCGCTTCGCCGGGATGGATCTTGTTTTCCACGCCGTCCAGACCGGCCATCAACAAGGCTGCGAAGCCCAGGTAAGGGTTCATCAATGGATCGGGGAAACGGGCTTCCACGCGACGACCCTTGGGGTTCGCCACAAACGGAATGCGAATCGAGGCAGAACGGTTCTTGGCCGAGTAAGCCAGCTTCACAGGCGCTTCGAAGTGGGGAACCAGGCGCTTGTAGCTGTTGGTGCCGGGGTTGGTGATGGCATTCAGGGCACGTGCGTGCTTGATGATGCCGCCGATGTAGTAAAGGGCGAAATCGCTCAAGCCTGCATAGCCGTCGCCAGCAAACAGGTTCTTGCCGTCTTTCCACACGGACTGGTGCACGTGCATGCCGGAACCGTTGTCACCGTGGTAGGGCTTGGGCATGAAAGTGGCGGTCTTGCCGTAGGCGTTGGCCACATTGTGGATCACATACTTTTGCAGCATGGTCCAGTCAGCGCGCTCAACCAGCGTGCTGAAGCGGGTGCCGATTTCGTTTTGCCCAGCGCCCGCCACTTCGTGGTGGAACACTTCAACCGGAATGCCCAGGGATTCAAGAATCAGGGACATTTCAGCGCGCATGTCTTGCGTGCTGTCAACCGGTGGCACGGGGAAGTAGCCACCCTTGACGGTAGGACGATGGCCGCGGTTGCCGCCTTCAAGCTTGGCGCCGGTGTTCCAGGGTGCCTCGTACTCTTCGATTTCGTAAAAGGTGTTGTTCGACTCAGTGCTCCAGCGCACGCCGTCAAAAATGAAGAACTCTGGCTCGGGACCGAAGTAGGCTGCATCGCCAATACCGGAGGCCTTGAGGTAGGCTTCAGCGCGCTTGGCAATGGAGCGGGGGTCGCGGTCGTAGGACTTGCCGTCGCTGGGCTCGACCACATCACAGTTCATGATGATGGTGGTCTCTTCAAAAAACGGGTCAATGTTGGCCGTGTTCGGGTCAGGCATCAGCAGCATGTCAGAGGCTTCAATGCCCTTCCAGCCCGCGATGGACGAGCCGTCGAAAGCGTGGCCCGATGTGAACTTGTCTTCGTCAAAGTGCGACACAGGCACGGTGGTGTGCTGTTGCTTGCCGCGGGTATCGGTGAAACGGAAGTCAACAAACTTGACTTCATTCTCTTTCACCATCTTCATCACGTCTGCGACGGTCTTGGCCATCAAATACTCCTGTTACAAAAAAATGCGCACGATTGTTAGAAACTT
>CAJAVE010000215.1 GCA_903945325.1 uncultured beta proteobacterium | reverse complement strand
CCGGTGCGCAGCGAAATACGCGCTTCGCCCGCCAACTCTTCCACACGCCTGTAGTCGACCAGGTGGCCGTTGTGGTCGTAAAGATTCAAGGTTACGGTGCCGCCACGCATCTCCATATTGGGGTCCCCTCGTTTTCAGTGCAATAACTGGCGGTACGCAAACCCAATACTGGCGCGGGGGTGGTGTGGGTAGATCGTTGATTCCATTGGGTTTCCTGTTCACTTTCAAAACCTGGATTCGTGGCGTCAAACCGTGATCGGTTTCATCCGTTGGTGCCAGTTATCGGTGCACCCTGTGACGGTAGGATTTGATCGGCATAGCGGTCAACAGGGAAGCGAAACACACCCCGTAGATTGATGCTCTCCAGCCTGGTCGGAGCGATTTTCCCAATCAATTCCGATGGAATGACCTGGCGGCGGTTTGACCAACGATCCATGACTGCCTGCATTTGTGAGGTGTTCCAGGCCATCACAATGTTGGCCATCAGGCTCAACGCGTCGGCCACAGCCTGCATTTCATCCACGCGCTTGGCCTGTGCCGGACTAATCCGGCCCGTGTAAATGGCGCGTTTGAGCGCGTTGACCGCCTCGCCCCGGTTGAGCACCCGGCGCAATTCGTTCCTGAAGGCATCTTTGACAAAGTAGTCCGCCAAGAATGCCGTGCGCAGCAAGCGTCCCAACTGCACGCCGGCCTCATAGATCGGATCACCTTGGGCGGCAGAGCCAAACCGCGCCAGAGCTGCCACCGCACTGGCATGCCCGCTCATGACCGAGGCCGCCAGGTGCACCAGACTGTCCCAATGCTTTTCAATCAGCGCAATGTCAACGTTGGCCTCGCACACCGTGGCGATTTCAGCCGGCACCTTGGTGCCGCGTGGCACGAACAGGTGGCGTTGCTTCAGCTCCTTCAACCGCGGGCACAGATCAAAGCCCAACAGTCGAGCCAATGCCATGGCGAAGTCGGTGTAGCCGTGGGTGTCCACCGCCAACTGGCTGGTTTCAAGTTTCTCCTGGCGGATGACGCCTTCGATGGCGACCCCTGCCTGGCGCTCATTGAGCACGAAAGGCTGTGCATGGAAGATACCCCAGCGGTCCCGCACATGGGAATAGATGCCGACGGAAGGCGTGTTGCGCCGGGGATCGAGCCGGGCCTGCCACACCCGTTTGGTGGTCTCCATGCTCATCATGTCAGAGGACGCCAAATCAGATCGCCCCCAAGTGGCGGCAATCGGGTGGCCTTGCATGAACTCCAACACCGCCTGACAGGCCTGACCCAATCGCCGCTCGTCCCGGGCCCAGCGCATGGCCTGGCGGATACTGGTGGCAGACAGCTGCGGAATCATTCGCGCGCACTCGACGGCTGTCAGACTGGTGCCATGGGCCATGATGCCGGCATAGACCATCAGCAGTTCGTCGGTTGAGCGCGGTTCACGCCCGAGCATGATCCAGCTAAACCGCACTTGGGCGTCAACGGCCAGAATCACCTCCGGCAACTGCACCTCACCGATACGGTGATCCAAAGCGGCACGCAGCTTGGTCACTTCCGGGTCTTCGTCTTCAGCGGGGAGTGCTGAGAGATGGAGCTCATCGTCAACGCGCAGTACACCACTGCGTGCCGCAGCGGCCACTGCCTCGACGCCGACAGTGACTCTGGCCAGCAAAGGCTTCAGGAATGTGGCCGCCTTGCCTGGCAAGGATAGACGGGAATAGTGCTTTTTGGACTCGTCTTTCCAGCGCTCGTCCGTGAAGAACAAGCGTGCACGACCCCTAAAGCTCAGACTGTGTTCGATCCAGACCGAGCCATTGCGCACCGCGCGGCGCAGGGCAAACAAGGTGGCCACCTCCAACGCCTGAAAAGCCCGCTCCCGGTCCGGGCTGGAAATCGAAGCCTGCCAAACCCTTCCCAGACTTGGGGCCACCACATCAACTGGCAGCTTTCTGGAGCCTTTGAGATAAAACGCTTGCAGCTTGGCCAAGGATTCGATGGCCGGGTGATCGCCGGTGGCTTGCCACGGGAGCTTTGCAATGGCCGCCAGCAACGACCTGACCGGTCGAATGCCATCTATCAAGCCCTCGCGGACGAGGGAGGCCCTGCTCGGTGGTTTGCGTTTCCGGGTTTCGGCGACCAAGGCTTCAAGACCTGCGCGCAGTTCGGCATCGGGCACGGCAACATTGGTGCTCAAGGCCTCCACTTCACCCAGCAGCGTTTTGTACATTGCGGCCCAGTTGACGGTAGCGGGGACTTCGGTGGCAGTCTGGCGCCACAGATCGGCAATCCGGCGCTGCACCATCAAAATCAATTGGTCCGTGGTGGTGAACAGGCAATACCGCAGAAAGCAGGCAATCTCAACGGTGCGTGCTGGCTCCTTGATCTTGGCCCCGGCAGACGGTGGCCTGGAGACCAGTCGACGCGCGTACCGGCGCAAGATGAGATCGGGGATGTTTGCCAGGTGTTTATGAACATCCAGCGCGTACAGCAGATCGATACGTTCCAGTACCTCGCTGATTTGGCGGGGGGAGTGTTTGGCCGGTGCCGCCCACAGCCAGCTTTGTTGGGTTTGACCATCTGGGCGCAGCTCTGCCACCAAGGCTCGCCACCGATCAAGGGTTGCTGCATCGACGCTGGCGGTGATTGCAGTACTTGTTTCTGCTTCGAGCTGGGTGAGTGCGCTCGCAATCAAGGACCGGATGGCCCGCTCGTGCACGATCACCAGCTTGTTCTTGTACAACCATTGCCGAGCCCGAACCAATAGTTGATCTCGGTCGGCGCAACGGGCCACTTCGTCCCGCAATTCGCGCACCAGGGAGCGGCGTTGGTGCTCACTCATCCACCGAAAGCCCAGGACCGTGCAGGCCACTTGCTGGTGATCGAACAGTGTCTTCTCCCGTCCGTACAGTGCGCGCAGCGAAGCCACGTCAGGCGTGGCAATGCCGAGTTCCTCGCTCAAGTGGCGCCACAGGGCGACGGGAACCACCCGAAACGCATAAAGCAAGCGGCCACTCATGCGTAGGAAACCGATGTGTAGTGCCAAGCCCAGCTTGTGGGCGTCACCCCGGCGCGCATTGATTGCCTCACGCTCCGCGCCATCGAAGGTGAAAAACGCCTTCATCTCGAAGTCGCTTATATCGCGGGGCAGCTCGTGCATTCCCAAAAACGTCGTCTGCCAACCCTGCATCGTGAACCTCAAAAGTGGGAGGCCACGATACCCGTTTTGAAAGTGAACAGGAAACCCAATGGAATCAACGATCTACCCACACCACCCCCGCGCCAGTATTGGGTTTGCGTACCGCCAGTTATTGCACTGAAAACGAGGGGACCCCTATATGACCCCTTTGGGCATCAAAGGTGACAACCTGGGGCCTCACTCCCTGCGCGCCACCGCTGCCACCTGCGCCTTGGAAAACCAGGCCGACATTGCCAAAGTCCAGGAATGGCTGGGACACGCCAATATCAACACCACCCGTGTGTACGACCGGCGCGAAACTCGTGCGCCCGATTCTCCGACCTTTAAAGTCGCGTATTGAAGGGCGTTGCATAGGGGCGCATCGCACGGGCACTATGCTGGGGGGAATGAAAGCGTTCCCATGAAAGGTTCTGTCGCAATAGTGTTTTGTGACTGGAATTGGGCAGACCGCGTTCAGATTATCAGAAGGCCAAGCGATGCACGGTGGAGTGGTCAACAAAAACGCCGCGCTCCTGCATCATTTCTTCCAAATGCCGAAAGCTCAAGGGGTAAGCTGCGTACCAACGGGCGCACACCAGCATCACTTCCAATGGATAGTACAGTACTCTTGAGTACATTGCGCAACTCGGGGATCATCGTGGTCTCGGTCATATCTTGCATACAGCCATTGTCATGCTTGGGCGCCCTATTGCGACAGAACCGTGGTGGTAGCCCTGAATATTTGTATTCTCGTACTTTAATGCAATAATTGCCAAAAGTGCATAGAAAATGAGCCAAGACGCCAACATCAAAGCTGAGAAAAATAAAGAGCCCAAGAAGAGACCCTCCAAGCTGTCGCCGTCGGTGCACAGCGGGCCAAACGGCGACACGGTGAGCGTTCGACCGGTCCGGCGTGGCGACCTGGAAGCGGTGATTGAAATTGACAACCTGGTCACAGGAATCGAGAAAGTTGATTATTGGAAGTCGCTGTATCGCAAATACGCTGATGCAGTGGCGACTGGCCAACATTTCTTGGTGGCGGTGTCAGGCGACGAGGTTGTTGGTTTTGTGATCGGTGAGGTACGTGACTGGGAGTTTGGATCGCAACCCTGTGGGTGGGTTTTTGCGATTAACGTACGCCCCGATGCCCGACTTGCGGGAACCGCTTCTGCGCTCCTTAAGGGCATTTGCGACGGTTTCCGAAAGGCTGGTGTGAGCAAGGTGCGTACTATGCTGGCCTGTGACAATACGCTCATTTTGTCTTTTTTCCGCAGCCAGGGCATGATGATTGGCGCCTTCCTCCCGCTGGAAATGGATCTTGGTTCTTGAGTCCCACCTTCGACAACGCAACGGACTTACCACCATGAAATTGCAACAAAATACGCGGTTGGCGCTATACAGCCTACTGGAGTTTGCGGCGGATCCCGAGCGGCAAATATCAGCCGCCGAAATCGCGCAAAAGTACGACGTGTCTTCGCATCACCTTGCCAAGGTATTGGCGGTGTTGTCGCGCGTCGGAATGGTTCAATCAGTGCGGGGTGTGGGCGGAGGCTATCGCTTTACCGGCAATGCGCGCCGACTCACCCTCATGGACGTCATTTCTCGCTTTGAAGACGTATTGCCATTGGAGAGCGCACACAGCAAAGAGACGCCTGTCGGGCAGGCGTTGGCTTCCGTACTCT
>CAJAVE010000214.1 GCA_903945325.1 uncultured beta proteobacterium | reverse complement strand
GCATCGCTGGAAAGGCCACCGGCAGTGCCAACATCCTTGCCCTTGACGCCACAGGCGCGCAGGTTGCCATCGCCGTCACTGTGGGCTCTACCAACATTACACCGTTGTTCACTTCTGCCAGCAGTGCTGTCTCCCTGACCGCTGGCGCACCGGATGTCGTCTACACCATTGGCGGGGGCGTTCCGCCTTACTCCGCCAGCAGCAGCAATCTGGGCGTAGCCACTGCATCAGTCAGTGGGACCAGTCTGAGTCTGAAGGGTCTCAGCAGTGGCAGTGGCAGCGTCGTCGTTCTGGACTCCACAGGAACGAGAGTTGAGATCACCTTGACCGTTGGCTCCAGCACCGCCGTGACCGCACTGCGAACCACTGCGCCCAGCGCCATCACGCTGGGGGTTGGTACCACCAACACATTCACTATTTCTGGAGGAGTTCCTCCCTACATTTCCAGTCCAAGCAATACGGGTGTTGCGACCACAACCGTCACTGGAACCACGCTCAACATAACAGGCGTTGCAACTGGAGTTGCACAGGTGCTGGCACTCGACTCGACAGGGACCCAAGTCGTCATTAGCGTCACGGTTGGCTCAACGACCGCGACCCCCCTATTCACAACCGCAGGCGCCACCGTTGGGCTGGCAGTTGGCGCAGTCGAATCCACGTACTCGGTCGGTGGCGGCACACCACCTTACGCGGTGGGCAGCAGCAACATCAATGTAGCCTCGGCGTCCCTTACCGGCAGCAATCTGTATCTCAAGGGTCTGTCCGCCGGCTCGTCCACGATCATCCTGCTGGATTCCACGGGAGCAAAGATTGAAATTAGCGCAACGGTGTCGTCCAACACGACCCCCGCAGGTACATTCTTCACAACAGCACCCAGTTCCATCACACTTGCTGCAGGGCAAATACGAAGCTTTGCAATTTCCGGCGGACTTTCTCCCTATGCCACCAGCAGTAGCAACGCTGCGGTCGTCAACGCCAATGTGAGTGGAGCCACTCTAACGGTTACTGGCAGTGTGACGGGTAACGCTACAGTCGTCGTATTTGACTCGACAGGCGCGCAGATACCGGTCACCGTGACGGTTGGCTCCACCGGCACCGTGTCCGCTCTTTACACAACGTCCCCAAGTGCAGTGACCATGGGTGTGAGTGGCACGGGCACTTATACGGTCGACGGAGGCAGTCCACCGTACCGCGTCAGCAGCAGCAATACCAACGTAGCAACCGCAGGCATCAATGGGTCGACATTGACCGTTATCGCCGGTGCGACCGCGGGTACCGCACAAATTCTGGTGTTTGATTCCACGGGAACACAAGTCGTTATTGCGCTGACGGTAGGTTCTGCTACTGCACCTGGGCTGTACACAACCGCACCCAGCGCAATCACGCTGGCCAGTGGGGGAGCAGCCGTCGGTTACAAGGTTGGCGGAGGGGTTCCGCCCTATGCCACCAGCAGCGGCAATGCGGCCGTTGCGACCGCAACGTTAACTGGCGTTGACTTGACGATCACCCCGGGCGCCTCAGGTAGTGGAACGATCGTGGTTCTGGACTCTACAGGTACCAAGGTCGAAATTGCAGTCACGGTGCCCACGGTCGTTGGCGCCACGATTAATGTGCTGCCCAATAGCGCCAGTGGAAATGCGGGTGACTCCCTCACGTTTACCATCACGGGCGGCAGTGGCACTTACACCGCCACCAGCAACAACCTCAGCATCGCAACTACTTCATTGAGCAGTTCGACGATCACTGCGACCTTGTTAAATGTTGGGCAAACTTCTATTACGGTAAGGGACTCAACTGGGCTTATTGCGGCGATTCCTCTTACCGTCGCTGCGGCTGCAAGTCAGATTCGTCTTTCACCCAGCGCATTTGTCGTGGGTGAAAACAGTGTGGATCCGGTCAAACTGTACATCTACGGTGGCACCCCACCCTACACCGCAATTACCAGCAACAGTTTGTTGTCGTCCGTGCTGAATTTCTCCAGTTTAGTCGTGGTTGCGCAAGCAGCGCCCCTTCCGGCGTTTGCACTTAGCTCGGTCGTCGCTATTTCCCCAAGCCCTTACGTACTGACCACTTCCCGACCACTCGTGTTTGCCGAGACAACCGGTGTCATCAGCTACGGAACCCGATGCATCAACGCTTTCTCGTCCGATACGCCACCGGTATATGTTGAGCCTGGAGTCCATGATGTGACGTTTACCGTCATTGACAGCCTCGGAGCATCAGCCTCCAGCATCATGACCATCAAAGACAATCGGGCCGGGTCTCCCGGAGCGCCGAACAGCGGCTGCCCTTGATCGCGGAGAACTTGCTGTCATCCGCCACGTTTTACCAGATCGGTAAAAACGCAACACCGCGTTGCTCACCGGCACGATCACTTTAGCTATCTGGGAATAGCGGAGGTGCCAGCAACGGAGGCGATGACCGCAGTGCCTGGTTGCGTGACGCCTATGGAAAGTGGTTCGATCGAAGTGGCTCAAGCCGGCGATGATGCAGGGCTTGCTTCGCTATTTTCAGCGTGACACTCAATTGAGTCGGAGCGCTGCGTTGGCGACTAACAAAATTTCAGACTGATCCGATCCGCCTGCCCCACACACATTGGCCGCGGTGCGCAAATTGCCCGTGTTGGCGCTGCCATCGTCCAGCAGCCGGTCCATCTGGACGATAACGTCGCAGTCGGTGGTTTGAACGCGAACAATATTGCGCCAATTGGCCGGCAAGCCGGCAATTCCGGACAGGCCCACTGCCGCTCCTGTCACACTCAAGGTTGTGAACCCATTGGTGCCGCTGATACGAATGGGTTGTGTGGCATCGCCACGCAGCATACTGGAGCGAATCAGCGACTCGCTGGCACACGCGGACTCTGCAGCGGACGCAATCAGACCTGTTGCATTGCCCACACAGGCAACCGTCATATTAGGGATGGAAGCGGCGGCAGTTTGCAAGGTGCCGGGCCAGGCACCATAGCGATCATGGAACTGCTGGGCGGCGTTGGCCAGGTCGGTCACCGCCTTGATGGCATCCTTGGTACGCGCATTGCGCAACACCGACTGGGCGTTCAACAAACCCGCGAGCAAGAGCCCGATGATGACCAGCACGATGGCAATTTCCACCAAGGTAAAGCCCTGGGCACGGTGGCGGGACTCAGTCATGGCAGAGGGGTTAGATCAGTAAGGCCGAGTGTCAAAGTGGAATGAATGTGCGAACCGCCGTGCCGCCAGCAGGGCAAACAGCAGGTGCAAAGTCAGTCATTACCTTGCCCGACGTGCCAACACCATCGTCCAGTGCCCGATCCACATCCAACACAACTTCACACGGCAGGTTGAAGAAAATAACGACGTTCACTACGCCCGGATTGGCAGCCTGGTACGCGGCTGTTGTATTGGCCACTGCACCGGCAATGTGCACTGGGCCAAACTGCGATTGGATACGCCGTGCGGGGTCGGTTCCCATTTTGCCAATCAGGCCCGACTGGTACAACTGAACCGGCGCCTGCCCAATTTCAGTGCCCGCTGTAGCAATGCCAGTGCCTGCCGCCAGTGTTCCGGCGAGCAAGCCATTGCCAGTGGCTCCGCCGGTCGCGCCCGCGGCTATGTTGGGGATCTGATTGGCCACGAATATCCAGTCACCCGGCAAATAGCCGTAGCGTTGTTTGAAGCTGAGCGCACCAGTTTGCAGGTCGCTGGCTATTTGAATGACGTCCTGTGCCTGAGTCCGACTGATCTGCCCGCGCCCGGCCATCAGCCCGGCGGCCAGCAGTATGCCGCCGAGGACAATCACAATGGCCATTTCGGCAAGGGTGAAACCACGTTGAAATTTTGACTTGGAATGCATGATGATTGACCTTTTCAGAAATTTCGCACGATCAGGGACAGGTAGGCGCCGGATTGCCGACCGGAACCGCAGCAGCCACACATCCAGGCCCCGGTGCCGCGCAGTAAGCTTGACAGACACCCTTGAGTGTCTTGTCATCCAGCAAGGGTTGTAACAGATGGTTGGGCGTCATGTAGGCCACGAGGTCGTCAAATGTTCCGCCCGCTGCGCCGCCTGCATCGGTAGGGGAGCGGGTGACGAAATGGGGCGCAGCAGCAGGCAGTGCGGTGGTGGCGTTGAGCAACTCATCGGCACCCGCAGGCAAGGGCATTGGTGCGGTGCCGCGCACCGTTCGCCCGCCCAGACCGTTCTTGCCGTGTGAAATGACCATGACTACCGGGTTGGGTACCAGTGACGCGCCGAGCGCACCCGCATCGCTGCGTTCCGACAACCCAAAGCTTGCCAAGGGGGCAGTCAACTCGCCCACTGTGAAGGCGGTCGCGCCTACTTTCGTAGTCCAGTTGCTGGCGGTTGCCGGCGTCCGGTTGGCGACACGGTAGGTGAAAAAGTTGGACCAACCGTCTTGGGCGTCTCCAATTGACATACCCAGCACCCGCCACGGCAACACGCCGCGCCCGGCGTTGACCAGGCACACTGCTGGTTCAACTCCTGTTGGAGGCAAGGCCGAGTCCGGGCAGGGCAGGCGACCATTGGTCCGCAGAAAGGAAACAAGAGCCACTTTGATGCGCTCCTGTTTGAGCTTGGTTTCGCTCCAGGCCGCGTTGTTTTGGGTGGCCTGCAGCATGCGCAGGCCCAGGGTCAACATAATGCCCATCAGAACCACCACCACAGCCATCTCCACCAGCGTAAAGCCGGCAAGCCGGTTGCGCGAAAGGCGTCGAGAGAGCAGGTCAATAGGCATGGTGGAAAGTCATAACACTACAAAAATGATAGCTGCTTGCGCAGATTCCATATGATCTAGATGCCTATTTTGCTTCAAATATCGGTTCGACGCACTAAGGGCCAATCTCCACAAGAAAGGCCCGCATCAGCGGGCCTTTCTGAGGTTGACGCGATGACTAGGCCTCAATCTCGGACATCGCCAGGACTAAATGCGCATGCAGACAGTCCAGGTTGTAACGGCCTGCTCGTTATAGGCCGCAGCGCCTGGTACAGCAGTGATGGGCGCTGACGGGTTGGCTGCATTGGTCTCGCCGCGCACTGAACCCGTGTTGTTTCCTATCTGCGTCGCCGGCAAGGCTCCGTCAACCAACGAGTCAATTCCGGCCGCTTGCTTGGTAGTCAAACCTGCCACACACACCGATGTTCCGTTTTGTCCGTAAATGCCCGCCACATCAGACGACACGCCCATCAAACCACCACCTGCATGGCGCGGCAAACCGGTCGCGTTCGCTGCCGCGGTGGGATCACCTTGCAAAAGCCCCGATGCCCGCATGGCGCGCCAAAATGGACCCTGCTCGCCGCCATTGGTAAATGTTTGTGCTGCCGTGATCAGCAGCACGCCGTTGCCGTTGCCCCCCACCGCGCCGGCCCATCCACGTGCAGCCATGGTGGCAATGGTCTCATCGCCAGGAATCGCCTTGTAGCGATCGATGTAGCCGTTGTAGGCCGCCTGCACGGCCTTCATGTCATTGACGATGCTCTTGATCTTGGAGTTCTCAATCATCTCCTGCCCCTTGAGCACACCGCCCAGCAGCAGCCCAATAATGACCAGGACGATGGCGATTTCCACCAACGTAAAGCCCGACTGGCGGGACCTGTTGCGATAGTTCATGAAATTTTCCCTTTCGACGTTATTACGACGTACTACTGTAACGCGCCCCCATGGCAGCGCTGACCGGGTCGACTATAGCCAAGGCGCCCGCTGCGGGGTGTCAAACTTTTTTACACTGTGGGTTTTATGGATACATCTTTGCGATGGTCTTGATGCGGCAGTGGCAACAGCAGCGTGAATTGAAGCTGGCGCTGGGAGACAGTGGCCCGCAGCTCGCCACCCGCTTCTTGCAGGCAGTGACGCGCCTGGTACAAGCCCAGGCCCAGACCTCCCGGGCGCCCACTGGCAAAGGGTTCGAACAATTTCTCGGGGGGAATATCCATTCCCCCGGGCGGTAAGGGACAGGTGAGTGCGATGCGGGTACAGGCGCCAGACTCGGGTGTGGTGGCGGTATCAATTTCCGCACTGGGACCAACCGTAACGCCGTCGCGCCAAGCCGCCGCCAGGTTGCTCAGCAAATTGTCAAGGGCACGCTCCAGCAGTTCGGGCGCAACCCAAGCCGTGGCGTTGCCTTCAATGGATACTTCAATGCCAGCCAGCCGTGCCGCTTGCTCCAGCGCCCCACGCAGCGCCATAGGGCGCGGCACGCTCGCCTGCTGGTCATTGCCCAAGGCGGCCATCAAGCGCTGGGCGCGCTCCAGTGCAAATGGGGCATTGGCCTGCAACCGTTGTGCCACTACCATGAGCGACTCAGAAGAGGCGGCTTGCACAAAGTCCGCGCCCACCCAGCTTACCCACTGGGCCAGGTTCCGCATGTCGTGCTGCAAATACAACGACAGTCGCGCACGCTCGGCCAATGCGGCAGACAGCGCGCCGGTTCGCTCGCGCAGCCTGGTTTCCAGCAACAATACAAATACTTGGGCCAGGTGGTTGGCAAACAGGCGCTCCTCGCCGCGCGGCACGCCATGCAGAAAGTCCAGGCGCAGACGCGCCTCCCCACCACCCATCACCTCAAAAGACTGTAGCGATTCGGTTGTGGCGGTTGTTTGGTCAGGTAACTCGCCCAGGCAACCCTGCACCCGTTGGCCATACCAGTCGCCATCCCACGTGAGGCTGCTCCAGCCAGCTGCTTGCAAGACGGGCCAGGCGGCAGTGGGTAGATCCAATAGTTCAAGATTGCTATTGGAGAGTTGCAACAAGGCTTGCATGCCACGTTGATAGCGTCCGGCACGACGCGACAGAACATACGCCGTGATGAAGAGTGTCACTCCAGCGACCAGAAACGTCAGTGACAGGCTAGTCAGGACGTTGGATGCCATATTTGTTGAGGTAATAGTAGACGTGCTCGCGCGCAATGCCGAGATTGCGGGCGGTGAGGGCGACGTTGTAGTCTGCGGCAACCAAACTGCGGCGCAGCAATTGCTCTTCGGCCTGTGCCCCAGCCTCCTTCAGACCATCTCCCAGGCGGGCCGTCACCGCAATGCGGGCTTCACCCCGCAACACCATGCGCGCGTCTTCCCGTGCAAACAAACTGGCGCGTTGCACGGCTTGCAGTACCACCGCCATGGCGGTCGGCTTGGTCAGAAAGTCAAAAGCACCTTGGCGAATAGCTTCTTGCGCAGCGACCGTTTCGTTTTGGCCGGTCAGGACGATCACTTTTGTGGCCGGTTGCAGGCGCAACGTGTCGTGCAGCGTCAACAAGCCTTCTCGCATGGTGCTGGGTTGTGGTGGCAGACCCAAGTCCAACACAACAATCGCAGGCGCGGTGGGCAATGCCATACAGGCCAGCGCACTGGCACGGTCGTGGGCCAATTGCACCGTAAAGCCAGCGTCACCCAAAGCACTGCCCAAGTAGCCGCGCAGCGCAGCATCATCCTCAACCAAAAGTACCGCGCACTGTGCTGACGGACTGACGGGTGGTGTTTGCTTGCTATCAGCTGATGGGGCCATGCGGACTATTCACCCGTTGTCCACTGGGTCAAGAGCGGCAGTATTGCCATGCCAAAGCCGACCACAATGCAAGCCAGCCCCCCCATTGCACGCGCCAGCACCCAATCAGAAGGGGTGCCAGGCTCAATCGCCATCAAAAAGTAGCCCATAACGATCAACACCAAACCCACTATTACGTATAGACGGCGGCGCAGGTTACGGGTCCGGTACTGAGCCTGGGCCAACTCTCCAAATTCCGAGTTCATGGCTGGCTCCCTTGGCGCACGGCACCAGGCGCCACTACATCCGATGTGACACCAGTGGATTTGTCAATGGACTGGCCCACACGCAGGCGGTGACCGTCCACAATCGCCTCTGTTCCTTGAATGTGAGTCGACGGATTCGTGCCTTGGCCCACCGGTTCACCATTAACCCAAGCCGTTCCCCGACCGCGTGCACGCGCTACAACGCCGTCCAGGCGGGTGCGACTCGATCGAACCGGGGCTGTTGTCCCTTCCACAATGCCCAAACGGGATTGGCCCATCACCTGACGCTGCGCGGGTGTATACATCAGCGTACCAAGCGCGTCGGCTGGCTGCGTTAGGCCCATTGCGGGCCAAAGACAAAAAGCAAAGGCAGCCCAAATGGCACCGACTGAAGCCAGTCCACCTCCGCGCTTCAATGTTTTGGGACCACCGGATTGAGCAGTGTGCATTGACGGCCTTTCTTCCTAGCGTACCGGCGCGGCGGAATCAAGCTGCTTGGGTAGCGGAACTGTCACAAATCTCAGAACACATTGTGCGCGCATGCCCGACACGCGGGGTTCAGCGAAGGTGCAGCTATTGACCCGAAAGCGGCCTTTGACATGGGAACGGAAGTCCTGAATTAAACGCATAACGTCCCCTTCATGCACGTCCCGCAATTCAAACTGCAAATCATGCGCCAAGGGCTCTTCACTGGTGCCGTCGATTGACACTGCCGCGGTTGCTGCCGTCGCAGCAGCATTGGCTTCCACCACGGTCTTGGGTACCTGCAATTGGTAGATCAATGGGAGCGTCAGCCCCAGGCGAGCATGACTGGCCAGTAATTCCTCCACCCACTGCGCACGGTCTGGCGCGCCCACCAAACCTTGGGAACGCAAACGTTCATACCGCTCAATATGGCTGCGCACATTGCGCAAATTTTCTTGCTTTTGTGCCAACTGGCCGCGCTGGTCCTGTACCGCACTTCCCAATTGAGCGACTTGAGTAGCCAGTGAGTCAGCCAACGCGTACAGTGCGACTAGCCCCGCTGTGCACAACAAGGCAAGCACTCCCAATGCAACCAGGCTGCGCCGCGCAGCAAGAAAGATGGATTTCCAGCCCGTCATGGCTTTACCGCCGATCCGGCTTCAGCCTTCGGTTTACCCGGCAGGACCAAACACCAGTTGAGCAAGCGCTGGGCATCGGCTTGGCCCGAACCGGCTGCAGTGATATCCCCATCGCGTAATGCGCGAGCCGGGTCTTGCACCACCAAAACACTCTCTATGGCGCTGAACTGGTCAGTCAGTTTGGTGGCCTGCTGCAGTTGCAGGCGCGGACCCGCATCGCCCGCCAATGCGATGACCAAACGGAGTTCAACCTTGCGAGCTGGTTCAAAGGATGCTTCGCCAGACGGCGCAGGAGCCGTCGTGGGAGCACCAACATCCGATACGCAAGACGTCTCCTGCGGACCTCTGATGACCCAGTTAAGGGACTGGACTCGCGCGCTTGGCACACTTCCCACTGCGTGCGAAATCGCCACAAGCTGGGCATTTAAATCAGGAGCCGAGTCGATTTCGTCGGTGTCCAACGCCAGAACTTTGCGCAGCAGTTCAGGCGACACTCCAAAAGACTCAATGGACGCATCAGCCCGGGCAATTTGCTCTGCCAACTGGCTCGCGGTGGTATTCAGCCCCGACTGCAAGCCCCGATCGCCCATGATGGAAACGACACGGGCACTGGCAACTGCAAGCGCAGCGACCAGGCAGACCGCCATGGCGATGCGGGCGGCCTTTTGCACCTGCTGCGCGAGGTAGCTCGATCGCATCGCCAGGGGTGCCAATTGACCCGGCGGCGACTTGCACACCAAGTCGAACAAGGCATCGCGCCAGCCGTTGGGATGCTCAGTCCAACGTTGCACCGGCGACGGCACCGCATCAATGCGGTCATTCGTCAGCACTCCCCCCAAGCCCGCATGGGTTCCCAGCAAAAGCGCCGGGAGGCGGAGCGTACCCCGTTCAATCACATGGGTATTTTCAAGATGGCGAAAGGTCCGAACTATTTCCACCGCTTGCTCGGCTGCGCTGGTGGACCCGGCCACCAAACGGGTCAACACGGGGGAGCGATTCTTCAAAAACACAATGCGCGTGCTGCTGGCCTGACCAAGCACCAGAAGCAAGGTTGCGGGTAAGGCCTTGGCCTGTCCTAATTGCGCCAACAGCACCGACATGCTCCAGAGACCCACTACCGGGTTCTGCAAAGAAGCCAGCGCGGCCTTGATGCGATCCGCAGGCTCAATGGCCATCAGCACTTGCTGCGGCGGCGCCAGTCGGCTCATCAGATCGCCTGACCGACGCGGGGGCAACGCTGCCCCATAAGGACTTTCTGGAAAACGGTTTGTCAATTGCCTCTGCACAAAACGGGTGCGATCGTTGCCAAATATACGCGGCACTGCGATCTCAACCAAGGTTTCTTCCGTCAAATCGGTAACAACCCAAACCGGATCAGATGTCGCCCCAGGCAGTGCCAGCCACCGCCCGGTCTGGTTGCTCCACCAGGTGGATCCTTCTGCTGTGAGAAACAAAACGGTGGCCATGGCGTCACGTTTTCATTTTTGCAATAGTGTCGTAGATGGGGCCCAGAACCGCCAACATAATCCAACCCAATATTAGCCCCATCACCACCGTCAACGCAGGCTCAATCATGGCCTGCACACGGCCAATGGATTCATCGATGTCACGAGAATAAAAGTAGCTGATATTGGCCAGCGACTGGTCCAGTGCACCGGTGGATTCACCGACTTTGATCATGCGAATAACGAATGGCGGGAACAATTGCTCGGCCGCAAAACTGGCTGAAATTGCTGTGCCCGTCAACACGCGGTCACGAGCCCGTCTGATGGAGTTTTGGATGACCACGTTGGACGATATTTTTTCGCAATAGACCAGCCCGTCCGTCAGTGGGATACCGGTGCGGTACATCAACCCCAAGGTATCGGCAAACCGCGCAAGAGTGAGTTTTTTCAGTACGGGCCCGATCACTGGAATGCCAAGCTGCATTTCATGCAACTTATAGCGAACTGCGGGAAATGCGGTTGACAATGAAAGCACCCCCAAAACCAACAGGGGTGGCACAGACAGAATGGCCCACCAGTAGTTGACAAAGAGGCCGGAGAGGCCGATGAGCAGCCGCGTCTGCAACGGTATTTCTTGCCCCAGATTTTTCAGAAAACCAATCAGTTGTGGCACCAGATAAATCATCAAGAAAAAGACCACACCCCCAATAACCACCAGCACAAAGGCCGGATAGGCCAACAATTTCTTGGTTTGGGATTCCATTTCATCCTGCCACTTCAAGGAGCGAACAATTTCCTTGAGCACATCGGGCAACTGGCCCGTCACCTCGCCAGACCGGATCAAGTTGATGACTGTCTCGGAAAAAACTCCTGGAAATGCGCCTACCGCTTCGCCCAAGGTTGCGCCTGCTTCAATTTTCTCAAATAACCCGCCAGAGAGTTGTCGACCCGCCGGCGTCTCGGAGGCGTCACGCATGTCCGCCAGCGAGTCCAAAATAGGCACGCCGGCACGGACCAACATCTCAAGCTGAAACAAGAACCCCAGCACATCGCGACGCGGTATGTTTTTGACGGCACTGGCGTGCTTGGCAATGGTCTTGGCCGAAAGCAGCGCCAAGTCCAGGCGTTTGAGCTGGGCCTCCAGGTCGGTCTCGTGCAACGCATCGATACGCCCTTTGGCGATACGGCCATCGGCATGGGCCGCACGGTACTCGTAGAGTGCCATCAGTGAATCAGCTCGGTAAGGTCCACCACGCGCCCGACCTCTTCGACGGTGGTATGCCCCTCCTTGACTCGGCGCAGTCCGTCTTCGGCCATTGTCACAAAACCTTGCTGGCGCACGTAATCCAACATCACTTTGAGGCTGGCCCTCTGGGTGATCAGCTCATCAAGGGCGCCGTCGAACTTGAGTAACTCCAGAATGGAAATACGACCCCGATAGCCCAAATGCTCACATGCCGGACATCCCACCGGGCGGTACACGGAATGCGGCTCGTCCGGTTTCAAGCCCAATAGCTGCAATTCAATCGGGCTGGGATCATGGGGCGCCTTGCAGGCTTTGCACAGTGTGCGCAGCAGGCGCTGGGCCACGATGCCAATCACATTACCTGCCAAAACCTCGGGTTTGATACCCAGGTCTACCAAACGCGGAATGGAGCGGATCGCTGAGTTGGTGTGCAAGGTGGAAAACACCTGGTGGCCCGTCATGGCCGCCCGGAATGCCATTTCTGCGGTCTCGTGATCGCGTACTTCGCCGACCAAAATGATATCGGGATCTTGCCGCATCATGGAGCGAATACCCTCGGCAAAGTCCATCTTGACCGAGTCTGAGATGGAAGTCTGGCGGATCACCGGCATCGGGTATTCCACCGGGTCTTCCAGCGTCATGATGTTGACACCCTCTTTGTTGAGGTGACCCAGGATGGAATACAGCGTGGTCGTTTTGCCGGAGCCCGTTGGGCCCGTCACCAGCATGATGCCTTCCGGACGCGACAGCATCAGCTGCATCGTGTTGAACTGGTCGTCAGAAAGCCCCAAGCCGTCAAGCGGAACAATGCCCCGCTTTCTGTCCAGAATACGCAACACAAAGTTCTCACCATGAATGGTGGGTTGAACGGCCGAACGGAAGTCCACCTGGCGTCCGGAAATGGACAAGGAGATGCGTCCGTCTTGAGGGGCCCGGGTCTCGGCAATGTTCATCCCTGCCATGACTTTGAGTCGCACCACCATGGCTGACCAATAGCGCATATGTAAGGCGCGCACTTGGCGTAATACCCCGTCAATGCGGTAACGAATACGCAAAAACTGGGGCTCGGGTTCAAAGTGAATGTCGGAAGCGCCGCGTAGCGTAGCGTCGGCCAGCATAGAGTCCACCAGTCGTACCACCGGGTGGCTGTACCCTTCGGTCTCCTGCATGAGCCCGACCATGTCGACCGTGCCGGTCTCCAACTCGTGCAAGATACCGTCTATGGACAACTCATGTCCATAGAACTGCTCAATGGCCGTCAGTATTTCTGCACTGCTGGCTAACCTCCACTGGATACGTGGCCCACCGGCTAGCAGCGCGGTGATCTGGTCTACGGCGACGATGTCATTGGGATTGGCCCCTGCAATAACCAGCACATTGGTTCTTTTATCCAAACTGACCGGGAACAGCATATGCCGCTTGGCCACCGGTTTAGGAATCAGTGCCAGTGCTTCGGCGTTGGCAACCAAGCCCTTGAGGCTAATGGCAGTCTCACCGAGGCTGTCTGCCAATGCCCCTCGCATGGCCTCCTCAGTGGTGAACCCCAGGCTTAACAAGGCTTCGCCAATCGGCTTGCCGGAGCTCTTTTGCTCCATCAGTGCAATGCGCAACTGGTCTTGTGTAATCAACCCCAGCTGAATGAGACGGTCCCCCAGTCGAACCGGAGGTGCGGTCGCGGCGACTGCCTGAGACGTCGTCATTTTTGTGCTCCGGGGGATGTCGCCATGGATTGCCGCAATTGGGAAGCACGCACACGCGCAGACTCCACTTGCTGCGGACGCAGAGGCGAAGGGGAACGACCCTGGTTATTCAACGCTTTTTGGTACTGTTCCAGCGCCTGCGCAGAGTTGCCCAACTTATCAAGAGCGACCGCCAGGTTGTAGCTGTGCCAGGGGTTCGTCGGCTCCAGCTCTTGCGCACGAGAAAACGCCAGCGCAGCCTCCGCCAACAACCCGTCCTGTACCAGCGCGCTGGCCGCCAAAGCCTGCAATGCGGCTGAGTCGGGTTGACGCGCGGCAAGTTCTTTGGCCCGCTCAGCGTTGCCAACGCCGTTGACACCGGACCCCAAGGCCAGCATGCCCGCGTTGGCAACAGCGTTGTGGGGCTCCAGACGCAGCACTTTGGCATAGTAGGCTTGGGCCTCTTCCCGGCGCCCCTTGGTATGCGAGATATACGCCATGCCCAGGAGCGCGTCGCGCTCCAACGGATTGGCATCAAGTACGACGCCATACACCCGCGTTGCGTCATCGAGCCTGCCTTCCAGCAATGCAGTGTAAGCTTCCTCCAACGCCCCTTGGCTGGTGACTCGTGCGGTAAACACGGGGGCAACTGGCGATGCCCGCATAGTAACTTCTTTGGGTAACGGAGCCGATGGCTTGTCAACCGCTGCCATCGCAAGGGGTGCACTACCCGCAACTGCAGGTGAAGTTGCAGGCACTATGGGCAATACGGAACTGGCTGCACTGGCGGCAGGCGTAGCCGCCGCCGCAGCCGAGGTGCTGGGCGAAACAGGGGGAACCATTGGCGAAGAGGCTGCTGGCTCCGGCTCCCGAGCAGGCAAGGGGGTCTGCGCCGCTGTGATGGATGACCCGCCAGCAAGCCCAAACAGTTGCTCCGGATCACCCCACAAGCCCATCAGAAGGGAGCCCAATCCCACAGCCAGGCATGCCGCAACGCCACCCAACGCCAATACACGCTTTCCAGGTCGCTTGGCAGGTGGGGGCGGATCATAGGCGCCTTGAATTGCGCTGGCAGCCGCTTGGGCGGCAGGGGCTGATATCTTCGGGGCTTTCGCAAATGAAGGACTGGCTCCACTCACACTCCCTGTGTCTGAAATAGGGTTCGTTAGCACCACCCCTTGTGGGGGCATAGCCCCTGCTATGGGGGATGCAATAGGGGCCGAAGTGCCAATGGATTCAACCCGGGATGTCTCCAGCACCAAGCTGTCGCTTTCGGGTTGCATTGCAACCATGGTCTGCGGCAGCATTTCGAGCTCCAGCGCAACAGGCTGAGACCCTGTCGGGAGTGGAGTCGGTTTGGGCTCCATGGGCGGCGGCATTTCTTTGGCTGATACCAGCGTGGGGAAGTCGGTCGACAATTCAAGTGGCTGTGCCAACTGAGCCTTACCTTCGTCCGCTGGAGTTTTCGTCGAAGCCACAGCAGCGGCAAGGGCTGCTCTTTCCTTGTCCTTGCTAGCCCTGTGCAAAGCATCAAGCAGGAGACTCATGGCTGGGACGTCTGAAACTGAAATTCAGGCCGGGTGGGCTGTGACGGCAGGTCCATGGCGTCGCGGGCCTCCTGCATCACATTTCGATAACCCTTGAAGTCCCCATTCAAACTGGCGTCTTGCAGCACCGTGGGGCGTAAAAAGATCACCAGTTCGGTCTTCTTGCTGGCTTCGTCACGGTATTTGAATAAATTGCCCAGTCCCGGCAGACGGTTCAAAATAGGAACTTCGTCCGAGTTGTTGTTGCGCGAGTCTTGCATCAAGCCACCCAGGATCGCAATGCCTCCCGACTGGACTCGCAAAACAGACTCCATCTCACGGGTCTGGACTTCAGGAATGCGGTTACCAACACCGTACTGCGCCAGAGTTGGGCTTGGATCGTTGGCATAACCTGTAATGCGGCTGATGGTTGGACGCAGATTCAAAATCACTTCGTTGGACTCGCTGATCTGTGGAGTCACAGACATCAATAGCCCGATCGGCACCGTGTTGATGGTGGTGTTGTAGGTCGCTGGGGTAGCAGGAGCAGTTGCCGTTGCAGCGGTTCCCGCAGTGACCGATACGGTGAAATAGACCTTGTTGTCCACCACCTTGAGCACGCTGCTCTGGTTGTTCAGCACGGAAATCTTGGGGCTGGAAAGCACTCGCAAGGTTCCAAACGATTCCAGCATATTCAGTATGCCGGTCAGGTCATAGCCTTTGAAGATGCTGGGGCCATTCAAGGTGAGCGATGTCAGCGAACTGACCAAACCACCTGTTTGAAACCCGGCGGAAGGGCCCGACGGGCTGATCAAGAGCGAAGAGTTGTAAACGTTACCGCCCGGCTTGATGAGCGACCAGTCAATGCCCTGCTGATACCGATTGGACAGATCCACTTCGACAATAGTCGCCTCAATCAACACTTGACGGCGCGCAGAACGCATGACCCGGTCCACAAAGTCACGCACCTTCTCGTGCTGGGTTTGCGTGGCACGCACGCTGATGTAGCCGGCCTCTGCATTCGCCATCACCGAGGCAGCCTCGCGAAACACCGCTCGACCTGCTCCGAGGGTGGCATTGGCGTTAGCGGTATTCGGAGCGGCTCCATTGGTTGCGGCAGCAGCAGGTGCAGCGGTTGCCAACGAAGCGCCAGCCAGCGCAGCCAAGCCAGCAGGAGGCCCTTGCCCTGGCGCCTGGGCAGTATTGGCCACACTGGCGGGCAAAACCTTGTCGGTTTCGCGCAGCATATCCTTGATGTTGTTGACCAGTGTGTCCCAAAAATTGTTATTGGACTTACTGGTGATCTCCGACGTGGAGGCATTGCTACCACTTCCACTGCCCGATTGGCCGGGGGCTGCGCCTGTGCTGGCAACATTGGTAGAAGTGCTGATAGAGATGGCCGAATTGCGCTGGATGTTCGGATAATCAACGCGGTAGTTCTTCAGGTAAGGCAGATCCGGCAGGATAGACAAATTATTGCCCAGCATCTCGTAGCGCAAATCCACCTGGCGCGCGACCCGCTCCAGTATCTCGGGCAAAGTTTGGTCCCTCACATTCATGGTGACGGTTCCGGCAATGCTGGGGTGGATGTCCACATTGATTCGCGCATCCCGTGCCAGGGCAAATAACAGGTCTTGCACGTTGACGTTTTGCATGACCACGCTGTAGACCTCTTGCTTGGGCGCCACGCGGGGTGGCGGCGGCAGTGGCGGGGCAGTGGCAAACTCAGGCGCGCCAGACGGCAAGGCAGATGGCGGCTGCAAATGCGCATTGGAGACGGGCGGCGCGGGGGGAGCGGCACAGGCAACGGTCAAAGCCGCAAACCCTAAACTCAGCGCGCGAAGCAACGGATTCAAATCGGCCGACGACCGATTGGATGGAACTGCGCAGCTGTTCAAGATAGTTGATCCTGTCGTATTTTGATCCACGTCCTCACGATTGGCTTGTTCGCTTTCAATGCTGCAGGCAAACCGATCAACGCCGCGTTGGCTTTAACAATACTGGGATAGTTACCGATGAACACGGCAACAAAATCTTTCCCATTGTAGTGACTAAGTTGGGCATATATTTGGGCGGGATCGACGTTTTGGCCCACCGAATGGAGGTAGGTTGCCACGGTGGATTCGCGGGGTAACGCAGCGATTTGAATGGTATAGCCCTGCAATTCAGCGCCCTGCAGTTGCACTTTGGTGCGCTCCACATATGGCTCCAATACCGCCATCCATGGAGCTGTTACCTGTGATGCTACGGCGGCGGCCCGCGCTGAGGCATCGGCTGAAATTCTTGGCGCAGCGGACACCGCAGGTGCGACGGGCGTGGGCGTGGGTGGAATAAGAGTCGCGGCTGGCACCTGGATCGCTGATTTTGGAGCCTCCATGCGCATCCAGAAAAAAACTGCTGTGCCCAAGATCAACGCGCAGGCCAGTCCCCAGACAACCCGTTGCCGCATCGGATGTTGCCAGAGCGGTGGCGATGAGATGTCATCGTGCAACTCCGCAATGGCGCTTCGCACTTGTTCGACTTGCACCGAGGACTTGCCAGTGGCATACGTACCGAGCAAGGCTTTGTCCGCCAAGAGGTTGATTCGCCGCGCCCTCCCTCCTGAGGCCTTGATGAGCAAGGCCATGGCGGCCGGGGCAAACAACGCCCCGCCGACCCAACCGGCAGCTCGCAAACGGTGATCGACATAGGCCGAAGCCTCGTCCGCTGGCAATGCCGTCAACTGGAAACGGTGGACCACACGGTCGCGGACTTGGCGCATCCTGCGGTCGGCCAAGGTTTCGTCCAGCTCGGGTTGCCCGAACAGCATGATATTGAGAAGTTTGTGTTGTTCTGTCTCCAGGTTGGACAACAACCTGACCTCCTCCAGCGATTCGGGCGGCATGGCGTGCGCCTCGTCTATCACCAGCAACACGCGTTGCCCGGCAGCATGGCGGCGCAATAGCTCGTTATGTAACGCAGCCAGGCGTGCTTCGGTCGAAACGGGCAGATCAGTCAGACCCAGGTCGCGTCCAATGGCGCCCAGTATTTCGTCGCGGCTAAAGCTCGGGTTGGCCAGGTAAATCGTGCAAATCGTGCTGGGCAAGCGGCTGATCATGAGCCGGGCCAACAAGGTTTTGCCGCTTCCGACCTCAGCGACCAACGTCATGATGCCTTCTTCATGCTGCGCGACATGCAACAAGGCAGACAGGATGTCACCCCGGCGTCCGCCGGAAAAAAAGAATCCCAAATCCGGCGTTATTTGAAACGGCGGTTTGGTCAGGCCAAAGTGGTCTAGATACAGGGATGACATCGAAACTCCTCTGGCGGCGATTCTGGCATGGTTCACCTTGATGCCGCTGATCAGGCTGGCCCGCCCAGTGCAATGTGGGCGATTAGAGGTTTGGTGCCAACAACCTTTGCAGTGCACCGCGGTCCATATTGCGCCGTCGCGCCAGGTCCTGCACCTGGTCATCCCCAATCTTGCCCACGCTGAAGTAGGTACTGTCCGGGTGGGCGATGTAGAAGCCGCAAACGCTGGCGGCGGGTGTCATGGCCAGGCTCTCCGTCAGGCCCATGCCAATCTCTTCGCACTGCAACAGGGCAAACATGTCCTGCTTGGCGCTGTGGTCAGGGCAAGCGGGGTAGCCAGGGGCCGGGCGGATGCCCTGGTACTTCTCGGCAATCAGGGCGTCAGTGCCCAACGTCTCCTGCGCCGCGTAGCCCCACAGATCGGTGCGCACCTTTTTATGAAGGCATTCGGCAAACGCTTCGGCCAGGCGGTCGGCCAGGGACTTGAGCAGGATGGACGAGTAGTCGTCGTGGGCGGCCTCAAAGGCCTGTGCGCGCTTGTCGGTGCCAATACCGGCAGTCACGGCAAACAGGCCCGCATAGTCGGCTATTTTAGTGCCTATTTGGCCTGCAGCCCCCGTGGAGCTTGCGTAAGCAGCTCCTGAATGAATAGCGGATCCTGGGGCCACGAAATCGGCCAGGCAGCGGCTGGGCATCTGCTTGCCATCGACTATTTGCTTTTCGGTCTGCTGGCGCAGTCCGCACCATGTCATGGCGCGCTGGCTGCGGGTCTCATCGAAGTAGAAAGCGATGTCGTCGCCGTCCACGTTGTTGGCCGGGTACAGGGCCACGACCGCGTTGGCGGTGAGCCAGCGGCCATCCACGATTTTCTTCAGCATGGCCTGGCCGTCGGCGTAGACTTTTCTGGCCTCGGCACCCACCACGGCGTCATCCAGGATGGCAGGGAAGGGGCCCGCCAGATCCCAGGTCTGGAAGAAGGGTCCCCAGTCGATGTACTGGGCCAGCTCGCCCAGGTCGAAATTCTTGAATACCCGTCGGCCAATGAACTTCGGCACTGTCGGCTGGTAGGTGCTCCAGTCCACCACGGTCCTGTTGGCGCGGGCCCGTTCCAGGCTCCACAGCGGCGTCTGCTTCTTGTTGGCGTGCTGGTGGCGCACCTTGTCGTAGTCTTTGTTCAGTTCGTCAATGAACTGCGCTGCACCGTCACCCAGCAGGCTCTGCGCCACGCCCACGCTGCGGGAGGCGTCGGGCACGTAGGCCACTGGGCCTTCGTAGTGCGGCGCAATGCGCACGGCGGTGTGCACGCGACTGGTGGTGGCGCCGCCAATCAGCAGTGGGATTTTCTTCATGCGGAAATAGTCGTCCTTCTGCATTTCACCCGCCACATACTGCATCTCTTCCAGGCTGGGCGTGATCAGGCCCGACAGACCAATGATGTCGGCCCCCTCGGCCTTGGCACGGGCCAGAACCTCATGGGCCGGCACCATCACGCCCATATTGACCACGTCAAAGTTGTTGCACTGCAGAACCACGGTGACGATGTTCTTGCCAATGTCGTGCACGTCTCCCTTGACCGTGGCAATGACGATCTTTCCCTTGCTCTTGACATCGCGACCCGCCGCTTCGTCCAGGCGCTTTTCTTCTTCAATGTAGGGAATCAGGTGCGCCACGGCTTGCTTCATCACCCGCGCGCTTTTGACCACCTGCGGCAGGAACATCTTGCCCTGACCAAACAGGTCGCCCACGATGTTCATGCCATCCATCAAAGGGCCTTCAATCACATGCAGCGGGCGTCCGCCAGTAGCCAGGATGGCACGGTAGGCCTCTTCCGTGTCTTCGGTGATGAAGTCGGTGATGCCATGCACCATGGCGTGACTCAGGCGCTGGCCTACAGAGACTGGGACATCGGGCGTGCCGCGCCATTCCAGTTTTTTGCTCTCGTCCTTGGCGCCGCTTTTGGCGGTCTCTGCGACTTCGACCAGGCGTTCACCCGCGTCATCCCGGCGGTTCAGCACCACATCTTCTACTCGCTCGCGCAGCACCGGCTCCAGGTCGTCGTAGACGCCCACCATGCCGGCGTTGACGATGCCCATGTCCATGCCTGCGGCAATCGCGTGGTACAGGAACACAGTGTGGATGGCTTCGCGCACCGGGTCGTTGCCGCGGAAGGAAAAGCTCACATTCGACACGCCGCCGCTGACCTTGGCGCCCGGCAGGTTCTGCTTGATCCAGCGGGTGGCCTCAATGAAGTCCACCGCGTAGTTGTTGTGTTCTTCGATGCCGGTGGCAATAGCGAAGATATTGGGGTCGAAGATGATGTCTTCGGGCGGAAAACCCACCTCGTCGACCAGGATGCGGTAGGCGCGCTCGCAAATCTCGATCTTGCGCTGGTAGGTGTCGGCCTGGCCTTTTTCGTCAAAGGCCATCACCACGGCGGCGGCACCGTAGCGGCGCACCAGCTTGGCCTGCTGGCGAAAGGCGTCCTCGCCCTCCTTCATGCTGATGGAGTTGACGATACCCTTGCCCTGCACGCAGCGCAGACCGGCCTCGATGACGCTCCATTTGCTGGAGTCGATCATGACTGGAACCCGCGAAATATCGGGCTCGGACGCTATCAAATTGAGAAAACGCACCATGGCAGCCTGGCTGTCCAGCATGGCCTCGTCCATGTTGATGTCGATGACCTGGGCGCCGTTTTCCACCTGCTGACGTGCTACGGCCAGGGCCTGCTCGAAGTCGCCGCTCAGGATCATGCGGGCGAAGGCCTTGGAGCCCGTCACATTGGTACGCTCGCCGATGTTGACGAACAGGGAATTACCATCGATGGTGACCGGCTCCAGACCGGACAGCATCATGGGCGCAACAGACATAGCGGGGTTGGAAGACATGCATCTCACCTGTAAAAAAACACGGGCAGGTGAGCGTCGTTGGGACATCCAAGCCTGACGGGACCACTGTGTGACCGCTGCAACGCTCCTTGGATACCCGGATTTTAAGGGAGAACCCGAGTGGCAATCGCGCGGTGTGGTTTACCATTGGTTTTCATCCCGTGAAGCAGTTGTCACCTGCAGGGTTTGGAGTCGCGCACCATGGTCATGTCCCCAGAAGAAGAGAAACCGTCGGACGAACGCGTTTGGGCGTTTGAGCGTGCGGCCGAGTTATTGACCGCGCCCAGTGCGCTGATGCATCTGACCATGGACGAAGCGCGCGTGGTTGTGGGCTACATGAGTCCGCAGTTCATTCCCGCCAACACCACATTCATACGCGAAGGCGATGCGGCTGACGAGGGCTTTATGGCTTTGTTGCTGGAAGGCGAGGTGGTGGTGGAGAGTGTTACCGTCAGCCGTACTGAACCTCTCACCATCGGAGTCCTTGGTCCGGGCAGCCTGATAGGGGAAGTGGGCTTGGTGGACCGCGAACCGCGATCAGCCTCCTGCACCACCAGTTCCGATTCGCTGTGCGCCATTCTGACGCGCGAATCATTCGAGGGCTTGATCAATGCGGAGCCCCGCATTGGCTCAAAGCTTTTGCTGGCCATTGCCGCGCGGCTGGCGGAGCGCCTGCGCGACAACGCCCGCAAGCTGCGCCTCTATGCCAAGCTGGCCAAGGCCATGCAACTGGAAATCGACGCCCTGCTGAGCGCGCCAAGAAGGTAGGCGTAGACCCCAGTGGAGCCAACGGCCGCCCCCAGGCACTTCGTCAAGCCGCTTCTTTGTAGAAGTAGTTGCGCTGCACGGCGCGTCCGGTCAGCGGTGCAACGGCATGGGCAATGGCGCCAATGTGGTCGGGTGTAGTGCCGCAGCACCCCCCCACAATATTTACCAATCCTTCGGCGGCAAATTCACGTACCAGTCGGCTGGTCACATCCGGGGTTTCATCAAAGCCGGTGTCGCTCATGGGGTTGGGCAGGCCTGCATTGGGGTAGCAGCTGATGAAGGTGTCGGGCGCGGCGCGGTTGAGTTCCTGGATATAGGGGCGCATCAGCGCTGCGCCCAAGGCGCAGTTCAGGCCAATGGCCAGCGGCTGGGCGTGGCGCACGCTGTGCCAGAACGCAGTGACGGTCTGGCCGGACAGGATGCGCCCGGATGCATCGGTCACCGTGCCGCTGATGATGATGGGCAGGCGCTCGCCGCTGGCCTCAAAGTATTCGTCAATTGCAAACAGCGCCGCCTTGGCGTTGAGCGTGTCGAAGATGGTTTCCACCAGCAGCACGTCGCTGCCGCCCTCGATCAGCGCTTTCACCTGGTCGTAGTAGGCTTGGCGCAGCTCTTCAAAGGTGACGTTGCGGGCGCCGGGGTCGTTCACATCGGGGCTGATGCTGGCCGTTTTGGGTGTGGGGCCCACGGCACCAGCCACAAAGCGCGGTTTGTCGGGGGTGGAGAACTTGTCGCAGGCCGCCCGTGCCAAGCGAGCCGACGCCAAATTCATCTCCACTGCCAGGTCTTCCATGCCGTAGTCGGCCTGGGCTACGGTGGTGGCGCCGAAGGTATTGGTCTCGATCAGGTCGGCACCAGCGGCCAGATAGCGCTCATGGATGTCACTGATGACGTCGGGGCGGGTGATGCTGAGCAACTCGTTGTTGCCTTTGACGTCGCGCGGGAAGTCTTTGAACCGGTCACCCTGGCTGCCGGGGCCGGTGTAACCCTCGCCACGGTACTGCGCTTCGCCGAGCTTGAAGCGCTGGATCATGGTGCCCATGGCACCGTCCAAAATGGCAATGCGTTGGGCCAAAATGCCGGGCAGGGCCTGGGCGCGGGTGTAGGTGACGGATTTCATAGTCGGCGGCTCACTTTCTCGGTAGACAAGTGAGCGCGGTTGGCAAACCCAAGCCTGGCGACCTTTGGCAGCCTGCGAACGCAGCGCCAGGACGCTGCAGCGCTCCTTGGGATGCGCAATTTTAGTGCAGCGGGTGGGGTGTGCCTGACAATAGGGCGCATCCAACCGGGCTTCGACCCAGTTCTATAGGTCTTTTTTGGCTCAAGGCCCCGTAACCATTGCGCAAGCAGCTAGTATTTTGATAGCACATTCTTCCGCCACCTCCAGTCAGACCTGCCACGCCATCCTGGAAGAAGTGTTTGGATACGCGCAATTTCGTGGCCCGCAGCAGGCCATCATCGAGCATGTGGCCAATGGCGGCGACGCACTGGTGCTGATGCCCACCGGTGGTGGCAAATCGCTGTGTTACCAGATTCCGGCTATCGCCCGCCAGCGTGCGGGGCTGGGCATCAGCATCGTCGTTTCCCCCCTGATTGCGCTGATGCACGACCAGGTGGGCGCGCTGCATGAAGCGGGCGTCAGCGCCGCTTTTTTGAACTCCACATTGACCAACGACGAGGCTTATCAGGTTGAGCAGCGCCTGCTGCGCGGCGATATCACGCTGTTGTACGCCGCGCCCGAACGGGTCACCAATCCGCGGTTTCTGGCCTTGCTCGACTCCCTGTTTGAGCGCGGCTTACTCAGCCTGTTTGCCATTGACGAGGCGCATTGCGTGAGCCAGTGGGGCCACGACTTCCGGCCCGAATACCGGGCACTCACGGTTTTGCACGAGCGCTTTGCCGGTGTGCCACGCATGGCGCTGACCGCCACGGCGGACGACCTGACGCAAGCGGACATCCTTGAACGATTGCAACTGCAGGACGCCCGCGCCTTTGTCAGCAGCTTTGACCGCCCCAACATCCGATACACGATTGTCGAAAAGCGTGAAGCGGTGCAGCAATTGTTGCGCTTCATCGAGCGCGAGCACGAGGGCGACGCGGGCATCGTCTACTGCCAGTCGCGCAAACGGGTGGAGGATGTGGCTCAGACCCTGGTGAATGCCGGCATCAACGCCTTGCCCTACCACGCCGGGCTGGACAGCCGGGTGCGCCAGGACCACCAAAACCGTTTTCTGCGTGAAGACGGCGTGGTGATGGTCGCCACGATTGCCTTTGGCATGGGCATCGACAAGCCCGATGTGCGCTTTGTGGCCCACCTGGACATGCCCAAGAACATCGAGGGCTACTACCAGGAAACCGGCAGGGCCGGGCGCGACGGTCTGCCGGCCTACGCCTGGATGGCCTATGGCCTGCAGGACGTGGTGAATCAGCGCCGCATGATTGACGAAAGCCCGGCGGGCGAAGAGTTCAAGCAAGGCTTGCGCGGCAAGCTCGACGCCCTGCTCGGCCTGGCCGAAGCCACCGACTGCCGCCGGGTGCGCTTGCTGGCGTATTTTGGGGAACAGCTGGGTGACGGCCCCCAGTACCGGTGCAGAAATTGCGACAACTGTTTGAATCCGCCCGAAGTCTGGGACGGCACGGATGCCGCGCGCAAGCTGCTCAGCACCATTTACCGGATCCAGCAGTCCAGCGGTATGTCGTTTGGCGCCGGGCATGTGATGGACATCCTGCGCGGCAAAACGACTGAAAAGGTCACGCAATACGGCCACACCGCGCTGAGCACCTTTGGCATTGGCGCGGATTTCAGCGAGATTCAGTTGCGGGGGGTGTTGCGCCAGCTGATTGCCTTGGGCGCCGTGGCAGTGGATGCGCAGGCGTTCAACACTTTGCAGCTCACCGAGGTGTCCCGCTCCGTGTTGCGAGGCGAACTATCGGTGCAACTGCGCGAATCGGTATCCACCCCGGCCAGCCGCAAGACCAAGCGTTCGGGCGCGGGGACCGCGGCGATCAAGGCGCCGATTGCACTGGACGGTGAAGGATTAATCCGATACGCGGCGCTCAAGGCATGGCGCGCCGAGGTTGCGCGTGAGCACAATCTGCCTGCCTACGTGATTTTTCATGATGCGACGTTGGCTGCCATTGCCAAACGCGCTCCGCAAACCCTGGACGACCTGCAGGGGATTAGCGGAATGGGGGCGAAGAAGCTGGAAGCGTACGCGCAGGAAGTGTTGCGCGTGGTGTCTTTGAATTACGCTGCTGAGCCTTGACGAAAGCAGGTCTCATAAGAGAGCGCGGCTCCGGACATGGTGTTTTGCAGGCGGGCGATGGCGCGGCTGTGGCGGAGTCCGCCTTTGGCATCGCACACATGCTGCTTGTGGTGCTGGATCAGGTGTTGCAATTTGGTGCGGCAGGCATCGAGTACGCCGGCAAAATTGAGCGCAATGTAAGCGGAGTGGTCGGCATTGGTCTGGCGGAATTCGTCTGACCAGTAGTCAAACAGCTGCCATTGGTAAGTGCCTTTTTCGGGTACTTTGATCGTCTCTTTGTTCATACAAATTATTCAAAATGATGAGAAATGGACACTTTCAAGTCGCCTGACGGGTCTTTCGACCCGCCTACCGCTTGGTTCTGGCGTCCGCTTACACCTAAGACGGATGACCCCGTCTGGCGGTTGACAGGACCAAGAAAATTCTTGCTGACACTGCACCTCAGGGCATAAAACCCATGGCCCGCAGGTCCCGAACCTCGGGTTTGATGCGGTGCTCGGCCTCTAGCTGCACCAAAAATTCTGCCGCATCCATGCAAACGTCCAGAATCGAGGCCTGGCGTTTGACCGCTGCAAAGTCGCCCATGCAGAGTTGGTCCAGGCATGCCAGCCGCTGCGCAAAATCACGCGATAGTCGCGCTGCGTCGCCCGCACAGGCATCCGTCACAAACAGGGCCAAACGCTGGTCACGGGTCAGGGGCAGGAAATGGATCTTGAAGGTAAACCGTCGTAGTGCAGCCTGGTCAATACGGTCCATCAGGTTGGTGGTGCAGATAAATATCCCGTGAAACCGCTCCATGCCCTGCAGCATTTCATTGACTTCACTGACCTCGTGGCTGCGCTGCGCGCCCCGGCGGTCCTGCAGGAAACTGTCGGCTTCGTCGAGCAGCAAAATAGCGTTCTCCGCCTCAGCCTCGCGGAACATGGCAGCCATGTTTTGTTCGGTCTCCCCGACATATTTGCTCATCAAATCACTGGCCTGGCGGATGTGTAGGGGCTGGGCCAGCGTGCTGGCAATGTGCTCGGCCAGCGCGGTTTTGCCGGTACCGGGTGGGCCATAAAAGCACAGGGTTCCGTGCCCGCGCGCCTGCAAGGCTTGCACCATACGAGGAATCTCAAACCGGGTTTGCACGTTCAACAGCGCCATGTCGTAGGCAGTACGCCCCCCCGGGCGAGCGCCATCCTGCGCACGGTTTCCTAGCGCCTGGTCGGCATTTTTGAGTTGACGTTCGATCAATCCCTCCAAATCAGCCTGCACGCGTTCCGTCAAAGCGGCACAAGCCAAGTCCGCAAATCGGACCGCCGTGCGGATTTGCGCTGGCGTGAGTCCCTTGCGGCGGGTCAGTCGTGCCACAAATGCATCCGACACGGCCACCCCCGACAGCGTCTTGCGCACCAGTTCCTCTCGTGCACCGGGTGGGGGCGACTTGAGTTCCAGGTGGTAGGCAAAGCGTCGGCGAAACGCGGGGTCGATCTGCTCAATCCGGTTGGTCACCCAGATCGTGGGCACCACATTGGATTCCAGCACCTGGTTGACCCAGGCTTTGCCGCTCACGCTGCTGCTGGTCGGCGCAACCTGGGCTTCGGCGCGCGCCATCCACAGTACCGCTTCGCTGGACAGCGGCGGAAACACGTCCTCCACTTCGTCGAACAGCAGTGCGGCCTGGGCGCTGCCCTTGAGAAAGACCTGGGCAATCTGCAAGGATCGGTAGCGGTCGCGCCCACTCAGGGAATTGCCATCCCGGTCTGCATACTCGACCTCAAACAGCTCCAGCCCCGCCGCTTGCGCCACCACCTTGGCCAGCTCTGTCTTGCCGGTGCCTGGCGGGCCGTACAGGAGTACATTGATACCGACTTCCTGGCGGGCCACCGCATTGGCCAGCAGGGAACGCAAGACCTGGGCGTCTTCGGCAACAAAGGCAAAGTCATCCAGTCGCAAGACGCTTTTGGTGGACAAGCGGGTGAAAACCGCCATCAGTTCGGCCTGGTCGCGGTACTGTCGCATCAACACCGGCGGCAGCTTCTCGCTGACCTTCATCAGGTCGGCCAGATCGGTGATGTTGTGCTCGGAAATCAGGTTTTCCACCAAGCCGATACGCTCCAGTCTGGAGCCTGCGCGCAGTGCCTCGGCCACTTGGTCCGGATTGACGCCTGCCACTTCGGCAATAGCGGCATAGGCTTCTGGCGCATTGTTGACCTTGAACTCGACCAGAATGCTGCGCATGTCGCGCTGGTAACGGGCCAGGGTTCCATAAAGTAGCAAAGCCCGCTCGGCCTTGTTGAGTTGCAACAGGCCAGCGAGTGCATTGATATTTTTTTCAACCAGCGTGGATTGGCGCTTGAGCGAGTGGCTCAGCCACTCACCGGTCACGGCCAGAACAGAAATCAAATCCTTGGGTTGATCCTTGGCGTATTCGTCCAGAAAGAAATACAGCGTGGCTTCATCGTACGGACCGCGCCAGGCACCATGGCGCGCCAAAAATTCGGCGGAGTCCAATGCCTCATGGCCGCGCCACAGTTCGTTACTCACACATCGCCGCGCAAGAAACTCCCGCAACCGGTCAAGAACCGATACCGGCCACACGAGATGGCGCCCGGCCAGGCCCACAATGCCGTTGAAGTCGCGCCGCACGTTCAGGCTGGCGCCCTGGCGCGCCGCCAGGGTGAGCACAAAGTGCGAACACATCAGGTCTAACACCGGCGCCTCCAAAAGGCCCGGTGAGGGAATCAAGTGCCCGCCCAAGGGCTGGGACAGCAAACGCTTGGTCATCAAACGCCTCCGGCACAGTGAAGTACGGGTTCACCATAACCCAGACTGGCGCAAGATGGAAGCCTTGGCGACGAGATTCTGCACCAAAGTGGTTCCGAGCAATGTCCGGATAAATGCCCTGACAATTGCCGCATGATTGAATACACCGACATTCTTGCCGCAGCACAACGCCTGCAAGGTCACTTGTTGCGCACACCTTGCGTCGCTTCCAAAACCCTGTCCGATATCACCGGCGCACAGATTTTTCTGAAGTTTGAAAACCTGCAATTCACCGCATCGTTCAAAGAGCGCGGGGCTTGCAACAAGCTTGCCCAGCTCACGCCCGAGCAGTCCGCGCAGGGCGTCATTGCCATGAGTGCAGGCAACCACGCGCAGGGTGTGGCTTACCACGCACAGCGCCTGGGTTTGCATGCAGTGATCGTGATGCCACGTTTTACACCGGGCGTGAAGGTGGAACGCACGCGTGGTTTTGGTGCAGAAGTCATCCTGCACGGGGACACGCTGGAAGAAGCCCGCGCCCATGCATTTGCGATTGCGGACGAACGCCATCTGACTTTTGTCCACCCTTATGATGATGAAGCCATCTTGGCAGGGCAGGGCACGGTTGCACTGGAGATGCTGGAAGAGGCGCCCGATCTGGACACGCTGGTCGTCGCCATCGGAGGCGGCGGCCTCATCTCGGGCATGGCCACGGTAGCCAAGGCGCTAAAACCCGGCTTGGAAGTGGTAGGCGTACAGACCGTGCGCTTTCCGGCCATGTTCAATGCCATCAAGGGCACCCACCACCCTCAAGGCACCAGCACCATTGCCGAAGGCATAGCAGTTGGCACGCCCGGGAGCATTCCCATGGAGATCATCCGAGAGCGGGTGGACGATCTGTTACTGGTGGATGAAGGCGACATTGAGCAGGCCTTGGTCATGCTGCTGGAAGTCGAGAAAACGCTTGTCGAAGGCGCCGGTGCCGTTGGTCTGGCAGCCTTGTTGAAGTACCCCGAGCGCTTCAAAGGCAAACGGGTTGGACTGGTGTTGTGCGGCGGCAATATTGATCCGCTGTTATTGGCCGCCATCATTGAGCGCGGCATGGTGCGTGCGGGGCGCTTGGCGCGCATCCGGGTGGGCGCGCGCGATGTACCGGGATCCCTGGCGCGCATAACCGCCATGGTGGCCGAGGCCGGCGCCAATATTGAAGAAGTCCACCACCAGCGAGCGTTCACCACGCTTTCCGCCCAGAACGCCGAGATTGAGTTGGTAGTGCAGACGCGTGGTCACGCGCATGTTCAGGATGTACTGGGCGTGCTGAGGGCAGCGGGCTTTGATGCGCAATTGGGCTAGACAGGCATGGGCTGCAACGCCATTTGTTGCTTGTCGGTAGAATCCGTGGCAACTAACCTATCAGCTTTTAAGGAATCCGCATGTCCGCACCCGCACCTCAAACAACTGGCCATGAAATTGATCCGGTTGAAGCCATCGTTCCGATGATCCCGTTTGTATTGCCCGTGGTGGGCGGCGTACTGATTTTCTTGCTGGCATTCATCGCCGTGACAATGGCCTGAGCCTGATGGGAGTCCCGGCGGGCCTGTCCGTCAGGATGGCCTTATGACAATCCCATCATTTCAACGGCCTTGCATGCAAGGCCGTTGTGTTTTCTGAGTCCAACAGAGATATCCTGTACACCGTACACACGACCGGTTCACCGCCAAAGCCGCGCGTGTGGAACTGGCATCAACACCCAACCCTGATTACTTAAACACATAAACCTATGCAGGCTTTGCATAGTTTTCGGTGGTAACTTGCATGTAACCTCGGTATCAGTTCTTAAAATGTTGGTCCTACCCAAGTTATCCGCGTGAAGTTTCTGGGTGCCTGCATCCCATGGTTTACCGGAAGACGTTTTCTCAAAGTCAAAGCGCGCCGCTCTCATTTTGAAAAGACGATTTTCAAACTAGGAGCTCTACTTATGAACGCACCCGCGATGCAGGGATTGAATCTCAACGCCCCAAGCTACGTCAAAAACGCCAGGCTGATTGCCTGGGTGGCCGAAATGGCCGCACTCACCAAGCCTGCTGCCATCTATTGGTGCGATGGCTCTGACGAAGAATACCAGCGCCTGTGCCAACAACTGGTCGATGGCGGCACGTTCAAGAAGCTCAACGAAACCAAGCGTCCCAACAGTTTCCTGGCCTGCTCGGACCCCAGCGATGTGGCACGCGTGGAAGACCGCACCTATATCTGCTCCGAGAAGAAGGAAAACGCCGGACCGACCAACAACTGGATGGCCCCAGCCGACATGCGCGTTCTGCTGCAAACGGGCAAGGACGGCGAAAAGGCCCTGTTCGACGGCTGCATGGCCGGGCGCACCATGTATGTGGTGCCTTTCTCCATGGGCCCGCTGGGTTCACACATTTCGCACATTGGTATTGAACTCTCTGACAGCGCCTACGTGGCGGTCAACCAGAAGATCATGACCCGTATGGGCAAGGCCGTGTACGACGTGCTGGGCGTGGATGGAGCCTTTGTGCCTTGCGTGCACACCGTGGGCGCACCCCTTGCCGCTGGCCAGGCCGATGTGAAATGGCCTTGCAACAAGACCAAATACATCGTGCACTACCCCGAGACCCGTGAGATCTGGTCGTACGGCTCCGGCTACGGCGGCAATGCATTGCTGGGCAAGAAGTGCTTTGCGCTGCGTATTGCCTCCAACATGGGCCGTGACCAGGGCTGGCTGGCCGAACACATGCTCATTCTGGGTGTGACCAACCCGCAGGGCAAGAAATACCACGTGGCTGCTGCTTTCCCCAGCGCCTGTGGCAAGACCAACTTCTCCATGCTGGTGCCGCCAGAAGCCGGTTTCGCGGGCTGGAAGGTAACGACCATCGGCGACGACATCGCCTGGATCAAACCCCATGCCGATGGCAAGATGTACGCTATCAACCCGGAGGCGGGTTACTTCGGCGTTGCACCTGGCACCAACTTTCACACCAACCCGAACTGCATGGCCAGTCTGGACAAGAACGTGATTTACACCAACGTGGCACTCACAGACGACGGCGACATCTGGTGGGAAGGCATGGAAAAAGACGGCGGCGGCGTTCCTGCGCACCTGATCGATTGGCAAGGCAAGGACTGGACCCCGGAAATCGCCAAACAAACCGGTGCCAAGGCAGCCCATCCCAATTCACGTTTCACCGTGGCTGCGGGCAATAACCCGGCGCTGGATCCCGAGTGGGACAACCCCGCTGGCGTCGCCATTGACGCATTCATCTTCGGCGGACGCCGCTCCACCACCGTGCCGCTGGTGACCGAGGCACGGACCTGGATGGAGGGTGTTTACATGGCCGCCACCATGGGCTCAGAGACCACCGCTGCGGCTGTTGGTCAAATGGGCGTGGTACGCCGCGACCCGTTTGCCATGCTGCCGTTCTGCGGCTACAACATGAGCGACTACTTCCAGCATTGGCTGGACATGGAGCACAAGCTCGAAGAATTTGGCGGCAAACTGCCCAGCATCTACTGCGTCAACTGGTTCCGCAAGGGCGCCGACGGCCAGTTTGTCTGGCCCGGCTATGGCGACAACATGCGCGTACTGAAGTGGATGATTGACCGGCTGGAAGGCGCAGCCGCAGGCTCAGCCAATGGTTTTGGCGTGAGCCCGACCTACTCTGAAATCAACTGGACCGGTCTGGACTTCACCCAGGCCCAGTTTGACAGTGTGACCAGCCTGGACAAAGCCGCCTGGAAGCAGGAATTTGCCCTGCACGATGAACTGTTCACCCAGTTGGCCTACCACCTGCCCAAAGAGCTGGTGGAAACCAAAGCCAAATTGGAGCAAAGCCTGGCGGCCTGATTGAACCAGACACCAAAAAGCCACCGCAAGCGGTGGCTTTTTGTTTTGGGAAATCAGGACAATCAGCGCCGGTCTTCGTTGCGCATGCTGGCAACCTGCAGATCGCGCATCACACGGTGATCCTGTTGCGCGAAAGCCCATAAGGCGTTGTCTGAGCGTTGCTGCGCGCGGACCGCCGTCCAGCGGGCAAACAGTGTGGCAGCAGTGCCGGTGATCTGTCGCAAAGGCGGAGCCAGCAAAGCCAAAGCAGTGAAAGCCACGGTCCACAATCCAACCCACACCGCCAGCAGATGGCCATCAGCCCAGGTCTCGATCAGCTGGTCCGCCACTGCCAGCAGGGCAGCTACCACCGCAGCCAGCAGCATACCGGCCAGGGAGCGAGTACGGATCAGCCCCGGTTTACGACCGGGCGTACCCAACGGACGGTTAAATCCCTGGGCCTTGGCGGTGCGCGGCGCAAAATAGGGGTGAATGGAACGGGCCATGGCGAACCCCCGGGCAGGTTTGTTAGATTGCGGTTTACGAATTGACATGGTGCGATACTAGGGTTTTTACTAATATCGTTCAACTTTATATTAGTGATGCAATTCATTCACAACGCTTATGATTGATCATGACACCCACCACCCTGCGGGCACTGGACCTGAACCTGCTCAAGGTATTTGACGTGGTCATGGCCGAGCGCAGCCTGACCCGCGCGGCCCACCTTCTTTCGATTACCCAGCCGGCCGTCAGCAATTCGCTGCGCCGCTTGCGCGAGGCGCTGGCGGACGAACTGCTGGTGCGCAAAGGTCGAACGTTGGAGCCCACGCCCCGTGCGCAAGAGCTATGGCCCGCCGTGCGCGACATGTTGCAGCGCTTGCAAAATGCCCTGGCACCCCAGGTGTTTGACCCCGCTACTGCCAGCACCACCTTTGTGTTGACCATGGCGGACGCCACCGCCGCCGAATTGATGCCACCCCTGGTCGAGTTGATCACAGCACACGCACCTGGCTTATCCCTGCGCGTAGTTCCTCTCACCACGCGGGACCCGCGCCGCCTGCTCGACGAAGGCCATGCCGACCTGGCCATCGGCAATTTCCCGGCCGTCATGTCCGATCTGACAGCGCGCGCCCAGGCGGGTGAGTCGGTTTCCTATCTGCACCACCGGCTGTTCCAGGGTGAGTATGTGTGCGTCATGCGCCGCGGGCATCCCTTGGCAAAAGGGCCGTTGACACTCAAGCGCTACTGCGAGGCGCGACACATGCTGGTGAGTTTTTCGGGACGGGCACATGGTTTCATTGATGAAGCCCTGGCCGCAATGGGCCGCAGTCGGCGCGTGGTGCTTACGGTCAACCAATTCTTTACTGCCGGCAAAATCGTGGCGCATTCTGATTTGCTGACGGTCTTGCCGCGCCACTTTGTGAATGTGACTGGTTTTGCGGATCAACTGGTGTTGCGCGAACTGCCCGTTGCGCCACCCACCATTCAGGTCGACGCGCTGTGGCACCAGCGCCAAAACAGTTCCAGCGCCCACACCTGGCTGCGCATGCAGGTGGTATCGCTGGCGGCGCAGGCATTTGCCAGACCATGAAGATTCAACTGCTCTCCGACCTGCACCTGGAGGCGCACCCGCATTGGGTCGCCCAACCCGCGCCAGACGCCGATGTGCTGGTGCTGGCGGGGGACATCGGCTCCTATCAAAGCGGTTCACAACTGACGGACAACGACTTTGGACTGGCCCGATTTTCCCCTTTGAACGGCTGGCCCACGCCCGTGCTGTTTGTACCGGGCAACCATGAATACGACGGCATGGACTTCGATCTCGCCCACGCCCGGCTGCACGAAACCTGCCTGCGGCTGGGAATGACGTGGCTGGAACGGACCAGCGTGGTGCTGGGCGGGGTGCGGTTTGTGGGCACTACCCTGTGGACAGATTTTGATGCGCTGGGGCCGGCGAATGACGCCATCGGACTGCCCGCACGTGGTCAGGCGGCGGCTAACCCACTGGCCCTGCTGCTCAAGGCCCGCGACAAGGCCTTTCGTGCCGCCAACTACTACCTGCGCAAGACACTCACCGTGCGCAATGGCGAACCGTGGCTGGCGCAGGGTTTGCGCGATCAGGCGGTGATGTGCCAGACCTGGTTGCGCGAAGAATTGGCACAGCCCTTTGCGGGTCCGACGGTGGCCGTCACACACTTTGCCCCGAGTCTGCACAGTGCTGACCCGCGCTACGGGCGAACACCCGGCACAGCGGGTTTCTGCAACGCGTTGGACGATCTGTTGCCGTTCGCCGACGTGTGGCTGCACGGCCACTTGCACGCGCCCAGTGATTACCGGCACAACGGGTGCCGCGTGGTGGCCAATCCGCTGGGTTACGCCCGCAAGAATGAGCAGGCCGCATTCAATTCCGATTTTCTAATAGAAATAGGCCTCCAGCCCTCGTCAAACCTGCGTAAGCAGCTAGCTTTTTTATAGCAAATTTGCGATGAATCGCTATCGCGCCTGGCGCGCGTTCAATCCGTCAAAACAGGTCGACAGCACCAGGTCTGCAATCTCGGCATCGGTGTGCTGCCCCCCCATCTGCAAGAACTCCAGTACCGGGTCGCAGGCCCTGGCATATAGGGTGTATAGCACGGCAATGGCGGGCAACTGGGGATTCAACAGACCCTGCTCCTGCGCCGCCTCGATCCATGCACCCAGTTGGTCACTGACCTCAATCAGGCCATTCATATAGTCCGCATTGGCAATCAGGGTCGCACGCAGGCTGGAATTCTGGCTGGGAAGCGACGGCATCTCACCGGCCAGCTTCAACTCCATGGTCCAGCGCACCACCGCACGCAGTTTGTCCAACGGGGCCATGCTGCCAGGGAGTGCAGCCAAATACGCCTGGGCCCGGCGCATGACGCGCACCATGGCAGCAGCGGCCAGGTCCTCCTTGCTGGGGAAGTGCTTGTACAGGCTGGCTTTGGCAATGCCGACCTGGGCGGCCACCTCGTCCACGGTCATGGCGTCGAAGCCCTTTTCAGCCAACAGTCGGTTAACGGTCACTATGATGGCGTCTTCACGCGCCTGCAGCATTTGGGCTTTGAACGAGATTTTGGGTGCGGGGCTGAGCATCATGCCTACAGTTTATCCGTTATCGTCAAAAAATGGTGAGCAAGGTCAGTTTATGACCGAGCCGTTTTCAATGCCGCTCCCGCAGCCTTGGACAAGGCATCAGTCAGCCTGTCAATGACGACCGAGTCGAGGTTCCAGCAATGCCAATACAGGTTCACCGGCAAGGTGGTTCTGGGTGCCAGGTTGACCAGTTCGCCGCTGGCCAGCAAACCGTGCACCTGCAGTTCGGGCAACACACTGGCGCCCCAACCGGCCAGCACGGCACGGACCTGACCCTCCGAACTGGGTACAAAGCGCTGGCTCAAGGACACACGGCGCAAACCGCAGGCTCTGCCCACAAACTCTGTTTGTAGGTCGTCCTTGCGGTTGAAGGCAATAAAGGGGATCTGGCGAAAGTTGTGGGGTGTGAGTCCATGCGGACAGTTAGTGCTTGCATATGTCGCACTGGCCACCGCCACGTAGTGCATGACGCCCAGCGGCAACACCTTGCAACCGCGCAACGCCTGTTTGAGTGTGGTCACACAGCCCAAAACCTGGCCCTCTCGCAGCCATTCGTGGGTGAAATCCTGGTCGTCAGTGATGATTTCCAGCGGCAGTCCTTCGCTGACCAGCGGCCCCAACGCGGGCAGCGCCCAAGTGGAAATGCTGTCGGCGTTGATGGCGATGGAGATGCGGTCTTCTTCGCGCAACGCTCCAGCACCCGGGGTCAAATCCTGCAAATCGGTTTCCAGATCGGCCCTGAGCAGTCGCATCTGCATGGCATGCTTGATCAGCAACCGTCCGGCGGAGGTGGGTTTGACTGGGCGACTGCGCACCAGCAACACGGTGCCAACCTGCGCCTCCAGCGCCCGCAGGCGCTGCGAAACCGCAGATTGGGTGACCGACAGGCGAACCGCAGCGCGCTCAAAACCGCCCTCTTCAACAATGGCTGCCAGGCATTCCAGGGCGTCGGTATCGAAGGTTCGCATGGGCAGGTGAGGGGTGATGCTGTTGCCCTACGAAACGGGACAAGCCCCTGCATTCTATTAGCGAGTCTAATAATCTCGCCAACCAATTCGATCAAGACTGGCGGGAAACGGGTTCAGCGGCTGCACCGTCCGGCCGTACCGATGCGTTGGCCTGCGGCACTGCCAGAAAGTAGAAGATGATTTGTGCCAAACCCACAGCCGCCGGCAACAGCGCCCAGCTTGCTTGCTCAATACCATCGTTCAAGCCCATGGCCACGCCCAGCGCTGCGCCCAGTAGCAGCCAGATCAAGCCCCAACGCAGACTGTTGGCCCGGGGGCCTGCGCCATCATCACGGCGCGGGTTGGAAAAAAACTCAGGTGGCAGGGGCGGCACCTCCATGCCGCGTTCAATGGCCAGCAACCGCTCTTTGTGGTGCAGCTCGAACATCCTGGATTTCTTGCGGTAGTCCAGAATGAGCCCCAGCATGCCAATCGCTATGCCCAGGACAATGGCGATGATGGGAACAAAGAACGGGATGATGTGGCGAATGTCTTCCATGAAAAACCCTTTGAAGTGGAGATATGCGCTTGATACCCGCCGGGTTTCAGACTGGTTTCATTTGCACGGATATTTATTTCTTGCGACATTTGAAACCGTTCTCTGCGCTTGCGGTATCAAGGCAAATGTCTGTCGTTTCTCCACACCCCTCCATGCAGCCCAGTGATGCCGCCTTGCGCGACGCGGATCTGGCAGCCCTGGTGCAGGATGGCAGGCTACATGCCGCGTTTGAGGGCATCATGGCGCGCTACGAATCCAAGGTGTTTCATCTGTGCATGGCTTTGCTGCGCGATACGCACGCGGCCGAAGACGTTGCGCAGGAGAGTTTGCTGCGTATTTGGCGCGCGCTGCCGAGCTACAACAGTGCGACAGCCGCCCTTTCAACCTGGATTTACGCCATCACCCGAAACCGGTGCCTGACCGAGTTGGCCCGTCGACCACCGTCCACAACGACCTGCGACGACGTCGACGGCGACGCAACCGACGAACACCATGCCGCAGCTCCATCGACGGCAGATGCCCGTGCACTGGGCGTTTTACGCGGCCTGGTGGAGTTGTTACCCGTTGCTCTGCGCACCAGCCTCACGCTGTACTACTTTGAAGAACGCTCGGTAGAAGAAGTAGCCTCCATGCTGGGCATTCCCCAGGGCACAGTCAAAACCCATTTGCACCGCGCACGCACGGCCTTGCACCAGAAGCTGCAAGACCGGGGGCTAGCGCACGCCGACCTATGGCTATAAGGAAGGACAACCCATGCACACCACACCTGCCAGCACCCCGCCAGATGCCCCACTGCCAAAAGACTCCCTGGATCGCGCGTTGGCTGCCTGCATCGTAGCCCCGGCATTACCCGTTGCGTTTCGCTCCAACGTGGTCGCTGCAGTCCTGACAGATCAGCTGCAATCATTTGCCGTGCGCAGGCAGCAATTGGAGGCCGAGCATGCGCAGGAGCGGGTCCGTCTCCGAAAGGGGCACATCGTGCTGAAACGTGACACCTTGGTTCTGGTGGCGGCGTGCGCCTTTGCAGCGGGCGCCTGCGCCCAGATGGTGCTGCCCTGGCTAAACAGCCACCTGGAACTCGACAGCACGGTAACCGCGCCCCTCCTTGCGCTGCTGATCGGACTGGTGGCTGGCGCCAGTGTCTGGACCCAGCGTTTTGGCAAACCTGGCGTGCTGTTTGGCATGTTGCGGGAGTGAAAAGTGACCGCCCGTTTGGACTGCGACAACACCGTGGGTGCCAGGCACGCGGGCTACCGGTCCGGTTTATGGCTTAATACTGCCTTTGCAAACTAGAGTACAGAAAGAGTCACATGGGCAATCAGATCGTTACCGAAGCGGACCGCAAAGCCACTCCCCGTCCCGCAACCCTGCCAGGCTTCACCCTGCCAACCGGTGGTCGCGGACAACGCGTCAGCCTGGAGCGCGGTGTTGCGACCCGCAGCAAAAAGAATCCCGGCAAGCGCTCCAAAAAGGGCGGCTAGATCTAAGACCCCCACGCTCCGCCGTTTCACGGGTCGCTGCCCCCCGAGGGGGGCTAATTCTCCTTGGGACGGCCCGGCGGAGAATTGCTATCTCGTTTGCCAAGCATGTGGGATTTGGCAAGACACTCCTGAAACGCCCGCGCGGCCCGCGCGGGTTGTGGTGAGCGCCGGGTAATGGCGAAAAACTGGCATGCGTACCGAAACAGTGCCGGTTGAACCGCACGCATCTGCCCCGAATGCACAAAGCTCTGTGCGTAGTGGTCGGGCAAAAATCCCAGAAATTGGCCTGAAAGAATCAGCGTGGCAATGGCCTCCTGATCGAAGCCTGTCGCTTTGCGCGTCAGGCGTACCTGCTGGCTGATCTCCATATTGGGTGAGTGGTAACCCAAACCCGCAAACGGGTAGGCGCGCAAACTCTCCCAATCCAGTGTCCGGGGATCGGCACCCATCAGCGGGTGATCAGTCCCCGCGTACAACAGCATGGTTTCATCGAACAGTTCGGCATATTCCAGCGCGTCTGAACTGCGGTGGCCGGGAATGATGCCAATCTGGTACTGCCCGTCCAGCACGCCCCGCTCGATGGCGGTCATGGTGCCAACATGCAATTGCAGTGCTACATCGGGCGCCTGCTGCGTAAACATCGCGATCGCCTGGGCAATGTGGGACTGCGGGTTGCTGACGGTTTTGTCGAACATCGCCACCTGCAACTGGCCGCCCATGCGCTGGTGAATATCGTCCACCCCGGCGCGAAAGGCATCGGTGGCTGCCAGCAACTGCGCCGTCTGGGCATAAATCTTCTCACCCTCGGGTGTCAAGGCAAAGCCGGCACGCCCGCGTCGGCACAGAGTCAGGCCCAGCCGCGTTTCCAGGTCTTTGATGTGGCGGCTCACGGTAGAAGTGCCAATGTTCAACTCCAGTTCTGCAGCCGCCATGCCGCCGCAATCCACCACCGCGCGGAACACGCGCAGCAGGCGCAAATCCATGTCGCTGATCTGGCCCAGTACGGCGCGATTCTTTAGTTTCATAAATTGGCAACTGAATAGTGACAACTGTTACTTTATGAGAGTAACAGAGCTGACCACAATGTGAAAGGCCGCCGCTTGCCCATTCGCGCGCAACACCCCCGAAGGAACATCATGAAGCTCAACGACACAGCCGCTGCCACCGCAGTCACCAGCACCAGCCCCTATCCGGGTGACGCCGCGTGGATGGAGGCGCACTGGATGCCCTTCACCGCCAACCGCAACTTCAAGGCCGCTGGCCCCCAGTCCGGGCGCATGCTGGTCAGTGCCCAGGGGGCCTACTACACCGACAGCAACGGTCGCAAAATTCTGGACGGCCTCTCGGGTCTGTGGTGCTGCGGCTTGGGCCATGGGCGACCGGAGATCACCGAAGCCGTCAGCCGCCAGATTGGCACGATGGACTATTCACCCGCCTTCCAGTTTGGCCACCCGTTGTCGTTCGAGCTGGCCAACAAGATCTGCGCACTCACCCCGGATGGACTTGACCATGTGTTCTTTACCGGCTCGGGCTCCGAATCGGCCGACACCTCGCTCAAGATGGCACGCGCCTACTGGCGTGCCAAGGGCCAGGGCACCAAGACGCGCCTGATTGGCCGGGAAAAGGGTTACCACGGTGTCAACTTCGGTGGCATCTCGGTCGGTGGCATTCTGGGCAACCGCAAGACCTTCGGACAGGGGATTGAGTCGGATCACTTGCCCCACACGCAGCCCTCAGCCGGTTCGTTTTACAAGGGCATGCCCCCCGCGGGTGCGGAGCTCGCCGATGAGTTGCTCAAGCTGAGTGCTTTGCATGACGCCTCCAACATCGCCGCGGACATCGTCGCACCCATGTCGGGTTCGGCCGGTGTCGTGATTCCGCCAGTCGGCTATTTGCAGCGCCTGCGCGAGATCTGCACTGCCAACAACATCCTGCTGATTTTTGATGAAGTCATCACCGGTTTTGGCCGCATGGGTGCCTACACGGGTGCGGCCGCTTTTGGCGTGACGCCCGACATCATGAACGTGGCCAAGCAGATCACCAATGGCGCACAGCCCCTGGGTGCGGTGGTCGCCAAGAAAGAGATCTACGACACCTTCATGGCCCAGGGCGGACCCGATTACATGCTCGAATTTCCCCACGGCTACACCTACTCGGCCCACCCGGTGGCCTGCGCGGCCGGCATTGCCGCGCTGGATGTGCTGGTCCAGGAAAACATGGTGGAGCGCGTTGCTGCACTGGCCCCCTACTTTGAGCAGGCGGTGCACTCCCTCAAGGGCGCCAAACACGTCGCCGACATCCGCAACTACGGCCTGGCGGCGGGTATCACCATTGCCAGCTTGCCCGGCGAACCGGCCAGGCGGCCTTATGAAATTGCCATGCGCTGCCTGGAAAAGGGTTTTTATGTGCGCTATGGCGGCGACACCATCCAGCTAGCACCGCCCTTCATCATCGAGAAGGCCGAAATCGACAGCCTGGTCAACGCCCTGGGCGAGGCACTGAACGCCACTGCCTGACCAAAGTTGCTATAAAGTTAATAGCTGTTTGCGCAATATTCACGGGGTCTAGAGCCCTATTTCATTCAAATTTCTTACGAATACCATGACACAACTCCCCATCGTCGGTCACCTCATCGACGGCAAGATCGTCACCACTGGCGCGTCTGACACACGTGCACAGGACGTTTTCAACCCTGCGACTGGCAAGGCCGAGAAGCGCGTGCTGCTGGCCAGCAAGACCACGGTTGAAGAGGCCATCGCCAGCGCCCAGGCCGCCTACCCGGCCTGGCGCAACACACCAGCCCTCAAGCGGGCCCGCGTCATGGGCAACCTCAAAGTCCTGCTCGAACAGCACTCTGACGAGCTGTGCGCCCTGATCACCGCCGAGCACGGCAAGGTGCTTGCCGACTCGGCCGGCGAGTTGCAGCGCGGCATTGAAAACGTGGAATACGCCAGCTACGCCCCGGAGCTGCTGAAAGGCGAGCACAGCAAGAACGTGGGCCCGGCCATGGACTCGTGGAGTGAATTCCAGCCCCTGGGCGTGACCGCCGGCATCACCCCGTTCAACTTCCCGGCCATGGTGCCGCTGTGGATGTGGCCCATGGCCGTGGCCTGCGGCAACACCTTCGTCCTCAAACCCTCTGAGCGCGACCCCAGCAGCACGCTGCGCATTGCCGAGCTGGCGCTGCAGGCCGGCCTGCCACCGGGCGTGCTCAACGTGGTCAACGGCGACAAGGAGGCGGTGGACACGCTGCTGACTGACCCACGCGTCAAAGCCGTGAGCTTTGTCGGCTCCACCCCGATTGCCGAAACCATCTACACCACCGGGTGCGCCCATGGCAAGCGCGTGCAGGCCCTGGGCGGCGCCAAGAACCACGCCGTCGTCATGCCGGACGCTGACATTGGCAACGCGGTCAGCGCGCTGATGGGTGCGGCTTATGGTTCGTGTGGCGAGCGCTGCATGGCCATCCCGCTGGTAGTGGCCGTGGGTGATGCCACCGCCGACGCCGTGATTGCCGGCCTGAAGACAGAAATCTCCAAGATGAAGGTCGGCCCCGGCACTGCCCCCGGCATGGACATGGGCCCGCTGGTCACCAAGCCGCACTTCGAGAAGGTCAAGGGCTACGTGGACCAGGGCGTGAAAGAAGGCGCCACGCTGGTCGTGGACGGCCGCGGCCTGACCATCGCCGGCCATGAGGACGGCTACTACCTCGGACCCTGTCTGTTCGACCACGTCAAACCCGGCATGGTCATCTACCAGGAAGAAATCTTCGGCCCGGTGTTGGGGGTGGTGCGCGTGAAAACGCTACAAGAAGCCATGGACCTGATCGACGCCCACGAGTACGGCAACGGCACCTGCATCTTCACCCGCGACGGCGAGGCCGCGCGCTACTTCACCGACAACATTCTGGTCGGCATGGTCGGTGTGAATGTGCCGCTACCGGTGCCCGTGGCCTACCACTCGTTCGGCGGCTGGAAGCGCAGCCTGTTCGGCGACCTGCACGCCTACGGCCCAGATGCCGTGCGCTTCTACACCAAGCGCAAGACGATTACGCAGCGCTGGCCGAGTGCAGGGGTGCGGGAGGGAGCGGTGTTTAGCTTTCCAAGTAGCAAGTAATCACTATGCGGACACACCCACCACCGCCGCCCTGAGCGGCTCACGTTTGCCTTTGGCCACAACGTCGCGGGTTTGCTTTGGCACGATGCCAGCCGCCGCACACGCTTCGACAGACGCCAGAACCTCGCCTGGCGCTGCTGCGTCGCACAGGCGCTGTGCCGTGTTCACGGTGTCGCCAATAAAGTCATAGGCCTTGGCGCCTTGTGCGCCCAGCACACCCTCCACCACCGGTCCCACATGCACACCGGCGCCCGCCTTCAAGCCCATGCTGGAAAGCATGGTGCGGGTGCCATCCAACATCTGTGTGCCCGCACGCACGGCGCTTTGTGCGTCGGCAAATACCGCCATGACTTCGTCTGCGGTGTACTTCAACTTGATGGGTGACACCGTGCCCAACGTGGCCTCCGCCGCCGCATAAAAATCGTTGAGCATGCTGACCACCGCTTCGGGCGTTTGCTGCTCACTCCAGGCGGTGAAGCCCCGGATGTCCATGAACACAATCGCGCGGTTTACGCGCTTGAGCGATAGCGTCTTGGCGTCGTCGATGGCCTTGTCCAAAATGCCACTTCCCAAAGCCCATTCCGAATATTGGCGCAGTTGTGCCGTCAACGCGTGCACCCTGGCCAGTGAACGGCGTAGGCTGACCTCGGCAAAGCCCAGCAGCACGCCAAGCAACAGAAGAACAATCACCAGAAAGCTGTGTGCGTGGTCGCCAAAAAACACTTCGACGGACAGCGCCGCGCCTTTGCTGCGCGCCTCGAACATGGCGTACAGCACCAGCGGTATGGCAGAACGCAGGACGCTCTCGGCCAGCACCAGCGCCGCGTCCCAGCGTGGAAGGCGGACCTGCATGCTCTGGATCACGCCAAAGCCCAGTGCAAAACCCCAGTAGGCCTGATGGTGCCATTGGAGGAAAAAGTCACCACCTTCAAGGGCCACTTCCAGCACGGTGTAAACGGTTGGCCCCAGGAGGTTTGACAACAGTACGCTGGGCGCAGACCGCCCCGCTTGCCACTCGGCTACGCCAGCCTGAACCAGGCCTGCCAGCAACAGCAGATAGGGGTCTACGCGCAAAAAGTAGCCCGGACGTGCCAGAAGTGCCTCAAGAATCAGTAACACCAGCGGGATATGCCCGCTATGAACCAGAAAGTTGCGCATGGCGCGCGCTGCGAAGGGCTGTGCCGGAAATCTGGCAGTCGTCATGGTCCAGGGTCAGCCGAAGTGAATCATCGCACCCGGGGTTCGGGGAAACTGCTCTCGTGTTGAGCCGCCAGAATGATGCTGTCGAAGCTGCCATTGCGGTACAACTTCAAAAATGCCGGGACCACGGTGGGATCAAACTGGGTACCGGCACCGTTTTCTATCTCTTGCGCCGCCCGCTCGGGCTCCCAGGGCTCCTTGTAGGGGCGCCGACTGACCAGCGCGTCAAACACGTCGATCACGCTGACGATGCGCGTCACCATGTGGAACTCACGCGAGGGGCGCCCCTCCGGGTAACCGGAACCATCCCAGCGCTCATGGTGGTGCAGAGCCACATCACACGCCATTTCCAGAATGCGGTCATCGGCCAGAATACGCCCGCCGATCTGGGTGTGTGAGCGGACGACTTCGTATTCGTCGGCCGTCAGTTTGCCGGGTTTGCGCAAAATGGCATCGGGAATGCCCACCTTGCCAACGTCATGCAGTCGGCTGGCCTTGCCACACAGGATGGCCTCTTCTTCAGGCATACCCAACTCGGCGGCGACCAGGCGCGTGTAGTGGTCGATGCGGTTGATGTGACTCCCGGTGGTGCTGTCCTTGAACTCGGCGATCTTGGCCAGCATGTCCAGCATGTGGTCGTAAGACTGGGTCAGGTCAATGTGCAGGCGCAAGTTCTCCAGTGCGCTGGAGCACTGCTGCGCCATCATGCTGATGAGGTTGCGGTCCGACTCATCCAGGTCCTGGGTGGGTTCGATGTAGATAAACCCCACCGGGGTGCGTTGTACCAGCAGCGGCACCACATAAGCATCTTTGCGCAAGCCGTCAGGCATCTGCCCCGTCAGGATCGCCTCGCTGCACTGGCTGCGGATGCGGTCAAACCGGTCCTCATTTGCCAGGCCACCCGAGGCAGCCTGCAACTTGGCCTGGTGGTTGTCAAAGGTCGCAATAACGCCGTCAACCGTCGAAATGAAACTTGAGTCCGAGAGGTTGCACAAGCCGATGATTTGCGTCAAAACACCTTGAAAAAATTGGTCCAGCGAGCGATTGGTAATGCGATAAATATCAGGCGCTGACTTCAGCACGTGCTGCAGCCCGACCCGATTCAGGTCGATGGTGCGCAAATCGCGGTAGGACTTGACCGCTGACCGCACGGCGGTGTAAAGGTGGGTCGCGGTGAGCTCTGTCTTGTCTTTGTAGTCGTCGATGTCGTAGTGGTCAATGACATAGCGCTCGGGTGCCAGGCCAGGCTGGCCGGTGCGAATGATGAGCCGCACCATGGTGTTTTTCAGGTCTTTGCGGATGTACTCCACCAGACGCAAACCGGCATCGTCAGTCTCCATCACCACGTCCACAAGTGCTACGGCGATATCGGGGTTCTGGGCCAGCACTTCACGCGCCTCATAGGCCGAAGCTGCCTCCACAATCTCCAGATCCCGATCGCCAAAGCGGAACCCCCGCAGGTTGATGCGGGTCAGCTCGCGCATGTCCGGCTCGTCATCGACCACCAGCAACTTCCAGGTATGGCGCGGCCCGTGCGGGTTTTCAGTCGACAGCAACGGCTCGCTGCGGGTACGAATCAGTTTCATGGAACGGCCTCTTCTACTTTTTCCACACGTTCTGCCGGAAATCGTACATCGAACCGGCAACCCGCCTGCGGCTGCCCATGGCACTCGATACTTCCGCCCAGCCGGGCAGTGACGATGGTGTAACAAATATACAAGCCCAACCCCGAGCCTCCCTGGCCCCGACGCGTGGTGTAAAACGGTTCAAAAACTCTTGCGATTTGCCCGGCGTCCATACCGACACCGTCATCGACAAACTCCAGGTGGATGTTAGTCCCTTCGCGCTGCACGCGAATGAGAATATTGCCGGCACGCTGCCCGTCGCAGAAGGCGTGTTGCACGGCATTCATCACCAGGTTGGTCAGTAGTTGCTCAATCAGCCCGGGCACACCATCCAGTCGCATGGCGTCGGGGCAGTCCACCGTGACAGCAATCGGCAGGCGCTTGAGCATGCCTTGCAGTGCGAACAGTACGTCACTGATCAGCTCCTTCATCTCAAATGCACGCACGTGCTCGGATGCCTGATCGATCGAGGTGCGTTTGAAGCTTTGTACGAGATTGGCCGCCCGGCGCAGATTGGCCATGGCCAGCGCACTGCTTTGCCGCAAGTCCGTCAACTCCTCCTGCAAGGCTTCCTCACTGACTTCCTCCAGACTGAGCATCTTCGAGATACGGTCCAGTGCGCCTTCGTTGTGCGAAACAGCACCCACGGCCACTCCGACCGGTGTGTTGATTTCATGCGCAAAGCCCGCCACCATACGTCCCAGCGAGGCCATTTTCTCGCTATGGACCAATTCCTCACGGGTATGTTGTAGTTCGAAAATCTTGTCATCCAGATCCAGCCAGCGCCGACGCAGCAGCTCCAGCAATACCCAGCCCAATGCCGTTACCAGCAGAAATACCGAGCCATACGTCAGTTGCGCCTGCTCAACACCCGCATGCGTTGCCGCCTCAATGGGCGCATAGCGCTGCGACACGCTGATACCGCCGCGTATATCACCCACCTTGTAGCCCTGCCTGGCATGGCAGGACATACAGGACTGCTGCACCTGTAGCGGGGCCATGTAGCGCAGTTGCCCGGAAGTGCCAGCCTGAGTCACGCCAACCGTTTCCTTGTTGCCGTTCTCGAACGACAGCAGGGCCGCACGTTCCCAGTCATCGGGGGCGTTTTGGGGGCGAACCGGTCGAAGGCTGGTAAGGCGGAAGATGGAACCCGAATCGGACTCGGCCATCTCGGCAATCAGCCGCGTCATGTAGGCGGGGTTCACCAGTGTCAGCGCCTGTCCGTCGGTCGTGGTGACGTCGCGTCGCTTCACATCAAGGTAGGGGTTGGGCTGGGTCTGCGGAGTGACCGGTACATAGACACCCCCGTGACTGGAATTCCAGCTTCGGGTTAGCACCACCATGCGAAACATATTGCGGGCGCCCTCGGTCGCAATGCGGATGCTCTGGGAGCGTATGTCCGCTATGTGGGTCGCCAGTGCCATCCAGACGGCAATACCCCAGAGCAAGAACAGCAAAACCCACCAGCGCCGTTGCCGGACGAGCCTGGGCACGGCACTTGCAAGGTGGCTGCTTTCTTGAATAGCTTTTGGTGCCATATTGACCTGCTTGACGAATGATTCAGCCTACCAGAGAACCGTGCAAGCTTACTCCGACCGCGCAAGACACGAACGGGTTTTGCAGTGTGTCAGATTGCCCCGGCCAATTCAAAAAAATCGACTGTGTCGATTCAGGTTTGTTGATTTGCATCAACCTGCTGGGGCTGGCAGTGAAGTGCGCCACCAGGGACAACACAGCCGATCCAACGCGCAAGGGATAATCCTGCCCACATGGCACTTATTACCTTACTTGACGCCCAGCTGGCATTCGGGCACGTCCCGCTTCTCGATCACGCTGATTTTTCATTGGAGACGCAAGAGCGTGTGGGCCTGATCGGCCGCAACGGCGCCGGCAAATCCTCCATGCTCAAAATTTTGGGTGGCATGGAAAAACCCGACGACGGCACCCTGCAGGTGCAAAGCGGCACCCGTATTTCTTACGTGGCACAGGAACCCCAACTCGACGCAGACGCTACGGTTTTTGTAGCTGTTCGCGCAGGTCTGGAGAGGGTTATAGGCCTGATCGAAGAGTATTGCCAGGGCCATGGGGACCTGGATGCCATGCAAAGCGAGATCGAAACCCTGGATGGCTGGAACTGGGAGCAGCGGGTGGGCGAGACCCTGCAGCGCCTGCATCTGAATCCGGATGCAATTGTCAGCACGCTGTCCGGCGGCACCAAGAAACGCGTTGCCCTGGCGCAGGCCCTGGTGGCACAGCCCGACGTGCTGTTGCTGGACGAGCCGACCAACCACCTGGACCTGGACAGCATCGAATGGCTGGAAGGCCTGCTGGTCGACTTCAAGGGCAGCATCATCACCATCACCCACGACCGCTCGTTCCTGGACAACGTGGCGACGCGCATCGTGGAACTGGACCGGGGCAAGCTGCTCAGTTACCCCGGCAATTTTGCGGCCTACCTGACACAAAAGGCCGAACAGTTGGCGCAGGAAGCCGTCATCAGCGCCAAGGCCGACAAGCTGCTGGCGCAGGAGGAAATCTGGATTCGCAAGGGTGTGGAAGCGCGCCGCACGCGCGCCACGGCACGCATCGTGCGCCTCGATGAGCTGCGCGCCCAGCATGCCGCGCGGCGAAACGCTGTGGGTAGCGTCAACATGGACGTGTCCAGCGGCGACAAGAGCGGCAAACTGGTCTCTGAAATGGAGCACGTGAGCAAGAGCTTTGGCGACCGCAAAATAGTCGACAACTTCAGCGCGACGATTTTGCGTGGCGACAAGATCGGCCTGCTGGGTCCCAACGGTGCCGGCAAAACCACCCTGCTCAAGCTGATTCTGGGAGAGCACCAACCCGACCCGGCACCTGCCAACGCGCCCAAGCCCGAACCCGGCCACAGCCCGTGGGGCACAGTGCGCCTGGGCGCGAATGTGACGGTGGCCTACTTCGACCAGATGCGCAACGCGCTGGACCTGGACGCCACGCTGGAAGACTTCATCAGCCCCGGTAGCGAGTGGATCGAGATAGGAAACCAAAAGAAGCACGTCAAAAGCTACCTGGGCGACTTTTTGTTCTCGCCCGCACGCGCCAATTCGCCCGTGCGCAGTTTGAGCGGCGGCGAACGCAACCGCCTGCTGCTGGCGCGCCTGTTCGCACGCCCTGCCAACGTGCTGGTGCTGGACGAACCGACCAACGACCTGGACATCGACACGCTGGAATTGCTGGAAGACCTGCTGCAAAACTACGACGGCACGGTGTTCCTGGTCAGCCACGACCGAACCTTCCTGGACAACGTGGTCACCAGTACGATTGCCTTTGAGGGCGACGCCAAATGGCGCGAATACGAAGGCGGCGTAAGCGACTGGCTGATCCAGACCAAGCGCGCCAACGAGATCAATGCTGCTTTGGGAAAAACCACGGCCAAGCCGTTTAATTACGAGCGCGAACAGCTACAAAAACAGGAACAGGCCACGGCACGGGTCAGTGCCACGGCGCCCGTCGCGCCGCCCCCTGTCAAAACGAAAAAACTCAGCTTCAAAGAGCAGCGTGAGCTGGACGGACTGCCCGACCTGATTGCTGCGCTGGAGGCAGAGCAAAGTGATATCAATAGCGCGCTGGCAGACGGCAGCCTCTATTCCATCGACAACGTGCGCGCCCTTCGATTGGCCACCCGCAATTCTCAGATCGACGACGAACTGATGGCGGCACTGGAGCGCTGGGAAGTTCTGGGCAAACCGGTTTAATTCAGATCACGGCCACAATGACGCAGGAGTGTGGCTACCAGGTGATCCAGCTCAAATGGCTTACCCACGTGGTCGTCCATACCTGCATCCAGGCAAGCCACCCGGTCTGAGGCCATGGCGTTGGCCGTCATGGCAATGATGGGCAAGGAAGTAAGTCCCAGTTCCTGTCGAATAGCGCGGGTTGCGGCGTAGCCATCCATGACAGGCATTTGCACATCCATCAACACCACGTCAAAAGGTGGCTGGGCGGCAACCACCGCCGCGACACCCAGTTCACCGTTGTCGGCCATGGTGATGTCCGCACCTTCTTTGGCCAACAATCCCTTGGCCACCATCTGGTTGATCTTGTTGTCCTCCACCACCAGCAGCCGCAACCCTTGCAATCGCCTGACTTTCTCGGGGGCGCCAGCGCCCGCAGCCGGTGCAGGCAGCTCGGAAAGCGGCAAACTGGCCACCGGAAAACGCAGCTGAAAATAAAAAGTGCTCCCCTGCCCGACAACACTGCTGAGCTGTAGAGTCCCACCCAACAAAGAAACCAGTCTGCTGGAAATGGACAGACCCAACCCGGTACCGCCAAACCGGCGCGTGGTCGACGACTCGGCCTGCGAAAAACCATCAAAAATATGCGCCTGGTTCTCCGGAGCTATGCCAATCCCGCTGTCGCGCATGGCAAATTCCAGCAGGGCGTCCGTCGCACTGCTTTCCAGCTGGCGCACGCGCAACACCACTTCCCCCTGGCTGGTGAACTTGATGGCATTGCCACCCAGATTGATCAGCACTTGCTGCAGGCGCATGTCGTCGCCCAATAGCACCCGAGGTACATCAGGCTCGACGTCAAAGCGCAGCGCAACCGGCTTGTCTCCTACGGTGGACTTCAGGATCACCGTCAAATCTTTCAGCAGCTTGTCCAGATGGAAGGGGCGCGGGTCCAGCGTCATCTTGCCCGCCTCGACCTTGGAGAAATCCAGGATGTCGTTGAGCAAGCCCAGCAGTGAGCGGGCTGCTCCGTCGGTCTTGCTGACAAAGTCCAGCTGCATTGCATTCAACGGGGTGTCTTGCAGCAAATTGAGAAGGCCCAAAATCGCATTCATGGGGGTACGGATTTCGTGGCTCATATTGGCCAGAAACTGCCCCTTGGCAATACTCGCCTGCTCGGCGCGGGCAAGCGCTTGCACGTAGCTGGTGACATCAGTGAAAGTGCGCACAAAGCCACCCGCTGCGAGCAAAGTGGACTTGATTTCCAGCGTGCGTCCGGACAACGTGCGCCGTGTATAGACGGGTGGTGGTAGCGGCGAACCGGGTTTGCCCGCCTCGCGCAAATAAGGCCGTGCAAACTCATCGACCAAATCGAAGTCGACTCCAAAGTCCCCCCGCTCGGTCTGAAAAGCCACTATCGCCGCATGGCCAGCCGCATGCAGGTACTGCGGAATTTCGAGCAGTTCCATCACCCGATGACTCTGAAAAATAACGCTGCCTTCCGGTGTGGTCATCATCACGCCCTGCGAAATATTGTCCAGAGTGACTTGCAACTGGGTCGTGCGTGCCGACAGAATTTTGTTTGCCGACTGGCGTTCCTGCTCGGCCTGCTTGCGCGCGGTAATGTCGGTCCGGATGGTGATGTAGTGGTTTGAGTGCCCATCCTCTGCCAGGATGGGAACGATGGTTGCGTCTACCCAGTACGACTCGCCGCTGTGCTTGCGACTGCTGATTTCTCCACGCCAGACCTTGCCCGTCTGCAGGGTTTCCCATATCTCGTCGTAATACGCATCACCTTGGACGCCGGAGCGAATCTCACGCTGGTTGCGTCCCACTATTTCAGACTGTGTATAGCCGCTGATGGCACAGAAGCGCTCATTGGCATAAAGAATGGTTCCATTGGCATCGGCCACGCTGACAATGGCATGCTGGTCCAGGGCGAATTTTTGCTGGTCCAGTGCGCGTCGGGTGGTTTCACGGTCGCGCACCAGCGTCGCCGTCCGGTTCACCATGTCCACCAGACTTTGAATTTCGACAGGTGCGTTTTCAATCACCAGGTCTTTGGTCGCAGCGGCTCCGGTGCCCAAAGACTCAACGGTTTCGCGCAATAGCACCAGTCCGCCCAGCCAGCGCGCCAGCGCCACGCGGATAAAAACCAGGCCAATCAGCAGACTTGAAAAACCGCCTCCAATGGCCAGCAGGGTCAGCGACCACAAACGCTCGGCCACAAAAGGAACATCGAACTGCAGCCGCAAGACGCCATAGTCTTTGCCGCCCACCGAAACGTTGCGATTCACATCATCCAGCGATTTGCGAACCCATTGCAGCAGCCATTCAGGTACCATTTTTTGCGTTCGGTGCGCGTTTTCGGCGCGCACGCGCCCACCACTGGTGTCGATAAAGGTGGCAGACGAAAACTGCGAGCCTTGAACACCTTTGTTCAGTATTTTTTGAACCGAGTCAAAGTCGCCAATGACCACACTGTCCTGCACCGACTGCGCAACCACCTCAATCAGCATGATCGACGCGAGCTCGGTTTCCTCGACTTGCTGGCTGAACTGGTATTTCAAAAAGAGCCCAAGCCCACCTCCCACCAACACCAGCAAGGTGATCGCGTACAACGCAAACACCCGGTTGGTCAGCGATGAAGGCAGCAAGCGCCCAAGCAGTTTCATGGTCTGGTCAGTGGCTCATGGGTTGGCAGAAATTCAGCGCAAGCTGGCCGGAGCGGTCTGATAGAAATTGCGGTAGGCGGTGTAGTCAGCGCCTGTGGATGGGACAAAGGACGTCGTCGGGGGCAGCTTGACCAGTTCGGAGACGCCCGCCAGAACCTTCTGTCCTTGCGGGTCGCGGCCCATCTCCAAAAAGGCTTTGCTCACGGCAGCAAGGTCCTTGGCGGCGACATGCTTGGCGGCCATCAATGCCAGATCGTTCAACGGCTCGGACTCCCATAGCGCACGGACGGCCTTGCCCTCGCGCTTGGACCAGCCACTGCTGAGCTGTGTATGGGTTCCAACGGCTTTCACCTTGCCGCTGGCGAGTTGCGCGAAGGCGCCGTCCATGTTGCCTGCAAAAACCACCTGCACCGGGATTTTCTGGTTCAGCAGATTGGCGTATGAAAACTTGTAGGCCACGGTCGCTTCCGGCCCCGGAAATGCCATGGTCTGGTTGGCCAACTGCTCCAGCCTGGTGATGGGGGAGTCGGCCAGCACCACGATCTGGCTGCGAATCGGCTGGGTGTCACGCCGACCAAACACCTTCCAGCCCAAATGGTCCCGATCGGGGCTGAACAAATGGTTGGAGAAAACAAACTCCACTTCGTTGGCCAGTACATAAGCCGTGGTGTCCGCCGAGGTGCGCCCGATCTTGAGCTGCAGCTTCACGCCGCTCTTGGTGCTGACGTAATCGACGATGGGATTCCAGTAGCTGGCGGTGAGCTCGATGCCATATTGGTTCACCGGAGAGAAACGGTACACCCCGCTTTCCTGTGCGCTTACCGGGACGCAGGCCAACAGCCCTGCCAGCCCCACACCAAACGAAAGAATAGGCATAAGGCACTTCTTGGGTTTCAAGCGGTTCACAGTGGTTCTCCAGTCATTCAACAACAGCAGATCTATTGCAGGGGATTTGCGGTGCCGGTCCTGCCCGCATATCGCAAAATCATTGCAACCAGTTGGTCCAATTCAAAGGGTTTTCCAATATGGTCGTTCATGCCAGCCGCCAGACAAGCCGCGCGGTCAGAGGCCATGGCGTTGGCGGTCATGGCAATGACAGGCAACGCGGTCAATCCCATTTCCTGGCGGATCATGCGCGTGGCAGCATATCCGTCCATCACCGGCATTTGCACGTCCATCAGCACCACATCAAACGGTGTGTCGCTCTGTACCACGGCGGCGACACCCAGCTGTCCGTTATCGGCCAATGTCACGTCCGCACCCTCTTGTGTCAGCAGTCCTTTGGCCACCATCTGGTTGATCTTGTTGTCCTCTACAACCAGCAGGCGCAAACCCGTTAACCGCTTGGGCTTGGCCGGGGCCACGGGCGCTGCAGGATTGTGACCCTGTGATGCTGCGGCTATAGCGGCCCTGGCATCCATCACGGCATCGAGCAGCATGGACGCTGTTACCGGCTTAACCAGGAATCCATTGATCAGCGCGTGCTCTTCGGCACTGCGCTCGGACAGCATTTCGCGGCCATGCGCGGTAACCATGACAACAATCGGCGCCACGGCACCGCCCGTCATCTTGCGAATATGCTGGCTGGCCTCCCAGCCATCCATCCCGGGCATCTGGTAGTCCATGAAGATCACATCGAACGGTGGCTGCGCTGCCGTCGCACGGCTCTGCACCGCAGAAATGGCCCGCTCTGCGCAGGCGGCGGTTTCCACCTTCCAACCCATGGGTTCGACGATATGACTCAGTACCTCGCGGGCAACATCGTTGTCGTCCACGATCAGCACGTGAAGCGGCTCCAGGGCGGGCAAGGGCATTGGCCTGTCGGCAGTCACCGTTGCGGTCTCCATCTCGGCCAAAGGGAATCGGATCTGGAAATGGAAGGTGCTTCCTTCACCCAACACACTGTCCACCGCCAGCGTGCCCCCCAGCAAGCCCACCATGCGGCTGGAAATGGCCAGCCCCAAACCGGTGCCGCCATAGCGGCGTGTGGTCGACGCTTCAGCTTGCGAAAAACCGCTGAAGATGTGCGCCTGGTTTTCGGGCGCGATGCCAATGCCGCTGTCTTTCATCGCAAATCTCACCAACACGCTCTGCGCATCGCTTTCGATCACGCGCAGGCTCAGCACCACCGCGCCCGCGCTGGTGAACTTGATGGCATTGCCGCCCAGATTGATCAGCACCTGCTGCAAGCGCATGTCGTCCCCCAGCAGGCACTTGGGCAGGTTCGGGTCCACATCAAACAGCACTTCAATACCCTTGGCGCCCATATTGGCTGACAGGATGACGGACAGATCCCGCATCAGCCGGTCGACCCTGAACGGACGGGGGTCCAGCGTCATCTTGCCGGCCTCGACCTTGGAGAAATCCAGGATGTCATTGAGCAAACCCAGCAGGGAGCGCGCAGCGCCCTCGGTTTTGGCGGTGTAGTCCAGCTGGCGCGTTGTAAGGTCGGTGTTTTGCAACAGCTTGAGCATGCCCAGAATCGCATTCATGGGGGTGCGGATCTCGTGGCTCATGTTGGCCACAAACTGGCTCTTGGCGATGCTGGCCTGCTCGGCACGCGCCACCGCTTCCTTGAGCTGGGCCTCGGCCAGCTTGCGATCATGGATATCCTGCGACGACCCCGCCATGCGCACCGCGTTGCCGTTGGCATCGCGAAACACCTTGGCACGTGAGCGGAACCAGCGGTAGCCGTGGTGCTTGGTCATCAGCAGATGCTCTTCGTCGTAGTCCCGCTTGCCGGCAATCGCATCGGCTGCGGCCTGGCTGCACAGTTCCACATGGTCGGGGTGCAAGATGCTGCTGAAACTGGCCAGACTGGCCGGCAGTTCTTGCGGTGTGTAGCCCATCAGCGCGTAATAGCTGGGCGACCACCACTGCGCATTGGTGTTGATGTCCAGCCAATCCCACAAACCGTCACTGCCGCCTTCGATGGCCAGCGTCATGCGGTCGGACATCTCCGCCAGCACTTGCTGGTCGCGCTTGCGGGCGGTGATGTCGGTGCGAATGGAAACAAACTTTTCGACCAGTCCGTCGTCACCGATGAAGGGCGCAATCATGCTGTCCACCCAGTACAGGGTGCCGTCCTTGGCGCGATTGCAAATGTCGCCACGCCAGGAGGCGCCGGTCGAAATGGCGGCCCACATGTCACGCCAGAACTCGGTGCCTTGCGTACCGGAGCCCAGGAAGCTGTGATCCTGCCCTATCAATTCCTCGCGGCTGTATCCCGAGATGTCGCAGAACGCGTCATTGACCTCGGTGATGACGCCATGGCGATCAGAAATCGACACGATGGTGTGGATCTCCACGGTGCTGAGCATGGTGCTGGATGCGCGCAGTGCGGATTCCAGCTTCTTCTGCGTCTGCTTTTGCAGCGTGATGTCGGACCCAATCTCCATGAACCCGACCAGCAGGCCCTGGGCATCGTGGGTGGGCTGCACTTCGGTGTCCACCCAGTACTCGCGGCCATCTTTGGCCCGGTTGAGCACCTCCACCCGGCAGGATTCAGCCCTTGCCAAAGCGCCTCGCAGTATCTCTATGGTTTGCGGGTCGGCTTTGGGAGTTGCCAACAATTCACCCGGTGTGCGCCCCATGGCCTCTTCAAGTGTGTAGCCAGTCAGACGGGTAAAGCCATCGTTGACCCAAGTGATGCGCATCTGCGCGTCGGCGATGGTGACTGCGTTGCTGGTGTGTTGAACCACCCGTGCCAGGCGGTCCAGATCGGCCGTCATCCTCTGTGCCTGCCGCTGGGCCCGCAAGCGCCCGACGGCCAGCAACCAGACTGTCAGGGCACCCAGCATGCTGGCCAATGTGCCGGTCAGGGCTGCCAGCGCCAAAATGGACCGGTCCTGACTCGCATCGAATACGGACGTGCTGCTCAGACGAAGAGCCAAGTCACGACCGCCCTCGCTGATAGCGTAGACCTGCACAAAAGACGGTGGCGGCGCTGCGCTAGGGGTAGTGGGGGCAGTGGGTGTTGCATCATCACTTATGGCTGCAGAGTCATACAGCCGGTTTTCAGGTTGACCGGCATCCCCGTCAAAAAGCTCCACCCGCAAGTTGCCATCAGCCGCGCCCCCCAGCCCGAAGAAAAGTTCATCGGCCACCATGGGCGTATACAGCAGTCCCACCAGTGCAGCGCGATGCTGGAACGCGGTGACCGGGTCAACGCCATTGCGGTAAACGGGCAGGAAGTACAACAAGCTTGGGCGATGCCGACCATCCTGAACCAACGCAATCTTCCCGCTCAACGCCGGCTGTCCGGAGTTCATGGCGCGCTCAGCCGCTTCGCGTCGCACGGTTTCCTGACCAATATCAAATCCAAAGGCAGCCCGGTTATCCGCTATCGGCTCGATAAATTTGACAACAAAGAGATCAGGCCCAGATCCCTGGGACTGCACGACAAACTCGGGGGCATGGTCGGCACGCTCGGCCACCACAAAGGCATCCAGGTCGCCGCGTTGCACGCGGGCAACAAAGCCAAACCCCCGGATGCCGGGAAACTCGACCGCCAGGTCCCGCGACTCCACGTACGCCCGAAAGTCCATTCGGCTGACATTGGTGCTGGCGGCAAAGGTTCCTCGCGCGCCTTTGAGACCAGACATGGGCTGGATGAAGCGGCGCTTGACTTCGTTTTGCACACGCTCCGCGCTCCGGTCAAAATGTGCCTGTGTATCGTGGTCAAGGCTTTCTTTTAGCCAGAACACCATCGCAACCGTGGCCGCCAGCCCCACGGCCTGAGCTGCGGCCACCAGTGCAATGGCTGCGCGCATGCTGAAATTGAAGCGTTTGTCTGGCGAGTCGCGCTCGCCTTGGGGCCGGGAATCCGCCCGCCGCGTAGCGACCATGCTGCGCCAGTAAACCATGGGCGAACACAGCAACAACAACAAGGTGACGCCAACAAATCCGGCCACAAGCCCTGTCAACCCGGGTGTCAGCACCGGCAAGGCAACGAGGACGAACACAGCGGCCCCTGCCACGATCAACAGGACTTCAATCAACAGGCGGATCGGTGTGAAGGATTGCTTCATGCCATTGGGCTGGGTTACTCAACGCGGCGACGACGCATCAGGATAGCACCTGGATGACCCCCAGTTGGCGCAATTTCTCGATCGCGGCAGCATCGAGCCCAAGGCTTGCGAGGACGGCAATGGTGTGCTCACCCAGTGCGGGCGGCGCGCGGAGCAACACCGGCGGCGTGTCCATCAGTCGCAGCGGGCTGGCAACCGTTGCTATCGATTGAATAGCTGTTTGCGCAGTACCCATATGCTCTACAGCCTGATTTGCCACTAATTTCCTGGACAACACCTGCTCGTCCGCAAAGGCCTGACCCACTGAGTTGATGGGGCCACAGGGTACGGCCTTGTCTTCCAGCAGCGCGATCCACTGGGCGGTGGTGCGTGTGCGGGTGACGGCTTCGATGGCCGGTATCAAAGCTGCACGGTTTTCAACCCGCAGGGTGTTGCTGGCAAATCGTGCATCTGTCGCCCACTGCGCCTGGCCGGTGGCTTCGCAAAAGCGTGCAAATTGCCCGTCATTGCCAATGGCCAGCAGCATGGCGCCATTTGCCGTGGGGAAGTCCTGGTAGGGCGCCAGGCTGGGGTGGCTGTTGCCTTGGCGCTGGGGCACCCGGCCGGTGTTCAAAAATCCTGCGGCCTGGTTGGCCAGAATCGCCATGCCGACATCGAGCAGTGCCATGTCAATGTACTGACCCTGCCCTGTGCGGTGGCGCACTTCGATGGCAGCCAGGATGGCGCTGCACGCGTACACACCGGTGAACAGGTCGGTCAGTGCCACACCCACCCGCTGCGGCCCGCCACCGGGAGTGCCGTCGGCCCGGCCGGTGATGTCCATCATGCCGGTCATGGCCTGGACCATCAGGTCGTAGCCCGCCCGACCGGCGTAAGGGCCATCCTGGCCAAAGCCGGTGATGGAGCAGTAAATCAGGCGCGGGTTCAGCGTTTTGAGGCTTGCATAGTCCAGCCCGTACTTCGCCAGACCGCCCACCTTGAAGTTCTCGACCAGCACGTCGCTCTGCAACGCCATCTGGCGGATCAGGGCCTGGCCTTCGGGTTTGGCGATGTCGATGGTGACGGAGCGCTTGTTGCGGTTGCAGGCGGTGTAGTAAGTGGCGTGTTTTGTGTTGTTGCCCTGCGCGTCCTGCAGGAAGGGCGGGCCCCAGTGGCGGGTGTCGTCGCCCTCGCCGGGTTTCTCCACTTTGATGACATCAGCGCCCAGGTCGGCCAGCATCTGGGTGCACCAGGGACCGGCCAGGACTCTGGAGAGGTCCAGCACCTTGATGTGGGGGAGGGCGGAGGGTTTTTCTTGGGTTGTCATGTCTGTTCCTGTTTTTCTGATTATTGGCGATGGGTTTTTGCTGCGCAGCTTTTGTAGACCCCCACTCTTGTTTACCCCCACTCTCCCCCAGCCCCTCTCGCCCCGCCGGGCGAAAGGGGGGCCTTAACTGCCGATTTGGCGGGCTCGCGCAGCGGCCCGCCGTGGGAGCGCAGACCCAGAGTCGTTCACTACGACCGTCACGACAAAAACCTGAGAGACCAAGCACGTACCGCAACCTCACTAAAGTAGCACCGTATTCGGAGCGAACACACAAAATCGGCTGTTTAAGCCCCCCTTTCGCCCGGCGGGGCGAGAGGGGCTGGGGGAGAGTGGGGAGTATTAAAAAGCCGCAATCCCCGTCTGCGCCCAGCCACACGAGTTGCGTTTTAGGACGGAGGTGACCGCACGGTGCGGACGGGATGCAAAGGCGGGTGTCAGATGCTATTGAACGCTAACGCGGCTGAATCCGGCTCGATTCGATCAACCCGGCCACATCGCGCAGCTGCACCACCATCTCGCCCCGGCGCAGGATGACATGCTGGACGACTTCCGTCTGGCCGCGGTAGGTGACCCGGTCACCCGGTTTGAATTTGGGCAACTCGGGGATCTTCAGGTTGGCAGCCCACAGTTGGGCTGCCTCTTTGTGCCGGGCTCGAACATGCTTGACTACTCCGGGATGACTGGACGCCAGTTGGTCCACCGCCCGTGCCAGCTCGGTACGCGCGTTGTCGGCCGAAAAAGGTTTGGGCAACAAGAACAGCGCGCCTGCGTCACGCGCTTCCTGCGCATGGGCTGCCTGGGTGCCATGCGCCAGCAGGCCAAACCGGCATTCCGGGTTGATGGCGGTGAGCTGTTGGTGCAGCGCAATGCCGGTCACGGACTCCTTGGCAAACCAGTCGGTCACCAAAAAATCTGGCTTCAGGGAGGGTGCGATTTCGGCCGCCGCCTGCGGATTGCCGGTGGTCTTGATGGCAGCGGCATCAAAGCCATAACCGGCAATCATCTGCTGAAAGAAAGTCTGCAGGGCCGGGCTGGGATCACAAATCAAAAAACTGACGGCGGACATGGGCTACGAGACACAAAAAGTACCGGCAGAAAACTCCGCGCTGGGCCAGCCCATTTTAGTCTCCACACGTTGGCGCGGTTTGCTAACTGTTGCGCCGGGTCATTGCCCTGCCATGGGGAGCCAGACTGGATCGTGCCCGCCCATCACGGGACACTTTTTTGATGCTGGACGCGCAGGACCCAGGCACCCCAAGCCAGAGAGAGAATCACAACCAATGCGCCCAATTTGTGAACCACTGCGCCAATGATTTGAGCCTTCGGCAGTAACCCGAGGGATGTCAACAGGTAGATCCAGTCGTGTCCGCCCTCTTCACCGGTCATGCCGGAGAGCAGCATCAGTTGTGGGTGCAAGGCATCGTACACATAGGGAGCCACATCCAGCAGTGAGACCCCGAAGAACCACAAACCGATGGACGCGCCAAAGGGATCCCGGTTTTTGACAAGCAGCGCACCGGCAAGAATGGCCGGCATGATGAGTTGGCCCAAACTACCACCCAGAACCATCATCCATTCCCCCAGCAGACGGAACAGCACATGACCTGCTTCATGAAAAACCAGCAGGGGCCGGTGAATGAATGAATTGCCCATCTCGCCGGTGCGGAAGTCCAGCCCTATCAAGGTTGCTCCCCAGACCGCAAACACCACCAGCAGCCCGACCCGTGCCCAAAAGCTAACGGGATCCATGCGCGTGGGAATTTCTGGCAGGAGTCCGATATCCGAAGGACTGTCGTCACTTTCGTCGATTACGTGCGCGAGCTTTGCCAGTATGACGCCGCAGGCCGGGCATGCAGCCGGAAGGCTTTGGTTGGCTGGCAAGGGGCTATGGCCGCACTTCGGGCAATGCTGGAACATGGCCGGAGTCTATCCAAAAGCGTCTTTGCTGTGTCCGGCACCCGAGGTTGCTGGAACCTGATCGGATGGCGTGAAGGCCACCAGTGCCTTCAATCCGCGGATAAACCCCTAGTTACATGCTGGCACCACAATTGCTAGTATGCAGGCGCGAACCTGACTGAACGGTCAGATTTCCGAACAGGAGTTGCCAATATGACGGTCGCCCACCATCCCGATATTCGCCCCGGCCGCTTGGCGGCGTCCGATTACGCCACAGCGTTTGCCGACGCCAGCCCGCGCCTGACGCGCTCGCAGGCGCTATTGGAAGCTGAGCGCTGTCTCTATTGCTTCGATGCGCCCTGCGCCACGGCCTGCCCCACCAGCATTGACGTGCCCTCCTTCATCAAACGCATAGCGGACGACAACCTGCGGGGCGCAGCGCGCACCATTTTGGAGTCCAACCCGCTGGGCGGCATGTGCGCGCGGGTCTGCCCGACCGAGAACCTGTGTGAGGCAGTGTGCGTGCGTACTACGCAAGAAGGCAAGCCCGTGGCCATTGGCCGCCTGCAGCGCCACGCGGTGGACGCGCTGATGGAGAGCGCCCAACCGCACATCTTCACCCGCGCCACGGCGACTGGAAAAACCGTGGCCGTGGTCGGCGCAGGCCCCGCCGGTCTGGCTTGCGCGCACACCCTGGCACGCCAGGGCCACGACGTGGCGCTGTTCGACGCACGCCCAAAAACGGGCGGACTGAATGAATACGGACTCGCCAGCTACAAGACGCCTGACAACTTTGCCCAGCGCGAGGTGCAGTGGCTGCTGGCCATTGGTGGTATCACCGTTCACCACAACTGGAAGCTGGAGACCACCGCACAACTCGACAGCTTGCGGCGGGACTTTGGCGCGGTGTTTCTGGGGATGGGCCTGTCTGCGACGCGCACGCTGGGCGTGCCCGGCGAGCATTTGAAGGGTGTACGCAACGCGGTGGACTTCATCGCCGAGCTTCGCCAATGCGCGGATTTGTCCACGCTGCCGGTGGGCCGGCGTGTGGTGGTGATTGGCGGCGGCATGACGGCGGTGGACGCTGCCGTGCAGACGCGGCGGCTGGGTAGTGAGACCGTTCACATGGTGTACCGTCGCGGCCCTGAGGGGTTGTCCGCCTCGCAGGCCGAACAGGAGTGGGCGCAAACCAATGGCGTGCGCATTCACCACTGGCTGGCACCGCAGGAAATCGTCGGCACGCTGGATCTGGCCAACCCCGCAGCACAGGACGCGGGCCACGTCTGCGCCGTGCGCTTTGCCCGCCAGACGCTGGTGGATGGCACGCTGCAGGCCACCGGCGAGACGGAAGTGCTGCAGGCCGACATGGTGCTCAAAGCCATTGGCCAGCAATTGGGCAACCCGCTGTTCCGTCAATCGGGCCTCACGCTGAACGCGGGGCGCATTGCCACTGACGCCGAGGGCCAGACCAGCCTGGCCGGTGTGTGGGCGGGTGGCGATTGCCGCGCCGGGGGGCTGGACCTGACAGTCGCAGCCGTGGAGCACGGCAAGCAGTCGGCCCACGCCATCCACGCCTACCTGAATCGCGCCTGAGCGCCGCAGCGCATCCCAAGATTTGGAGAACACGATGGCCAACTTGCACACCACCTTTGCTGGCATCAGCAGCCCCAACCCCTTTTGGCTGGCCAGCGCGCCACCCACCGACAAGGCCTATAACGTCAACCGCGCCTTTGAGGCCGGTTGGGGCGGCGTCGTCTGGAAAACGCTGGGCGAGGCCGGGCCGCCCATCGTCAATGTCAACGGCCCGCGCTACGGCGCGCTGCTCACGCCAGACCGGCGTTTGCTGGGCTTCAACAACATTGAACTCATTACCGACCGCGACCTGGACCTCAACCTGCGCGAGATCGCCGAGGTCAAACGCAACTGGCCGGACCGGGCCATGGTGGTCTCGCTGATGGTGCCCTGCCAGGAGGAAAGCTGGAAAGCCATCCTGTCGCGCCTGGCGGACACCGGGGCCGATGGCATTGAACTCAACTTCGGTTGCCCACACGGCATGAGCGAGCGCGGCATGGGCGCCGCCGTGGGGCAGGTGCCGGAGTACATCGAGATGGTCACTGCCTGGTGCAAGCAGTACAGCCAACGGCCCGTCATCGTCAAACTCACCCCAAACATCACCGACATCCGTCTGCCCGCGCGTGCAGCCAGAAAGGGCGGAGCCGATGCGGTGAGTCTGATCAACACCATCAACTCCATCATGGGTGTGGACCCGTACTCGCTGACCATGTCGCCTTCGACCGGCGGCAAGGGTTCACACGGTGGTTACTGCGGCCCGGCTGTCAAACCGATTGCACTGAACATGGTGGCCGAGATCGCGCGCGACCCGCTGACCGCGGGCCTGCCGATTTCCGGTATTGGTGGCATTGGCAACTGGCGCGACGCGCTGGACTTCATCGCCCTGGGCGCGGGTAACGTGCAGGTCTGCACCGCCGCCATGGTCTACGGCTTCAAGATCGTGCAGGAGATGGCGGACGGCCTGTCCAACTACATGGACGAGATGGGTTTCACCAGCGTGGAGCAAATTGTGGGCAAGGCCCTGCCCAGCGTGACCAATTGGCAGTACCTGAACCTGAACCACATCAGCAAGGCGGTCATCAACCAGCACACCTGCATCCAGTGCGGGCGCTGCCACATTGCCTGCGAAGACACCTCGCACCAGGCCATCACGTTTGAGAAAGACGGCAAACGCCACTTTGAGGTGCGCGAGGACGACTGTGTGGGCTGCAACCTGTGCGCTGTCGTCTGCCCGGTGCCCGAGTGCATCACCCTGCGCGATTTGACCCCCGGTGAAAAAGACTTGCGCACAGGCAAAGTGGTGAGTGAACAATACGCCAACTGGACCACGCACCCCAACAACCCGATGCGAACGTAATGGGACAGAAAATTAGTAGCCAAATTGGCCTCTAGACCCCGTCAATACTGCGCAACCAGCTATACATTTAGGAGTAACCATGTCAACCCACTTTATTCGTGGCGGCATCGTCGTCAACGCTGACCGGGCGTTCAAAGCGGACGTGATCACCCAAAACGGCACCATCATCGCCGTGGGCGACAACCTGACCGCCCCTGCAGGTGCTACGGTGGTGGACGCGCTCGGCCAGTACGTCATGCCCGGCGGCATCGACCCGCACACCCACATGCAGCTGCCCTTCATGGGCACCACGACCATGGACGACTTCTACACCGGCACGGCAGCCGGGCTGGCCGGGGGCACCACGACCATCATCGACTTCGTCATCCCCAACCCGCAGCAAAACATTCTGGAGGCCTACCAGACCTGGCGCGGCTGGGCGGAAAAGGCTGCCAGCGACTACAGCTTCCATGTTGCCATCACCTGGTGGGACGAAACCGTCAAACGCGACATGGGCACACTGGTGCAGCAGGAGGGTGTGAACAGCTTCAAGCACTTCATGGCCTACAAGAACGCCATCATGTGCGACGACGAAACCCTGGTGAACAGCTTCAAGCGCTGCATGGAACTGGGCGCCATGCCTACCGTGCATGCGGAAAACGGCGAGCTGGTGTTTTTGCTGCAAAAGGAAATGGCTGACCGTGGCATTACCGGTCCTGAGGGGCACCCACTTTCACGCCCCACCGGTGTGGAAGGGGAAGCTGCCAACCGCGCCATCGCCATTGCCGATGTGCTGAACGTGCCGATCTACGTGGTGCATGTGAGTTGTATTGAAGCGGCTGAAGCCATCGCACGTGCCCGCGCCCGGGGCCAGCGCGTCTATGGCGAGGTACTGGCCGGTCATCTGGTGGTGGACGACAGCGTGTACCGCCATCCGGACTTTGCGACGGCCGCCGCCCATGTCATGAGCCCGCCTTTTCGCCCCAAAGGCAACCAGGAATTTCTGTGGCGCGGCCTGCAAAGTGGCAGCCTGCACACCACGGCCACCGACCACTGCACCTTTTGCGCCGCGCAAAAGGCCGCTGGCAAGGACGACTTTGCCAAGATCCCCAACGGCTGCGGCGGCGTGGAAGAGCGCCTGGCTGTTATCTGGGACGAGGGCGTCAACACCGGCCGCCTGACGCCGAGCGAGTTTGTCGCCATTACCTCGGCCAACACGGCCAAGCTGTTCAATATCTATCCGCAAAAGGGCAGCGTGTCGGTTGGAGCCGACGCCGACCTGGTGGTGTGGGATCCGGCAGGGACCAAGACCCTGTCGGCCAAGACGCAGTTCAGCAAGGGTGACTTCAATATCTTTGAGGGTCGCACCGTCAAGGGCATCCCCAGCCACACCATCAGCCAGGGTGAGCTGGTGTTTGTGCAGGGCGATTTGCGGGCGGTGCAGGGCAAGGGGCGATATGTCAAGCGTGCGCCGTTCAGTTCCAACTTTGCGGCTGCGAAGTTGCGGGCTGAGACGTTGGCTCCCACTGCTGTCCAGCGCTAAAACCCAAGGAGTCAAAATATGACCAACATCGACACCATCCGTATCAACGGTGAACGCCTGTGGGATTCCCTGATGGAGCTGGCCAAAATCGGCGCCACACCCAAAGGCGGTGTCTGCCGTTTGACCCTGACCGATCTCGACAAACAGGGCCGCGACCTGGTGCTGGGCTGGGCTCGTGAGGCGGGCATGACCATCACCATTGACAAAATCGGAAACGGCTTCATGCGCCGCGCGGGGCGCAACAACAGCCTGCCACCCGTCATGACCGGCAGCCATATCGACACCCAGCCCACGGGTGGCAAGTTCGATGGCAACTACGGCGTTTTGGCCGGCATTGAGGTCGTGCGCACGCTCAATGATCTCGGCATTGAAACCGAAGCGCCGATTGAAGTGGCGTTCTGGACCAACGAAGAAGGCTCGCGCTTTGTGCCGGTGATGATGGGCTCGGGCGTGTTTGCCAAGGCCTTCACGCTGGAGCATGCCTATGCTGCGACAGACACCGAAGGCAAGAGCGTCAAGGGTGAGCTGGAGCGCATTGGCTACGTCGGCGAGCAGGAACCTGGCGACCACCCGATTGGCGCGTATTTCGAGACGCACATCGAGCAGGGCCCGGTGCTGGAAGACAACGACGTGACCATTGGCGTGGTCAGCGGCGTGCTGGGTATTCGCTGGTTTGACTGCACCGTGACCGGCATGGAAGCCCACGCCGGCCCCACGCCCATGGCGCTGCGCAAGGACGCCATGCTGGCTGCCACCCGCATCATGCAAGACGTAGTGGCTGCG
>CAJAVE010000213.1 GCA_903945325.1 uncultured beta proteobacterium | reverse complement strand
TGGGTTTGATTGTCAAAAACTCCATTGATGCACTGGAGCTGCCAGTGCTGGACTTGAAGCAATGGACGCCCGACAAGGTGCTGGCCCGCTTTCTGCCTCGCAAACGCACAACGGAATGACATCGTCGCCACGGCGCATCATTGTGGCCATCTCAGGCGCCAGCGGTGCCGTGTATGGCGTGCGCCTGTTGCAGGTCCTGCGAGACACGCCGGGCGTTGAGTCGCATCTAGTAGTGTCCAGCGCAGGCTGGCGAAACGTGGAGGAAGAACACGGCCAGCAGCGAGCCGACATTGAAGCCCTGGCTGACCACGTGCATGACATCGCCAACATCGGCGCGGCAATAGCCAGCGGCTCCTTCCAGAGCAGCGGTATGGTCGTGGCACCGTGCTCCATGCGCACGTTGGCGGCCATTGCGCACGGCCTGTCGGACAACCTGATCACGCGCGCCGCCGATGTGCTGCTCAAGGAGCGCCGTCGCCTGGTGCTGATGGTGCGCGAATCGCCGTTGAGTCTGATCCACCTGCGCAACATGGTCAGCGTGACTGAAGCTGGGGCCATCATCTGCCCGCCGATGCCCGCGTTCTACCTGCGCCCCAAGACTATTGATGACATCGTGGATTTCAGCGTGGCCCGCGCACTCGATCTGTTGGAGGTGCCGCACACACTGGTCGCGCGCTGGAGCGGACAAAACGAACAATGAGCTATCACGACCTGCGCGACTTCATCACCCAGCTCGAAGCGGCGGGTGATCTACGCCGTATCGCCGAGCCGGTATCCCCGTATCTGGAAATGACCGCCTTGTGCGATCGCGTGTTGCGCGCCAGCGGCCCGGCCATCCTGTTTGAGAACGTCAGTGGCCACACCATGCCGGTGCTGGGCAACCTGTTTGGCACACCCGAGCGTGTGGCCCGCGCCATGGGCGTCTCCGACTTGAAAGGCCTTCGCCCTTTTGGTGAGTTGCTGGCGTCCCTCAAGGAGCCCGAGGCGCCCAAGGGCTTCAAGGAAATGGTGGGCATGCGCAGCCTCTTGAAGACCCTGTGGAACATGGCGCCCAAGGAGCTGCGCTCGGCCCCCTGCCAGGAAGTGGTGTGGGAGGGAAGCGATGTGGACCTGTCCCGTCTTCCCATCCAGCATTGCTGGCCCGGCGATGTGGCACCGCTGATCACCTGGGGCCTGGTTATCACCCAGGGCCCGAACAAGCCACGGCAGAACCTGGGCATTTACCGCCAGCAAGTGCTCAACCGCAACCAGGTCATCATGCGCTGGCTGGCGCACCGCGGTGGCGCGCAGGACTTCCGGGAGCATGGCATCAAGAACCCCGGTCAGCCGTATCCGGTGGTGGTCGCCATTGGCGCCGACCCGGCCACGATATTGGGTGCGGTCACGCCGGTGCCCGACAGTCTGTCCGAATACCAGTTTGCCGGCTTGCTGCGCGGTGGCCGCACCGAACTGGTGAAGGCACTGGGAAGCGAGCTGCGCGTGCCCGCCAGCGCCGAGATCGTGCTCGAAGGCCACATCTACCCGGACGCTTCTCACCCCAGCGGCTACCAGCACGCGCTGGAAGGCCCGTATGGTGATCACACCGGTTACTACAACGAACAGGCCCAGTTCCCGGTGTTCACCATCGACCGCATCACGATGCGCAAAGACCCGATGTACCACTCCACCTACACCGGCAAGCCACCGGATGAGCCGGCGGTGCTGGGCATGGCGCTGAACGAGCTGTTCGTGCCGCTGTTGCAACGCCAGTTCCCCGAGATCACCGATTTCTATTTACCACCAGAGGGCTGCAGCTACCGCATGGCGCTGGTGCAGATCAAAAAGGCTTACCCCGGCCACGCCCGGCGCGTGATGATGGGCGTGTGGAGCCACCTGCGCCAGTTCATGTACACCAAGTTCATCGTCGTGGTGGACGACGACGTCAACGTGCG
>CAJAVE010000212.1 GCA_903945325.1 uncultured beta proteobacterium | reverse complement strand
GGGTTGTTGATGATGGGCCGGAAGTCCATGTGTGCCAGGATGTCTTTGTCAATATCGATGCCGGGTGACACTTCGGTCAATTCCAGCCCGCCGGGGGAGAGCTTGAACACGCAGCGCTCGGTCACATACAGCACGTTTTGCCCGGTGCTGGAGGCGTAGGGCCCGCTGAAGGTGACCTGTTCGATCTTGTTGACGAACTTGCGCGCACGCCCCTCCTGCAGGATGGTCACTTTGCCGTCTGCCACCTTGACCTTGAGGCCACCGGCTGTGAAGGTGCCCACAAACACCACGGTGCGGCTGTTTTGCGTGATGTTGATGAAGCCACCGGCACCGGCCAGCTTGGGGCCGAAGCGGCTGACGTTGATGCTGCCCGCCGGGTCGCATTCGGCCAGGCCCAGGCAGGCCAGGTCCAGGCCACCGCCGTCGTAAAAGTCGAACTGCTGGTTCATGTCCACCACCGCATCGGGGTTGGTGGCAGCGCCAAAGTTCACGCCGGACGCAGGCATGCCACCAATCACGCCGGGCTCGGCGGTGAGTGTCATGTACTTCAGGATTTTTTCTTCATTGGCCACCGCTGCCACGCCTTCGGGCATGCCAATGCCCAGGTTCACCACTGCGTTGGGCAGCAGTTCAAACGCGGCGCGTCGTGCAATCACCTTGCGCTCGTCCAGCGCCATGGGGGCAATGGCGTCCAGCGGCACCCGCACTTCGGCCGAGAAGGCCGGGTTGTAGGCACCATTGAGGTTTTGCGGGTGATTCTCGGCAGAGGCCACCACCACGCAGTCCACCAGAATGCCGGGCACCTTGACCCGGCGCGGGTTCAGCGAGCCACGCTCTGCTATGCGCTCCACCTGGGCAATGACGAAACCTCCACTGTTCTTGGTGGCCGTGGCAATGGCCAGCATGTCTTGTGTGAGGGTTTCACGCTCCATGGTGATATTGCCTTCGGCATCCGCACTGGTGCCACGAATAAACGCCACCGAGATCGGCATGGTTTTGTAATACAGCAACTCTTTGCCACCCAGGTTGATGACGCTGACCAGATCTTCGGTGGTTTTGGTGCCGATCTTGCCGCCTTCCAGCCGTGGGTCGACAAAAGTGCCCAGACCGACCTTGGACGCGGTTCCCGGCAGGCCACAGGCAATGTCGCGGAACAGATGGGAAATGACGCCCAGCGGCAGGTTGTAGGCCTCCACCTTGCTTTCCATGGCCAGCTTGCCGATCTGCGGCACCAGGCCATAGTGGCCGCCGATGACGCGCTTGAGCATGCCTTCATGCGCCAGGTGGTTGACACCGCCCGTTCCTCCGTCGCCGGGGCCACCGCCAAACAGCAGAGTCAGGTTGCGCGGCGTGGCGGTTTCCACAAAGCGCTTTTCCAGCGCCAGAATCAGTTCAACCGGCACACCATTGCTGCCAAAACCGGCACAACACAAGGTATCGCCGTCGCGCAAGATGGCAATGGCTTCGGCTGCGGAAACAACTTTCTTTCTCATGATTTCACCTCTGGTTATGACTCTAGGGTTTGCCCTAGGTTTCCGAGTCATCCTAGCACCCGCATCTTGCCAAAAGATTGACCTTGGTCAGTTCGGAGTCATCCAATGGGTGCGGTCAGAGGCGTTCCATGTGCGCTGCTCGGGTGCCGTTGTGCGGGAAGTGCATTGCGTCTTTTACGGCATCAAATCTGCCACGCCATCCCATGCCTCAGGCGCCAAACGCCCCTCAAAGCGGGCCACCACTTTTCCTTGCGCATTCACCAGTAGCGTCAGCGGCAACTTTGGCGGTACCGGTCGGCCTTCGTCCTGGCGCAGGGCGTACAGGGTTTTGGGGGGCATTTTGGTCTTGCTCAAAATGCTTTCATAGGCTAGCCAGTCACTGGCTTTGGCATCTACGTTGACGGTGACAAGTGCAAACGGCTTGTCGCGCCACCCTGCCAAGTTGGCACGCAACTCGGGAAGGCTGTCGCGGCATACCGCACATGATGTAGACCAGAAGAACACGATGGCAACTTTGCCTTTCAGCGCGGTGTGGACAAATGGCTCGCCCACCATGTTGTGGGCCTGCAAACCCAGGGTTTGCAACGGCGCTGCGGGTGCTGTCGGTTGGGCGCAGACGGTGCCAGAGGCAATCAGAGCGGCACAAAGCAGCAGGGTGTTCAAATTCTTCACAATGGGTTTTCCGTCAAAGTGGAGTGGGGCAGTGTAGGCCCAATGCCATTGGTCTGTTTTGAGTAGTGCTTCTTACAGGAAAATACGGCCATGGCCAAAAAAGATCATGTCTCCGAAACTCCTGCCACCCAGTTGCTCAAGACCAACAAGGTGGTCTATACCGAACACCCCTATGAATACCTGGAGCATGGGGGTGCCCAGCACAGCGCCCAGGTGCTGGGATTCGATCCGTTTGCTGTGGTCAAGACCCTGGTCATGCAGGACCAGGATGCCAAGCCGCTGCTGGTGCTAATGCATGGCAACCGCAAGGTCTCCACGAAGAATCTGGCGCGGCAAATCGGTGCCAAGTCGGTAGAACCCTGCGCGCCCGAGGTCGCCAATCGGCACAGTGGCTATCTGGTGGGTGGCACCTCGCCTTTTGGCACGCGCCGCAGCATGCCGGTCTTTATCGAGGAAAGTATTTTGGCCTTGCCCAAAATATTGATCAATGGAGGGCGACGGGGCTATCTGGTGGGCATAGACCCTGCCGTATGTGTCCAGTTGCTGTCGGCAAAGCAGGTACAGTGCGCTTTGTCTGATTGATCTCAGGAGAAATGGTTTTGGATTCGCTTGTCTCTTTTTACCCTTGGCTGGCCGTGTTGGCAGCCTATCTGGTGGGGTCGCTGTCGTTTGCGGTGATTGTGAGCCGTGCCATGGGTCTGAATGACCCGCGCACCTTTGGCAGCAAGAATCCCGGTGCCACCAATGTGCTGCGCTCTGGCAGCAAGGCAGCGGCCATCGTGACGCTCTTTCTGGACGCATTCAAGGGCTGGTTGCCCGTGATGCTGGTCAAGTGGTATGGCGCACCGTACGGTCTGGGCGATGGAAGCATGGCCATGGTAGGGCTGGCAGCCTTTCTGGGCCACCTGTTTCCGGTGTTCTTCCGGTTTGAAGGGGGCAAAGGCGTGGCTACCGCACTGGGCGTGTTGCTGGCCACGAGCTGGATTTTGGGGCTGGCCACGGGAATTACCTGGTTGTTGATTGCCTATTTTTTCCGCTACTCGTCGTTTGCGTCTCTGGTGTCTTCGGTGTTTGCACCGGTGTATTGCATTTTTGGTGACGGCGTGGTCTGGGCCATGGACAAGAGTGTGGTGCTGTCTACCTCGGTGATGTCATTGCTGCTGATCTGGCGGCATGCCGAAAATATCGGACGTTTGGCCAAGGGCACAGAATCAAAGCTGGGAAAGAAGAAGCATTCGCTACCTTGAGCGTGGTGGCTCTAGCTACTGCGTGGCGATGGCACCCAACTGCAGGATGTGAAAGTGATTGAGCCGTACCCGCACCGCAGACGCTGCCAGGGCTGATCGAATTCTTGGGCTGTGCTCAGTCCAGTGCAATCGGGGCGCCGGGATCAACTCACCGGTCGGTTTGCCGATGATGGCAACAAACGGTTGGTTGTGCTGGCTGCTGCGGCGCAAGACCACGCCCAGTTCTTCGCTGTCCAGACGCACATAGGTGCCGGGCGGGCACAGGCCCACGGCGCGCACCAGCGCGTGGCCTATTTCATCAGTTTTTGCCGACGCATTGGCCATGATGGAGCGGGCCGACTCCGTGGCAGTGCGACCCGCACGCGACATACGCGGGCTGATCATCGCCGCATAGCGGTCGACCACTTTTAGGATACGGGACAGGCGTGTGCCAGGAGGTGCAGTGTGGAAATCTGCGCGCTCCACTGCGTCATCATGGTGGTTGGACACAATCTCTAGCCACTGCCCGTCGGTTACGCCCAGGTTGGACACCATCAGCGCGCCTTTGACCGAGTGGGCCTTGATCATGTCCTGTTGCTGCACCGTGGGCTTTTCGACCTGCGTTGCCAGAACGTCCTGCATGGCGGTCATGGCAATGTTCATGGTTAAGGCGGCATGCACCAGGCTGTCGCGCTCCTTGGGAGCTATGCCCAGTTCAATGGCAATCAGATGGCACAGCACAGCACAAACCAGCGCGTGCGAGGCGCTGTATCCCACCGGTGAGTTGGCGGCCAACTGAAACAACAGGTACAAGCCCACATCGGGGTCGCGATGCAACAGGCCCTGCATCCAACGGTCGTATTGCACCACGCGCTGGGCAAACTCCTGCGTGCTGTCGGGGCTCCCCAGAATGACGCCCAAACCGGATTCCAGATCCGACCACAAGGCCAGCAGGTCATCGTACTCGTTTGCGCTCTGGATACTCACGTCTTGTCTCTAAAGGCGTTTGTGCAGCAGGTTCTGGATCATCAATCGCGGAAATTGTTGAAGCTCAGAGGCAAATCGGCCACCTCCTTGCGGATAAGGGCCATGGCTGCCTGCAGGTCGTCACGCTTGGCACCGGTCACCCGCACGGCGTCGCCCTGAATGGCGGCCTGAACCTTGATTTTGCTGTCTTTGATGGCGCGCTGAATTTTTTTGGACACTTCGGTCTCAATGCCGTTGCGCACCTTGATGACCACCTTGACCTTGTCGCCACCCATTTTTTGCACGTCGCCGATGTCCAGAAAACGCACGTCAACCTCTTGTTTGGTGAGCTTGTTGCGCAGCACATCTTCAATCTGGTCGAGCTGGAATTCTGCGTCTCCAATCAGCGTGATCTCTTTGTCCTTGAGCGCAACACTGGCCGAGGTGCCTTTGAAGTCAAAGCGGGTGGTTATCTCCTTTGAGGTGTTGTCTACCCCGTTTTTGACTTTGGACATTTCTGCTTCGCAGACGGTATCAAATGAAGGCATATTCGTTGACTCAATAGTTGGTTTTGGCTGCGCGGGGGTGGGCTGCACCCCAATGCGACAATCTTGCCATGTTAGTCGAGAAAAACGTCCCCCTCCAGTCCTTCAACACCTTCCATATCGTCGCCAAGGCTCACGCACTGGCGCGCATTGGCAGTGAAGCGGATGCCCTTGGTCTGATGGCAGATCCCGTGTTGCGTGAAATGCCCAAATTTGTGTTGGGCGGGGGCAGCAATGTGGTGCTGACGGGCGATGTGAAGCCGCTGGTTCTCAAAGTCGAGATCAAAGGCCGGTGTTTGGTCAGCGAGACGGCAAAGACTTTCATCGTGGAAGCCGGTGCCGGCGAAAACTGGCACGACTTCGTGGCCTGGACCCTGGAGCAAGGTTACCCCGGGTTGGAAAACTTGGCCCTGATTCCGGGTACAGTGGGTGCTTCACCGGTGCAGAACATTGGTGCCTACGGTGTTGAATTGCAAGACCGCTTTGACTCGCTGGACGCCATGGATCTGCAAACTGGCAAGGCGTTTACGCTGAACGCCGCGCAGTGTGCCTTTGGCTACCGCGATTCGGTTTTCAAGCGCGGCGGAGCGTTTAAAGTGGGCACCCATCAGACGATAGGCCTGAAAGACCGTGCGCTGATACTGCGGGTGCGCTTTGCGCTGCCCAAGCCCTGGAAGGCCGTTCTGGGCTACGCCGACATCGACAAAAAGATGCTGGAGAGCGGGTGTACGCAGCCCACGGCGCAGCAGCTATTCGATTGGGTCTGCGCCATTCGCCGTGCCAAGCTGCCGGACCCCGCAGTCATCGGCAATGCGGGCAGTTTTTTCAAAAACCCCACCGTCTCAATCGAGCAGTGCGCCGACATCATCGCCCGTGACCCCAAAGTAGTGCATTACCACCTGGATGACGGTGCCATCAAGCTGGCGGCCGGCTGGCTGATTGACTCGTGCGGCTGGAAGGGCAAGTCCGTGGGCCAAGCAGGCGTGTACGAAAAGCAGGCACTGGTGCTGGTCAACCGGGGAGCCGGGTCAGATGGCGTTGGCGCCACCGGCGGCGAGGTGATGACGCTGGCCAAGGCCATCCAGACCAGTGTGTATGAACGCTTTGGCATTTTGCTGGAGCCTGAGCCGGTGGTGCTGTGACAGCACCGCGCGGGTTTGGGTGCCATGGCGCACCTTTGCTAGCCCGCCTAACGATTGGGTTGGTATTGGTTGGTTTTGCCGCCAAGGCAGCTTGGGCGGAGGCCCCCGATGTGGCGGCTCAGGTTCGTGCCCGCAGGGCCGAATTGGCGCCCATATGCCCTGGTTTGCTGGCGCTGAAGACGCCTCTATCACCCCAGCAGACCTACCAAAAGACGCTGTGTCTGCTTTATGGCGTCAAGGCGCCCGATCAACCGCCAGAGCCTGCCAAGTTGCCGGACGCACCTGTTCCGGTCAACGATGCCGACCCGTTTTCAGACCCGTTTGCCAACAGCGACTCATTACCGCCAGGCTATCACTGTCATTTTTATGGACTGGGTAAAAAGGTCTGCCACGGCAGTGGCATGGACTAACCCACGCTTGACCCCTCTGGAGCACCGTGCTGGCCATTGCGCGTACAGTGGGTCTATGAAAAATATTCTGGTTTTGGGTGGCGCAGGCTACGTCGGCTCAACGGTCTGCGAAATGCTGGTGCGCCGGGGTTACAAGCTGACGGTCCCCTCCCGTCGCCTGGTCAACGCCAGGCATCTGCTCCACCTCCCGACTGTCAATCTTGTGGAGATGGATGTCCATGATGCGGCAGCGTTGGAACGTGCAGTTGCCGGGCATAACGCGGTCATCAACCTGATTGCAATCCTGCATGGCAGTCCGGCGGCATTCGACAAGGTCCATGTGGAGTTGCCAAGCAAGTTGGTGAAGGCGTGCCTGGCGCAAGGCGTTCACAAACTGGTGCACATCAGCGCGCTGGGGGTCAACGGCGCCAATCCGGGGTCAGGACCTTCTGGCTATTTGCGTAGCAAGGAGCGGGGTGAAGCCATGCTGCTTCAAGCTGCAGCCGGGTCTGATCTGGAGCTGACGATCCTTCGCCCCAGCATCATCTTTGGCGCCAACGACAAATTCCTGAATCTGTTCGCCAAGCTTCAAGGCGTTTTCCCCGTAATGCCTTTGGCGGGTGCCAGCGCCCGGTTTCAGCCCGTGTGGGTGGATGACGTGGCAATCGCCGTGGTGCGAAGCCTGGAGCTAACTGTGGGGCGCTCGTCCGATGGTGGTGCAGTGCGAATTCTGGAGGCCTGTGGCCCCCATGTTTTTACCTTGAAGGAGCTGGTTCAGTTGTCAGCACAACTTAGCGGTGTGAACCACGGCCACGGCAGGCCGGTTATCGCCTTGCCTGATTGGATGGGGCGCCTGCAAGCCCGCATGATGGAGCTGGCTCCCGGAGAGCCGCTCATGAGCCGCGACAACCTGGACTCCATGAAAGTCGACAACGTGGCGACGGGCAAGGTGCCGGGCCTGGAGGTGCTGGGTATCCGGACCGCTGCGCTCAGACCGATTGCGGCGCAGTATCTGCGTACCCGATAGTGGACATTGCAACCCGTATTTATTGATCAACCATGCTTGATGCTCTGCGAATTGCCACTGTTTTGGTGGGTGGCCTCATGGCTATCTCATCCGCCTGGTCGATGGGCGCGTGCCCGCCCGTTGGTTGGACGCCTGCTGCATTGTCACAGCTGAAAGTTGCGCAGTGGTCTGTCAGCAACCCGAAGCATCGCGAGGAATTGGCTTTGGCGCTGTTGCCCTGCCTGGCGGACCCCGACCCCCAACTGCGTGACGGCATTGCCTTTGAGGCGTTGAGCTTCTGGCTTCGGCAGAAGCAGATGTCGGTGGACGCGCAGCGTAGCATCTTCAGCGCCTTGTTGAAGCAGCTTGAAGCCAACTCGCTGGACGAAGGTGGTTTTGCGGCTCCATTTGCCGTGTTGACTCTGGCCGAGATTGCGCGTGCCGACAGGGTGACTCCTTTTCTGGGCGACTCCGGGCGCAATATCCTGGTGAACACTGCCACGCAGTACATGCGCGGTGTGTACGACTACCGCGGTTTCGTTGAAGGACAGGGGTGGCGCCACGGCGTAGCCCATGGAGCTGATCTGTTGATGCAGTTGGCCCTCAACCCGGCCATTGACAAGGCGCAACTGGAGTCACTGGTGGAGGCTGCGCTGATGCAGGTAGTGCCCGCAGCGGGACACTTCTACATTTACGGTGAAAGTGAACGGTTGGCACGGCCGATACTGGTTGCAGCCCGCCGTGGCCTGATCGACGCCGAATGGTGGCGCCGATCCTTGACTCGGCTTGGCGAGCCCCGTCCGTTTGCGGCATGGGATCAGGCATTTGGCTCCCAAGCGGGTTTGGCCAGACTGCACAACACCAAGGCGTTCGTCCTGGTCCTCTATGCCAATGTCCGTGATAACACGCATGAGGGATTGCGGGACGCACTGCTCGCGCCCGTGCGCGAGGTGTTGGAAAAGTTGCCCTGAAAAGTTCAGGCTGGCGTTTTCGGTGGGCCTGGCCTCACGGTGAATCCAGCATTGGCAGCGGCGGCTATGCCTATGCAAATGGGTAGAAAATCTGCACCTATGGAATACACCATCACCGTCGAAGACGCAGCCCCCGATCAAGTTCGCGATGCAATAGTTCGCTTGGTCGTCGAATACAACAACTCGAAAGCAGGCCCGAGCAATGGAAGACCGCTGTAAATCGTTCTGCGCGACGAGGCTTCTAATGTGTCAGGTGGATTGTCGGGTTCAACTTGTCGAGGATGGCTTTTCATCGATCACTTGGTGGTGCCCGAAGCATCGCGGGGAAAGGGCATAGGCAGAACATTGGTGTCCATGGCCGAGCGTGAAGCTGCAGACCGCAATTGCCATAACGCTTGGCTCAATACATTTGAGTTTCAGACACGTGGCTTCTACGAAAAATTCGGCTACAGGTGCTTCGGGGAGTTGCCCGACTATCCGCCCTGGTTTTCCCGGTTCTTCATGAAAAAATCGCCCGGAGCTGCCACGAGATAGGATTGAAGAAATGCCAAACCGGCTTTCGAGGGACCAGTATGTAGTTGAACAGAACGACGCCCCATGGCAGGTGCACGCTTTCATGAAGTGATCGCCACAAAGCTGCCCGTCGATCCCCGGTTGCCAGTGACTGGTATGGAGCGGGCAGATCGCAAGCAGCTACGCCCGCTGTGGGGCGATACCGGGTATTTGCGAACGGCAGGTTACGGGAATTCCACTGGGGCGCCTGTCGGCAGGCGTTGGTAAACTTCATTTACGCAGCAACTACCGTCTTAGAGATTTGCTGTATGCATACTCCATAGCGGTCATTGGATGCTGAGTAAAGACAGGGCGATCTACGAAACTGGTTTCGTCAGAGTGGGGGCGATCAAAAACCAGGAGCGGCTATTGGTGATATCTGCTTCAAAGCTGCCGTTCTACCGACGTCCTCGCAGGACACAAACAGATTCTTGGCAACACGCACAAAAGGCGCGGACACTCAAGAACTTTATGACCCATTAGGAGACAGGCGTTCTGACTCTTCTGCAATGTCAATGGACACGCCCATAGCCAAAACATTACTTGCGCTTAGGCCAAACATTTGCTTGAAGGCACTGCTCAAATGCGCAGAACTAGCAAAACCCGCCTGCAACGCAGCATCGGTCAGATTGTGACCCGCGGAAATAGCCCGCATAACGCAAGCCATTCTTCGCCACAGCCGATAGCGTCTGAAGGGCAGTCCAACCTCTTTCGAGAACCGTGCACGGAATCGTGATGGCGAAAGGCATGCCATTTCTGCTGCATTCTGCATACTTTGAAACGCATGGGGTTGACGGTCGATCTCACGTACTACTCTTGCAATCCGCGCATCAACCGGTTTTCTTTCAAGCAGCCCAAAACCTTCAAAGGCTGCTTGTATTCCGATAGACGCACATTGCTCGATAAGGCGTAATCGCCCCGCCTCCAAGTTCTCAAGACTGATCGGGACACGTCCATCGCCCAATGGGTCAAGGTACAAGAAGGCCATTGGCCCAATGCTCATCAGGTGGTGAAGGGTTTCCGAAGGGATGATTGTCACCGTGCTTTTCTGCCAATCAGACCAACCCTTCTTTCGACTCCGAGTTCTGAAAGAAAAATCATCTTTCAGTGACACAGCAACGGTGGTCGCCACGTTCAAGTGAGGCTCCAAGGCCAAGCCCGGCCCAATGTACATCGCCCTGGCAGGCCCTACACAGATTCTTGGCAAAACAGGCGTTTCTTGAAAGCTCATATGGTGCAAATCTGAAAAGATACCAACTTTGAAGAGGTAAGCAATGACTTTTGCAAACGACTATCCGATTTGGATATTGTTAATCGGTTTTGTAGTGATGGGCGTGGGCTCCTTCGTTCGGCCATCGATGGTGACTGCACAGTTTGACATTCCCACTCTTTCAACTGCGGGACGCAATGAGGTACGTGCCGTATACGGCGGATTTGGCATCCTGATGGCATGCGCACTGCTGATGGCGCTCTTCAGTCCCTCTCTGCGCAGCGGAATATGTTTCACAATTTTCGCCGCTCTTGGGGGAATGGCTGGTGGACGCGTTGTCTCTTGGATCGCCGACAAGAAAATCGATAAATGGCCGCGGTTCTACCTCATCCTTGAGGTCGTTTGCGCCACCTTGATCGCAACGGCAATTTGACCATGCGAGTCCAACCACGATGGGCCTCAGTATCTCTTCAGACTATCTTTTTCCTGTGGTTAGTTGCTGGCGCCGCAATATTCATTGCACCGCTGGACTTTTACACCCTGGCACCGGGAGTCACGCTATTCGGGCCTTTCAATTCCCACTTTGTACGTGATGTCGGACTGGTCTATGTGGCAAGTGGATTGATGGGCTTAGCGGGGCACCGGTTGTCACAGCCGCAGTTGTACTTGTGGGCAAGTCTCTGGTCAGCCCTTCACGCTGTTTTCCATATGCATGTATGGATGCACCGTGGATTTCCGCTAGATCACATATTTCTGTTCGACTTTTTCGCGGTAATCGCGCCTCCGTTCATTGTCGGATTCATCTACTGGCGGTTACGTAGTTCTAAAGGAGAACGGGAGATTGGCAATGACCAACTCTGATAGCACAGTGCCCAAGCCCGAATTCGGTTCAGCCAGTTGGGGGCTCGCGCGAAACGGCTCAATGAGCACCACAGAAAGATTGAGGTTCACTATTGAGGCCATCGTTGCGCAAATCAAAGTACAAGGGCGAAGTCTGCTTGGAAGCTCGGTGCCGGCAGCGGAACGGTTAGCACGCTTAGATACCAGCCGCATCAGGCTACCAGACACTTCAGTAGTAACTCAGGCCGCAGAACTGGCAAGTGAATGCGTGCCCGATTGGGTATTGCGCCACAGCATGCGTACCTGGGCGTGGGCCGTCTTGTTTGCACAAATGGATGAGCTCAAATTTGATGAAGAGGTCTTGGCCGTTTCCTGTGTTTTGCACGACATAGCATTAATCCCGAACGCCGAGGGCAACTATGGTGATTGCACCTGTTGCTTTGCAGTTGCAGGTGGCCAGAAGTCTTTCCGATACCTGCTGAGCCTGGAGTGGTCCGAAAAGAGGGCCGCATTGGTTCAAGATGCCATCTCGCTGCATATGAATATCAATGTTGGGATTGATGCGGGAGTCGAAGCGCATCTGCTGCATGAAGGTGCCGCATTGGACGTTGTTGGCGCGCGGTACAAAGAAATAGACTCATCAACGCTGCAAGTTGTCTTGGATCGATATTCAAGAAAAGACTTCAAATTCAAGTTCAGTGAGGCTATGCATGAGCAGGCCCAACTTTCTTCAAGTTCGCGTACGGCCATGCTTTGGACATTAGGCCTGAAGCACGCAATCGAAAGATCACCATGGCCGGACTGACCATGTTCCGGGTGCCAGATTACTGGCATAGATGGGCGGCCGATCATTCAACTTGCCAATCACCATCCTGAATTTTTAACAAACCGAAAGACAACTATGAAATACGTATCTATAACTGCCTTGCTGATTGCCGGGATCATTCACCTGTTGCCAATACCCGGTGTGCTCGGGGCGGCCAATTTAGGACGTCTTTACGGAATCACCGTCAGTGACCCCAACACGGCCATTCTTCTTCAGCACCGCGCATTGCTTTTCGGCGTGTTGGGCGTGCTGATGCTTTCAGCGATTCCCTTTCCATTTTTGCGCGTGACTGCCTTGTTGGTCGGGTTCTTTAGTGCTGCGAGCTTTATTGTCGTTGCCTTGTGGGTTGGGAACTACGGCGCTGAAATCAATCGGGTTGTGATTGCCGATGTGATTGCAGTTTTACTATTGGGCGCTGGCCTCGCGTCTGAGATCTTCAGTCGAGCAGCGCAGAAATGACTTGTGGACATGGGGTCGTCTAAGAACTGAACCCCAAAAGTTGAACTTCAATCCAATTATTGGGGTCTATATGCCGAAATATGACGAGAAGTTCAAGCGAGCCATAGTTCAGAAGTATCTGTCTGGTGATCTCGGATACATAGCTCTTTCTGCCAAGTTTGGGATCAAACATACGGCGGTGCTGTTCAATCTTCGCGGAGGACCCGCCGCTAGCTGGTCGCGCCCAAATTTCACCTACAGCTAAAAGGAGTTTGCATGACCAAGAGCAACCATTGGTTCTACCTGCTTGCCGCCGGCCTGTTCGAGATCGGCTGGCCGCTGGGCCTAAAGCTGGCTGCCAACCCTGAGATGAAGTTCTGGGGCCCTGCCATGGCCGCCAGCTGCATGGCCGTCAGCGGCGCCCTGCTGTGGCTTGCGCTGAAGGGCATTCCCATCGGTACAGCCTATGCAGTCTGGAGCGGCATCGGCGCGGCCGGCACCTTCGTGATCGGCGTGCTCTGCTTTGCCGACCCTAGCCTACCGCTGCGCTGGCTGGGATTGGCACTGATCGTCGCCGGTGTCGTCTGCCTGAAGCTGGGTTGAGGCGGCCGCATATGAAAGACCTCGCCTGCACGCGGCCGCTGCCCTGCTGACGTTGGGTGGCTGTCCCAACAACGGCATGCCATGCTCGGGTTTCCTGGGCGACTACGAGCGCTCCTTGCCCACGTGCTTTGACAACTTGCTGCTCTATCAGGCAATGGAATTCGACCCCAGTCGATCTGTCAATGTCGCCTTTGAGTCACCGCGCATTGACACGCGCTCCGACCGCATTGACGCGCATGAATCGCAATCCGCATTGTCTTGCTCCAAGGAACTGAAGATGCCTTCCATTCAGAAACTTGAAGAGGATTTGAACGTGTGTAAACGTGCAATCAACTTAGATCTGTAGTTTTGATAGCTCCGCCATTGAGAGACGATCTACGCCTTTGGCATAGTTGGTTGCATTGAGCTGATAAAACTTGGAGTTAAGGAGGTTGGACGCTGTGTTGTCGCGAACTTTGACCAGCTTCGCTGGAGCTCCAGCAATGACGGAGTTTTCGGGGAACTCCATTCCTTCAGTCAGAATTGAATGGCCTGCAACTATGGAGTTTGCGCCAACTTTGACTCCGTCCATCAAGGTCGCATTGATGCCAATCAGACACCGATCACCCACTGTGCAGCCATGGAGCGTCGCATGGTGGGCGATAGAGCAGTCTTCACCAACGATTGTCGGTGTGAAGTTCCCAACGTGGACCATCACGAAATCCTGAATATTGGTCCGAGCTCCGATGCGAATTTCTTGCACCTCTGAGCGCATGACGACATAGGGCCATATAGACGCATCCTTACCGATGAAGACCTTTCCATAGAGGTAGGCCGTTTCGTGAATAAACGGATCACCGTCCAAAATCACTTGGGTCCCTAAATGAGGGCGCCGACTATTGCTTACGGCCTCAATTTCATTCGGATGTCCATAGTTGACGGTAGGGCCTTGGTTTTCTATGTTCGCTTCAATGTTCAAATGTCACCAATGGAGACATTATGCGCGATCTGATCCAAGACTTTCCGTCTTTCGACTGTTCGGTAGGATTTGCTTGACAATTGGGCCGATTCAAAATGTCAGCATGAAGATGCCAGTAGAAATTTCCAAGCGCGATACTTACCATCACGGCAATCTCGAAGAGACTGTGCTACTGGTGGCGCGAAAACATATCGAAACCGATGAAAGTGGCGAGCTTAGCTTCAGAGCCATTGCGGCCGAAGTCGGCGTGAGTCACCGGGCTCTATACCGACTGTTTGCTGATCGAGACGCAATGCTGTGGCGCGTGGCCCAAATTGGATTCGAGGAATTGTTGGAGGCTTGCAAAGCATCTTCTGATGGCAAGCAAGGTGCAGAAGCTCTGCGCGCCTATATGTATGCCTATGCAAGGTATGCGTTCAAACACTTCTTGCTCTACAAGATGATGTATTCCCTACCGTTAATGCGAGAGTACAACAAGCAAACGCCTGTCAGCATGCAACTGAAAGAGCTCTTTAACTTGGCAGCTAGCCACGCCCAATTTGGAAGTTCGTCGCCTACAGAGATTAGAGATCGAGTGAATCGTCTATGGGCGCAGGTGCATGGGATGATCGGATTCTTCCAGTGTGGAGCATTGAATGCAAAGACAAGCGAGCATGCTCTTACATACATTGACTCGGCAACCATTACCTTCCTAAAGCTAGAAACCTAGGCGAATAAAGATCATCAGGATTGGTCTAATTCTGAACAAGTAGTTCAAGCGGTCTAGCTAATTGACTACACGCAGCTGTTAGAAAAAATCTGTTTTCGCAGCTTTACCCATAATGGCGGCTGCACGTGTCTTGCCAATCTTTGCCCATAGCAAGCGCACATTCGCAAGCCCTCATGACAGAGCAAGCCGTTGGCAAGCGCCAGGGCCGGAAACATGAGCTAGGTGTTCTTTTGCATCACGTGTATTTTTGCCCCAACCTGATGGTGATTGCCCTAGCCATGGTTGGCGACAGGTTGGACTTTCAGTAACCCATAGTTCGCGACCGTCAGGTTATAGCCCCTTTGCGGCTGCTCATCTCAGCGAATTGCTCACACCAATGCTGTCGTCGATTCCTAGATGCGAATGACAGGTCTGGAGCAGGCAGATCGGCAGGCTTTCTGACAGCTATGTGCCTTAGCCAGATATCCGTGTGTCGGCCAGAAACGCGAATCTGGGGTCAGAGCACATGTCCGCTGCGCTGCCGGTGATCCGACCCCAGATTCGCTTCCAGATATTCAACAGGTGTACTCGTATCGGGTAGTGAACACATGAAGGCTGCCAGGTACGGTCCGCCTGGCACTGAGCGCGACACCCCGCAAACGAAGGGCGACTTACTTGTCACCGCCCAGCGTCAAAAAGTCTCCGTCCTTGCCCAGCGACAGCATGCCGCTTTGTGCATAGATGCCCAGCTTGCGGCCGTTGTCGCTGTACTGCTCGATGGTGTCTTCGTTGTGAATGCCGGTGACCAGGCGCTCGTAGGCGATGAACAGCAGGGCCAGGCCGGGGGCTTCATAAATACCGCGGCTCTTGGCTTTCAGAAGAAATTTTCACGAAAGTTATAATATTGTTATTATTTTCATGGAGCCAATTATGCTTACAACCATGCGCAAGGTTGGTAACTCCCGGGGGGTGCTCATTCCCGCTGCTTTTCTTGCTTCGTGCCAGATCGAAGACCAGGTAGAGATGCAACTGCAAGACGGGCAGATTGTGATCAAGCCCGTCAAACGCAAACTGCGTGACGGTTGGTTTGTGCAGTCAGCGACAGAAGCAGTCTTGGTCCAAGAGGCGGCGGAGTCACAGGTTTGGGGTGAGGCGACCATTTCGGATGACAGCGAGTGGGTATGGTGAAACGCGTTATCGCGCGTGGCGATGTGTACTGGGTCAACCTCGATCCCACCGTAGGCACAGAAATTCAAAAGACCCGACCGGCACTCGTTGTCTCACCCGACGACATGAACGCTGCTTTGCCCCGGGTCATCATCGCACCGATCACCAGCGCTGGACGGCCCCTGGGTTGTCGCCCTGAAGTGGTTTTTCAACGAAAGAAAGCGCGCATTCTGCTCGATCAAATTCGCTGTGTGGACAAAGTCAGGCTGGGGAATAGGATGGGCAAGATCGACGAGAAAGAATGGCATGGGGTTCTGCTCGAAATGCTGATGTGAATGGGCGCGTCAGTTTACGTCTGGGTCGAAATATTTCATTGAATCGGGCTGTAGCCCCCGCGAAACTTACGCAGCACGCTTCTTATTTAATAGCATGAAACCTACCTTACAGGCTATGGATGGCGACTTGGTCATTGATGGGTTACGAAAGTCAGCTGCGGGGCTTGGATTCAACCGGTCGACGCAACAAGTTGGCTGAATCGTTCAGCAGGCGTTTCATAGTTTAGAGTTTTCCTTGGGCGTTCATTCAGTTTTCTCGCAATTGCATTCAACTGTGACTGT
>CAJAVE010000211.1 GCA_903945325.1 uncultured beta proteobacterium | reverse complement strand
CAGGGTGAAACGGCGCAACTTGGCCACCATGGAGGCGGCATGCATCACGTCGTCACTTTGGCCCGACACGATAATCAGCGCCCCGCTGAATCCCACCTTGGCCAGCGACTCCATGAATTTGAAACCGTCCATACCGGGCATGTGCAAATCCAGCAGCACCAGGTTAAAGCGCTGTTGCCCAGACAATTTTTGCAGGGCCTGCTCACCACTGCTGGCCTGCGTTACATCGGTCAGGCCCAGGCCTTCCAGAATGCCGGAAATCATCTCCAGCTGAAACGAATCGTCGTCTACCAGTAAAACTTTCAGTGCATCGCGGCTGACAGGTGGGGTGACAGAAGATTTGGCTATTGGGTTGTTCATGTTGGTTGGGCTCACCGGTGATTGCGTTTGTAAATTTGATCGTCCATCGCCGAGGTGCCGTTGAGCGCCTCCAGCCAATCATCGGACGACGGTAGCGCCTGCGTTTCCATTTGCTCCAGGGTCTGCACCATCAGCGCCATGTTGTTATCCACGCCGCACAGCATTTGCGAAACCCGGTCCTGGAACTGCATGGCCATGAGCAACGTCTCCACCTCTTTGCGTACAACCATGCCATGGCTGTGCATGGAGTCAGCACTATCGCCCAGCTTGCGCACATGGCCCAGCACGTGTTCCACCAGTTCGCCGGACAGAGAAACGGCACGTTTGTCCTCCACATTGGCCGCTTCGGCTGTGGTCATGGTGTCGTTCATGATGGCTGCGATTTGACCTACCCGCTGGCCAATGCGTGTGCCGGTTTCTGCCGAGCGCTGTGACAGCATGCGCACCTCCGACGCCACCACGGCAAAGCCGCGCCCGGACTCGCCTGCGCGCGCCGCCTCGATGGCGGCATTCAAGGCCAGCAGGTTGGTTTGCGCCGCAATGCTGCGTACCTCGGCTGCCATGGCCTGCAACTCCAGTGTCTCTTTGGCCAGGTTGCGAATGTTGACCAGCAACGCGTCTTTGCTGTCAATCACATGGGTCAAGGACAACACCACGGGTTGCAACTCGCGTTCGCACAAGTCGAGCAGGCCGATGGTGCTACTGGTGTTTGAAGCACCACCGACTCGCACCCCGCCAATGCCGGCCAGATCAAACTGTTCCAGCACTTTGGCAAAACTGCTGGTCAGTTGCGTGACCGCGGTCTCGGTCTGGGACTTCACGGTCTCTACATGGTGCTGCCAGGCCGGCAGCACGTCTTGCAACAAAAACGCCAGCTCTTGCGCCGACTGGCGGGCCAACTCCTGCGCACCGGCCTGCGCCTGCTCGGTGCGCGCATTGGCAACCTGCACCTGGCCCAGCAACCAACCGACCGTGGCGAACGACAGCACGCCAACGCAGACTGCGGACAACCACAGCACCCACGAGCCGTCCATCCACAAAGGCAGGGACGCGGTCAGCGTGATAAGCAGGGGTGCCGACAGCCACGCCATTCCCGGCGACGGAGTCGGGTTGTTTGCTTTGGGAAAGCGGGGTGATTCTGAAACCATGAAGGACTGTTCTTTTTTCCCGATAATGGTGCCATCATATGCCAGTTATCCCCTCGATTGACTACCTGAGAGCAACACGCAAAAGGAGGATGGGCCCATGAACTGCAACAATCAATCAGCCCATTTCCCCCGTGGAATGTAAACAGTCAGCTATAACATTTACAGCAATAAGGAATTGACTTCCCCATGCGCTTTGACCTGCTCAAACGCCTCACGATCAAGACCAGTTTGACCCTGACCACGCTGGTCATCTTTGTGGTCAGCATCTGGGCGCTAACCTTGTACGCCAGTCGCACGCTCAAGGCGGACATGGAGCGTCAACTGGGGGATCAGCAGTTTGCAATCGTGTCGCTTCTGGCGGCGCAGGTTGACCAGGAACTGGCGGACCGCATGGCCGGCATGGAGAGGGCGGCCGCCAGCATGGGCCCCGATTTGCTGGCCAACCCGGCAGCCTTGCAGCGCCAGCTTGAAAAATTTCCGGTTCTGTTGTACTGGTTCAACGCTGGTGCCTTCATTACCGGCATCGACGGCACGCCCATTGCCGATGTGCCGGTTTCTGCCAAGCGAATCGGACTCAATGTCATGGAGCGCGACTACATGGTTGCTGCACTCAAGGAGGGCAAATCGTCGGTGGGTCAAGCGGTCATGGGCAAAAGCCTGCGGTCTCCGGTATTTTCCATTGCCACACCCATCCGTGACGCCCAGGGCAAAGTGATCGGTGCGCTGGTGGGGGTGGTCAACCTGAGCCAGCCCAATTTTCTGGACAAGATTGTGAGCAGCCCTTACGGCAAGACAGGTGGTTATTTCATTGCTTCGGTCAAAGACCGTCTCAACATCACGGCCACCGACAAGAGCCGCATCATGACCAGGCTTCCGCCAGCGGGTCGTTTTCCGGCGGTGGATCGCTTCGCGCAAGGTTTTGAAGGTACGCAGACCTATGTCAACCCGCTGGGTGTGGAGGTGCTGGTGTCTGTCAAGGGCATTCCCACCGCAAACTGGGGGCTGATCGCCAACTTGCCCACGACCGAAGCATTTGCACCTCTGCAAACCATGCTGGACCGGTTGTGGCTGGCCGCTGCATTGGCTTCTCTGCTGGCCAGTGTGCTGATGTGGTGGGTGGCCTCAAGCGTGTTGCGCCGACAGCTCACGCCGCTGCAAACGGCCAGCCGCGAGTTGGCGACCCGCGCACAGACGGCGGCCAAAATGCAGCCCCTGCCCGTCACCAGCAACGATGAAGTGGGCGAACTGATTGAGGGTTTCAATCGGCTGATGACCCTTTTCAATGAACGCGAAGACGCCCTCAAAAGCAGTGAAGAGCGCTGGAATTTTGCACTTGAAGGTGCGCGTGCCGGCGTATGGGACTGGAACATCCAGACAGGCCATGCGGTGCTCTCCAAACGCTGGAAAGAAATGCTTGGCTACACCGACAGTGAAATTGGCAACGACGCCAGCGAATGGTCCAGCCGGGTGCACACTGACGATTTGCCCGTCGCCATGCAGGCCATTCAGGCGCACATGGAAGGCAAAACTCCGTCTGCGGTGTCGGAGTTCCGCATGCGGTGCAAAGACGGCCACTACATCTGGACGCTGGGTCGTGGCATGGTGGTGAGCCACAGTGCCGACGGCAAACCGCTGCGCCTGGTGGGTACGCAGGAAGACATTACCCAGCGCAAACTCGCCGAAGACGCTTTGTACACCGCCAATGCGGCGGCCAATACGGCCAGCCGTGCCAAGTCCGAGTTTTTGGCCAATATGAGCCACGAGATCCGCACCCCGCTGAATGGCGTGGTGGGCATGGTCGACATCCTGCAGCAAACCGAGTTGACCGCGGCCCAGCACCGCATGCTGGGCACGGTGCACGATTCATCGCTGGCCTTGCTGCGCATCCTCAATGACATTCTGGATTTTTCCAAGATCGAGGCGGGCAAACTCGAAATCGAAAGTATTCCCACCCACTTGCGCGATGTGGCAGAACATGCCGCGCAACTCATGCTCACGCTGTCCGACTCGCGTGCGGTCGATCTGTCAATATTCGTCTCGCCCGAGTTGCCACACTGGACACTGTGCGACCCGACCCGGCTGCGCCAGGTTCTGCTCAACCTGATGGGCAATGCCATCAAATTCTCAACCAAACAGACGAGTCGCCACCCCAGGGTGGTGCTGCGGGTGTTGCCTTGCACCTTGGACAACCAGCTTGCAGGCGTGCGCTTTAGCGTAACTGACAACGGCATAGGCATGAGCACAGAGGTGAAGGCCAGGCTCTTTCAACCCTTTACCCAAGCCGACCAGAGCACGGCGCGTCAATTTGGCGGAACGGGCCTGGGCCTGTCTATCTCGCAGCGCCTGGTGAATCTGATGCAGGGCCGGATAGCGGTCCAAAGCACGCTGGGGGAAGGCTCGGAATTCACCGTGGACCTGCCCTTGCTCGCCTGCGAGCCAGACCGCCCCAAACCACCAGAGCACAATCTGGCCGGTGTGCACGTGCTGGCTGTCACCGCAGATTCATTTGCCGCTGAAATTTTGCCTGCGTATGGCCAGGCAGCCGGTGCCACCGTCACCCTGGTGGCGAATATGGAACAAGCCAGCGCGTTGCTGCAACACCACCCGGACACCGCAGCGACAACCGTTGTGCTGCTGGGCCTGGCAACCACCGCGCCCGTCCAGGAACTCAACTTGCCAGCGGTGGCAGGCTTCATTCGCATGCTCAAACGCGGCAGTAACGCCACTGCGGATGGCATAGCCGTCTACACGCGGCCATTGCTTTACGACGAGTTCGCAGCCGCCATCGCAACGGCCAGCGGGCGACTGATCGCTCCAAACGGGGAGCCAGAGCCCCGTCGCATCCGCTCTCGCGCCACAGCCCCCACGGTGGAGCACGCCGCAGGCAACGGCCAATTGATCTTGCTGGCCGAAGACAACGAAACCAACCGCGACGTGATGCAAGAGCAACTGCGCCTGCTGGGCTACACCTGCGAAGTGGCCGAAGACGGTGCCCTGGCCCTGCAAATGTGGCTGGCCGGGCAGGCACAAGACCCTGCGCGCTACTCCCTGCTGCTCACCGATTGCCACATGCCCAACCTGGACGGTTTTGGCCTGACCGACGCCATCCGCCGCGCCGAGTCCGGTGGCACCCACCTGCCCATCGTCGCCATCACCGCCAATGCCATGCAGGGCGAGGCGCAGCGCTGCCTTGATCGGGGTATGGACGACTATTTGTCCAAACCCCTGCGCATGAAAGATCTGGCCACTGTGCTGGACAAGTGGCTACCGCTGCCCACTGGCGCTCACGCAGAAGCGCCCGACCTGCAAAGCCCCGCACCGGTCGGCGATTCTGCCCAAGACGCCACGCTGCCCGTCTGGAACCCCGCCACGCTGACCGAGCTAATGGGAGACAACCCGGCCATGCACAAGCGCCTGCTGGACAAATTTTTGACTAACGCCGAACAGCAGGTGGCCGAGATCACGGCCGCCGCGCTGGCCCGTGACACCGCCACGCTGGCCGGGCTCGCCCACACACTCAAGTCGGCTGCGCGCAGTGTGGGTGCCCTGGCGCTGGGCGAGCTCTGCCAAAACCTGGAGACAGCCGGGCGCGCCGGGGATGCCAATCAATGCCGCGCACTGGCTGCGGGTCTGCAGGCCGCTTTTGCCGCGGCGGCCGCCGAAATTAGTGGTCATTTATGCCTCTAGCCCCCGTATTATTTGCGCAAGCAGCTACGATTTTGATAGCACATTTTGCCCTCAACGACTGGCCAGATGACTGCAACGCCCACCTTAAATACTGCATTTACTAAAGCACGGGTTTACAATTTACAGTTATGTTGACCCGCCACATTCAAGCCCAGGTTCAGGCCCTGCTGGCCCATTTCCCCTGCGTGGTGCTCACCGGTGTGCGCCAATGTGGCAAGACCACGCTGCTGGGCACGCTCGGGCCACAGTGGCAGCACTTTGACATGGAGAACTCGGCTGACCGCCAGCAACTGCTGGCCGATGCGGACTTGTTCTTGCGCCTGCACAACGACAAACTGGTGATCGACGAGGCGCAATTGGCACCGGCCCTGTTTTCTGCCTTGCGGGTGGCCATTGACAGTGACCGCTCCAAAAAAGGTCGGTTCATTTTGTCGGGCTCCAGTTCGCCCGAGTTGGTGAAGCAAATCTCTGAAAGCCTGGCCGGTCGTGTGGCGCTGATTGAAATGGCCCCTTTGAGTGTGTCAGAGGCATGGCAGAAGCCACCCTCCAGGCTCTATGCGTTGCTGGCCCAAGGCGCCCCGGTGGCCGAGCTGCAGGCGGCGATGGATTCCCCGCCATTGAGCGTGCAACAAGTACGCGACTACTGGTTTGCTGGCGGCTACCCCGAACCCTGGTTGAGCGGCGATGCCACCTTTCGCGGCTTATGGGCCCGCAACTACATCGACACCTATTTGCTTCGCGATATTGGGGCCTTATTCCCCGGTCTGAACCGGGACCGGTTCCGCCAGTTCGTCAACCTGCTCAGCCAGCACTCGGGCAATATTCTCAATAACGCCGACATCGCGCGCACCCTGGGTGTCAGTGAGCCCACCGTGCGCGACTGGCTGCACATTGCCCACCATACCTTTTTGTGGCGGCACATCCCGGCCTGGAGTCAATCAAGCGCCAAGCAGCTGGTGAAACACCCCAAAGGCTATTTGCGTGACAGTGGTTTACTGCACCAATTGCTGCGCATTGCGGACAGCCAGATGCTGGCCACGCATCCGGTGGTCGGCAAATCGTGGGAAGGCATGGTGGTGGAGCAGCTGCTCCGTGGCTTCGAGAACGCGGGTTTTGATGTGCAGCCGTTTCACTACCGCACCCGGGGTGGCGCGGAGATTGACCTGATTTTGCAGGGGCAATTTGGCAGCGCCCAATGGCTTCCCATCGAAATCAAGCTCACGCAACAGGGCGACAAACGCGCCTTGCGCGCGTTGGCCGAGTTCGTCGCAGCGAACGACTGTCCGCTGGGGCTGGTCATCAACAACGACGAACGCCCGCGCTGGCTGGATGACCGTATCCTGGCCATTCCGGCCGCTTGTCTTTAGAGACT
>CAJAVE010000210.1 GCA_903945325.1 uncultured beta proteobacterium | reverse complement strand
GCGGCGACCGCGGTGTCAACGATGTCTTTGGCTTGAACAGACAGTGCCATGCCGAAGGAAAGTACAAAAGCAATAAGAACTTTTTTCATAAAAATCTCCATGAGTGGTTGAAGGCCCTATCGCCAAAATGCTAGCGATGGAGAAATGTACGACTATTTAGTAACATTAAATACCGTAAGGTATTAAAACGCACCATATGGTTTTTATGGTGGCAACCGCCACCATGTAACCACATAGCGTGGCCGGTTTACCCATGCAATTGCCTGTCTGGGCTTTGGCTTGGCCCGTATCGTGCTGCAATGCCCGTGCGCCACGCGGGGGTGGTGGCCGACAAAGTCCATCCCGTCATCTTGGCGATGTACTTGTTCGTAACGGTTGTTCCCTGAACCGATGAGGGCAATGCCAAGGTGCCCTGACCCGCTTGTAAATCCTGAATGCTGACCGCTGCTTCGATGCCGATAGCACGCCGGACTCTTGAAATCAAAATTTGCGTCTGAAGCCTAGGGTAAAAAAATCTTCCCCGTTAGCGCCGTAGTTGTTCAACAAGTCATACACCGTGCAGCGATGGTGAAGGCGTGCAAAAAACTCCGATGACTTTTGCCTTGGGCTGGACAGCGCAAGCTCGATAAACAGCCAATTGAGAACCCGGCTTCCCTTGCCTTCCTGGCCCAGTTCCAGGGGGCTCACCGAAGTGGTGTACGAGAGGCCTAAAGGCGCAAGACTGACACTGGTGTGCAGGGTGTCATTCCAGGGGAATCCGCTCCAGCGAAGTGCGGGTGCGACAGCGACTTCACCCAGCGTTGCGACACCGCTTTGAATCCCCAGCATGCCGTCAATTTCCAGGGAGAGCGGCCATGAAGCAGAGCGCCATACCGTCTTCTTGGCGGTAACCGCCATGAGATGGTGGTCCAAAAAGTTCGCTCTGCCGTTGAGAAATCCTGCGGGCTCGGTGTCGTAATACTTGCCCGCATAGGCACCGATGCTCCAATCTCCTTCCTCGGCAAGTGCCAATGCCGGAGAAGCAAGCGCTGCCATCAGTAGGCACAAAGGTACCGAACCGCGGACCATGGTTTCTGACAGTGGGGATACTTTCACAGACAAGCTCCTTTAAAGCACACTAAGCCCCTTGCGTAGAGAGATCCATTCCAGCGGAACGAAGCATAAATCGGTGCAGCCCCCAATGCTCGACCGCCGCAACCAAAACGATCGATTCGCCTTCTGCCACATGACCATCCGCCTCGGCAAGCGTGATGCACAAGCCCAACACTTTACGACGAAGTGCCGGGTCGTCGATTTCACCCATGAGCTCGGCCAGAGTGCGCTCATCCACCGGGCAGACTTCAGACCAGGCGAACTGCTTGCTTGACAATAAGTCTGCGTAGAAAGTGTCAACTACGGTATGCAGCACATCGTACTCAAGCCCGAGCAACTCGTGTACCGCTAGTTCATCGAGCAGTGCAAATTCAGCCTTGTCCAGATCACCATCAGCGATGATGGTCAACGCAAGAATTCTTGCTGCGGCCTGGGGGCTGTTTTGGGGATATTTGCGCATGTCTTACTCCTTGTTTTGTGTTGGGTCGGAACAGCCGTAAAGATAGGCCTGCCCCTCGTTCTAAAAAAGCAGACAATTTCTCAATCAAACTCTTGAAAATACTCACTATTGAATTGCCCCGTCGGCTTCTGAATTGTTTTGGAGGAGAGTTCTCAGGCAGCCAGCAGCTGCCGCAGAACAAACGGCAAAATGCCGCCGGCCCGGTAGTAGTCCACCTCAATGGGGGTGTCCACCCGCAGTGTCAGCGTCACTTCCTTGGTGCTTCCATCGGCCCGCGTGATGCGCAGGGTGGCGTCGCTCTGCGGGCTTAGCTCTGCGTCGGGGATCACGTCGATACGCTCGTTGCCCGTGAGGCCCAGCGACTGCCAGGAGTCGGTGCCTTTGAACTGCAGCGGCAGCACCCCCATGCCTACCAGATTGGAGCGGTGGATGCGCTCAAAGCTTCTCGCCACCACGGCCTTGATACCCAGGAGCTGTGTGCCCTTTGCGGCCCAGTCGCGGCTCGACCCAGTGCCATATTCCTCACCCGCAAAAATGACCGTGGGCACGCCGTCGGCCATGTACTGCATGGCGGCATCAAAGATGGGCATTTTGTGGCCCTGGTCTGGACCGTCGTGCTGGTAAATCGTCACGCCGCCTTCCTCTCGCGAACCGGTGGCGTCGGGCGGGATCATCAGGTTTTTGATGCGTACGTTGGCAAACGTGCCGCGCATCATCACGTCGTGGTTGCCACGGCGTGCGCCATACGAGTTGAAGTCGGCCTTTTGCACACCATGCGCCAGCAACCATTGCCCGGCGGGTGAACTCTCTTGGATGGAGCCTGCCGGTGAGATGTGGTCGGTGGTGATGGAGTCACCAAACAGCGCCATGATGCGTGCACCCTGTACGCTATTACTGCTGCTGGAAGCCAAGCAACTTTCTAAACGTTTTTGCCCTGTAGCCCTCGTATAACCTGCGTGAGCAGCTATTTTTTCCATAGCAAAATCAGCAAAGAAAGGTGGCTCGGCGATGTAGGTGCTGGACGGCCAGGTGTAGGCTTGACCGGCCACACCCTTGATCTTGTCCCACAGCAGGCCGGGTTCCGTCTTCACTTTGGCGTAGTTTTCGCGGAAGGCCTTGCCCTTCATGGCGTACTTGAGCAGCTTATAGATCTCATCGCTGGTCGGCCAGATGTCGCCCAAGTAAACGTCTTTGCCATCTTTGCCCTGGCCCACAGGCTCGGTCATCAGGTCGCGGGTCACCGTGCCGGCAATGGCATAGGCGACTACCAGCGGCGGGCTGGCCAAAAAGTTGGCTTTGAGGTTGGGGTGTATACGCGCCTCGAAGTTGCGGTTGCCTGACAGCACCGCAGCGCAAATCAGATCGTTTTGGGTGATGACGTCGTTGAGCTCCGGCGTCAGGTCGCCCGCATTGCCAATGCAGGTGGTGCAGCCATATCCGGCGACGCCAAAACCCAAATTTTCCAGGTAGGGCAACAGGCCGGTTTCGGTCAGGTATTCGGTAACGATTCGCGAGCCCGGGGCCAGGGAGGTTTTGATATGTGGCTGCACCTTCAGCCCCGCCTCCACCGCCTTTTTGGCCAGCAGGCCCGCGGCCAACAGCACGCTGGGGTTGGAGGTGTTGGTGCAACTGGTGATGGCGGCAATCAGCACGTCGCCGTTTTTGACCAAGAGCGGCGTGGGCTCTTTGCCCTTGTAGGGGCTGGCGTCTGTTGGCGGCCCGGCCTGGAACATGCGGCCTAAGGCAATGACGATTAAGTTCCAAGTTGGCCCATGACTTGCATGCGAACAAGTAACTTGTTCAGGATGCTCAAATGAAACAAACAACCCTTGCGATGGCAGCCGACCAGACGTTCGAGAATTACCGCAAGCCCACGCGCCGTGATGAGTTTCTCAAGACCATGGAAACGATTGTGCCGTGGACTGCATTGTGCGGCGTGATTGAACCTCACTACCCCAAGGCAGGCAACGGTCGTCCACCCATCGGCCTTGAGCGCATGCTGCGCATCCATTTCATTCAGCACTGGTTCAACCTGGCCGACCTGGCTTGTGAGGAGGCCTTGTACGACAGCGCCAGTCTGCGCCGCTTTGTGGGAATTGATCTGGGACGCGAGCCAGTACCAGACTCCACAACCATCACCAAGTTTCGCAAACTCCTCAATGACAACAAGTTGGGCGAAGCACTGTTTGCCAAGGTTGGACGGGAACTTCAGGCGCGTGGTTTCAAGGTCAACACTGGCACCATCGTGGATGCCACCATCATCGGTGCGCCAAGCTCTACCAAGAACGCAGACAAGGCACGCGACCCCGAGATGCACCAGACTCGCAAGGGCCAGCAGTGGTACTTTGGCATGAAGCTTCACATTGGAGTGGACAGCCAAAGCGGACTGGCCCACAGCGCAGTGGTGACACCGGCCAATATCCATGACAAACATCCACTGCCCGATCTGCTGCATGGCAACGAGCAACGTGTCTATGGTGACTCAGCCTATGCCAGTCAAAAGGATCTGATTGCCAGCAAGGCGCCCCATGCCAAGGACTTCACCAACCAGCGCACCCGCTATGCTGGAATCATTGATGAGGCTGTACGCGCCAAGAACCGCAACAAGTCAAAGATTCGCTCACGGGTGGAGCATGTCTTTGGTGTGGTGAAACGACTCTGGGGATTTGGCAAGGTGCGCTACCGCGGTCTACAGAAGAACGCCACACGGGCGTTCACTGCACTGGCGCTGGCCAATATCTACCTCGGTCGTCAACGGCTGATGGCACAGGTGCGTCCATAAGGCGAGAAATCAGGGCAAAGAGCCCTGAAATCAGACCCGCAGGGCCGAAAAACGGCGTCAAAACGGTTGAAACATGAAGAACAGCCTCAGCTTGCAACGGGTTCAGCGTTTTGGCCCTACTTGTTCACCATAGCCCTAACTTGTCTGCTGGTTGGTTAAAGCCATTCTCGGCGTTGGGTTTGGAGAACAGTGACGCAAACTGGCGGGCCACCTGGCCCAACTCAATGCGGTCTTGCGGCCGTTTGGGGCCGGCAAGGCTGGGTGTCACCGTGCCTAGATCCAGTGTCACCACCTGGGAGTATTCAATGTCGTTCAAAGTTCTGGAGGCACCCGCAGCGCCAGGCACACCAAACAAGCCCTGCGCCTTGAAGTAGGCCTCAAAGGCTTCGATCTCTGCCTTGGTGCGCCCCGTCCCGGTTAAGTAGTCCAGGGTTTTCTCGTCCACCGGGAAAAAGCCCATCGTGGCACCGTATTCAGGTGCCATGTTGGCAATGGTGGCGCGGTCTGGCAGCGCTAGCGATGCCGTGCCTTCGCCGTAAAACTCCACAAACTTGCCCACCACTTTATGCTGGCGCAGGATCTCGGTCACGGTGAGCACCAGGTCGGTGGCGGTCACTCCTTCGCGCAGGCGGCCGGTCAGCTCAAAGCCCACCACATCGGGCGTCAAAAAATACACCGGCTGGCCCAGCATGGCGGCCTCGGCCTCAATGCCGCCACAGCCCCAGGCCACCACGCCAATGCCGTTGATCATGGTGGTGTGGCTGTCGGTGCCGACCAGCGTGTCGGGGTAGTACACCCCCTTGGCCGATTTGTGCACGCCGCGTGCCAGGTACTCCAGGTTCACCTGATGCACGATGCCAAAGCCGGGCGGCACCACGCGAAAGGTCTCAAACGCCTGCATACCCCACTTCATGAACTCGTAGCGCTCACGGTTGCGCAGGAACTCCAGTTTCATGTTCAGGTCCAGCGAGTTCTTTTTGCCATAGTGGTCCACCATCACCGAGTGGTCCACCACAAGGTCGACCGGCACCAGCGGCTCAATGCGCTTGGGATCTTTGCCCAGCTTGACGGCCACACTGCGCATTGCGGCCAGATCGGCCAGGAGTGGCACCCCCGTAAAGTCTTGCAGCACCACGCGCGACACCACAAATGGAATCTCCTGGCTGCGGTGGCCGGTGGGGCTCCAGTTGGCCACCTCGGCCACGTGTTCGGCGGTCACCTTCTTGCCGTCACAGTTGCGCAGCACGCTCTCCAGCACGATGCGCATGGACACGGGCAAGCGGTTCATGTTGGGGAACTGCTTGGCCAGGGCGGGCAGCGAGTAGAGACGGCCGGTTTTGCCTGATGGCATGGCGAAAGTCTTGAGCGTGTTTGCAAAAGCCTGTTTCATTGTTGTCTCCTTAAGAAATTACCCAGTCCCACGCCCCATAGCGCTCGTGTATCGGCCCACGGCGGATGGACAGCGCCATTAGCGCCGCGCCGGCAATGAGACTGACGAGCAGTGCCGCTGTGTCACCCGCAAACACAAAGGGCACGACCATCAGACCAGCTCCCAGCGGCAGGTTCAGCCAGCGGGCCGGGCGTGCCACTTCGGCTGCGGCGATCGACACCACAGTCAACACCAGCGCCCCAATCACATGGTGGGCGTGGGCCAGGTTGCCCTCCACCCCCGGCCACAGGCGGGTAAACAACAGTGCCAAGCCAATCAATGCCGCCAGAGCCAGGTTCCAGGGCAGGTTGACACCACCGGCCAGCATGTTGCGCAGCACCGTCCCTGCGCTCTGGTTGAACTCGTCTGCGGTCTGGCGGCTAGTAATTTTGCCCGCTGTCATGGTGTCGGTGTCACCTCTGAAGAACACCGCAAACCCGTTACGTCCTGCCCGCATCCGACGGCGCACAAACTGCAGCGTGGCAATCAGCTCGTCCAGCGAATACGGAATCTGGATCAGGATGGCGGCAGCGCCAATCAGCGCCACCGTGCTCAGCGTGCCGATCACGATGGGCTGGATGATGACAAACGCGATGGAAGTAATCCCCAGCGGAGCAATCATCAGCCCGAACAGCACCACCAGCCAGGGCATGGTGCGCCAGCGCGCCTTGGCACCGACCAACCCAGTCAGTATTTCCAGCAGGTAGGTGTAACCGCCCAGCGCTGCATCGGATACCGGAAACGCTTTGGACAGGGCTGAGGTGATGACTTCTTCGGTGCCGTTTTGCGGGTCAGTTGGCGAGCCGGGAAAGAACGGGTCCCACACCGCGGGGATGTGACCCAGCTGGTAGCCCGCAAGATAGCGCGCTACAAACAAGCCAATCAGCGCAGTGGCGATGATGGGCACGCGCTGCGTCCAAGCCGAGGGGTTGTAGCTCCAGCCCGGCGGAATGTCAGGCCCGGTGAGCGACGCCAGTGCCGATGGCCCGGGCTCAGGTTTGAGGCACACAGCAAAACCAAAAATCAGCGCGCCGACCAGCGAGTCCGACAGATAGGCTGCTGCATTGCCGGTGTTGAACAAAAACGGAATCGCCATCACCAGCGTACCAATACCGGCACACACCCAGCGTGCTGCAGTCCCGCGCTGCGACAGGGCCAATGTGGCAAACACCATCAACAGGGCACCCAGCGCCATTTCGCTCCAGCGCAGCAAGGGTTCTTGCACATGGATCAGCAG
>CAJAVE010000209.1 GCA_903945325.1 uncultured beta proteobacterium | reverse complement strand
TGGTGGGCAATGTGGGTGACGGCCGCCACCAGGCCGTCGACCTTGACGCCCATCACTTTGATGGGAAACAGGGACGGATACACGATCAACGACTCTTGGCGCACCGCTTGATCAGATGGCGCAGTCGGGATGTTTTCGGATGGAACGGGCAGCATGGTGAAATTATCGCCGGGTGGATGGCAGGGTGGGTATGGCCAGTCAGCGCGCGTACTAATCCCTTGGGAGTAGCAAAATTTTGGGGCGCTTGCGGGTTTCTACGTATAATCAGAGGCTTTGTGGCAGTTGCCAATTGCAACCCGTCTGTAACCTTGCTGTAATTTGAGATGTCGACAATGGCGTTTGCTTCCGGCAACAGGCGTGGCTTTGAAGATGAGCCCGAAGAAGAGAATTTCAAGCGACTGACGGCGCAAGAGGCGCAGGAGTTGCGGGCGCGTGATCCGGCTCTGTCCCCATGGTGGGTGGTGGGTTTGCAGTGTGTGGCGGGTTTGGCTGTGGCTTTGATTGCCTGGGGACTCTCGGGAAAAGCCTCGGTGGGTTGGTCGGCGGGGTACGGCGCGTTGGCGGTGATTATTCCCGCTGCGCTATTCGCCCGGGGGTTGATGAGCCAGTTCTCGTCCCTCAACGCTGCAACAGCGAGTTTTGGCTTCTTTGTATGGGAAGCGGTCAAGTTGGCGGTGAGCATTGCGATGATTGCGATCGCGCCGCGACTGGTAGCAGATTTAAGCTGGTTGGCCTTGTTGGCTGGCCTGTTGGTAACTTTGAAGATGTATTGGTTCGCGCTGTTGAGGCGCCCCAAGCCTAAACAGATTTGAGAGCTTGAAAGAGTTGAATATGTCCGCAGAGCAGCATGCACCGTCAGCCAGTGAATACATTGTTCACCACCTGACACACTGGAGAAACAAGCCGCAGACCGATATTGTTGACTTTACCGTCTTCAATATTGACTCGCTGTTTTTCTCGGTATTGTTGGGTGTTTTGGGTTGCTTTTTCCTCTGGAAAGCCGCCAGCAAAGCGACTTCTGGCGTACCAGGGCGCTTTCAGGCCGCAGTTGAGATTTTAATTGAAATGGTGGACCGCGAAGCCAAGGGCATTGTGCACAACGCCACCAGCCGCAAAATGGTTGCACCGCTTGCGTTGACGATCTTTGTGTGGATTTTCCTGCTCAACGCGATGGATTTGTTGCCGCTGGATCTGCTTCCACAGATTTGGGCATTGATTTATGGTGCTGCCGGACACGACGTGAGCCATGCTTACCTGCGTAGCGTGCCAACCGCGGATTTATCGGTCACCATGGGGATGTCGGTGTCGGTGCTGCTGGTTTGTCTGGTTTACAACGTCAAGATCAAGGGTGTTGGTGGTTGGGCGCATGAGTTGGTCACGGCACCGTTTGGTACCAGCAAGAATCCGATTTTCTTTGTGATTCTGGCGGTGGTGAATCTGGCCATGCAGCTGATTGAATTTGTAGCCAAGACGGTTTCGCACGGCATGCGACTGTTTGGCAATATGTATGCAGGTGAGTTGGTGTTCATGCTGATTGCCCTGTTGGGCGGCGCCTGGGCATTTTCGTTCCAGCCTTCGGGCTTGGCGCTGCTGGCTCTGCATGTGGCGGCTGGTTGGGCGTGGGCCGTGTTCCACATCCTGATCATCACCCTGCAGGCATTTGTGTTCATGATGCTGACCCTGGTTTACATCGGTCAGTCCCACGACGCACATTGATTTTTCGGTTTGGTTGAGTTTGTTTTTTGTTTTCGTTTTTTAGTTCTTTAAGGAGTCATCATGGAAGTCATTAGTTTTGTTGCTCTGGCTGCTGGCCTGATCATTGGTTTGGGCGCTTTGGGTGCTTGTATCGGTATCGGCATCATGGGTAGCAAATACCTTGAGTCCGCAGCACGTCAGCCTGAGCTGATGGGCGAACTGCAAACCAAGATGTTCTTGTTGGCTGGTCTGATTGACGCGGCTTTCATTATCGGTACCGGTATTGCCCTGTGGTTCGCTACAGCCAATCCGTTCCTGGCTCAACTCGCCACTTTGGCCAAGTAAGACCTTTCCGCAACGCCTCGTTGAGGGAGACCTACTGTGAGCATTAATGGAACACTGGTGGCGCAAGCCATCGTCTTCGCATTGCTTGTGCTGTTCACGATGAAGTTCGTGTGGCCGCCTATTGCGGCTGCTCTGGACGAACGTGCCGGCAAGATTGCCGACGGACTGGCTGCGGCTGACAAAGCCAAATCCGAGCTCTCGTCTGCCAACAAGCGTGTTGAAGATGAACTGACCAAGTCTCGTACCGAGACAGCGGCCCGCCTGGCAGATGCCGAGCGCCGTGGTCAAGCCCTGGTGGAAGAGGCGAAAGCCAAAGCCACCGAAGAAGGCAACAAGATCATTGCCGCTGCCAAGGCAGAGGCTGATCAGCAAACGATCAAAGCACGTGAGGTTCTGCGCGAGCAGGTCGCCGCACTGGCGGTCAAGGGTGCCGAGCAGATTCTCCGCAAGGAAGTCAATGCCAGCGTTCATGCCGACCTGCTGGGTCGTCTGAAGACTGAGCTGTAAGAGGTCACCATGGCTGAACTTGCCACTATTGCGCGGCCCTACGCAGAAGCGCTGTTCAAGGCTTCTGCTGCGGACCTGTCGACGGCTGCCGGCTGGGTCGACGAACTGGGTGTTATCGCGGGAAATGCGCAATTGCTGCAGTTCGCCGATAGCCCTAAAGTGACCGTGGATCAGGTGTTCGACCTGATTGCTTCAGTCGCCAAGACCGCCTTGCCTGAACAGGGCAAGAACTTCCTGCGCACCGTGATTGAAAACGGTCGCTTGAATGCGTTGCCGGAAATTGCCCATCAGTTTCGTGCATTGAAGAATGCGCAAAGCGGGTCCTCCGACGCGGTGGTCTACAGTGCCTTCCCGATTGACGGAAGTGCCCTGGCTGAAGTAGCCGTCATGCTGGAGAAACGTTTTGGTCGCAAGCTTAACCCTTCGGTTGTGCTGCAGCCCGAGCTGATCGGTGGCATTCGTGTGGTGGTCGGCGATGAGGTGCTTGACACTTCCGTCAAAGCCCGTCTGGAACAAATGAAAGTCGCCCTTACGGCCTGAGGCGAGAAGCCCCGGTTGAAGGTCAAAATTTAACGAAAGAAGGAAAGAGTCATGCAACTCAATCCAGCAGAAATTTCTGAACTGATCAAGAGCCGTATTGAAGGCTTGGCCGCGCAAAGCGACATCCGCAATCAGGGTACGGTCGTTTCCGTGACCGACGGCATTTGCCGCATCCACGGCCTGTCCGACGTGATGCAGGGCGAAATGCTCGAATTCCCAGCCGGCAGCGATGGCTTGCCAACTTTTGGACTGGCGTTGAATCTGGAGCGTGACTCGGTTGGCTCCGTGATTTTGGGCGAGTACGAGCACATCTCCGAAGGCGATACGGTCAAGTGCACCGGTCGTATTCTGGAAGTGCCCGTTGGCCCCGAGTTGCTCGGTCGCGTTGTGAATGCACTGGGTCAGCCGATCGACGGCAAGGGTCCGATCAATGCCAAGATGACCGACGTGATCGAAAAGGTTGCGCCCGGCGTTATCGCACGTAAATCTGTGGACCAGCCCATGCAGACCGGTCTGAAGTCGATCGACTCCATGGTGCCGATTGGTCGCGGTCAGCGCGAACTGATCATTGGTGACCGTCAGACGGGCAAGACTGCCGTCGCGATTGATGCCATCATCAATCAAAGAGGTCAGAACATGACCTGTATCTACGTGGCTATCGGTCAGAAAGCCTCGTCGATCAAGAACGTGGTGCGTGCACTGGAACAAGCCGGCGCCATGGAATACACCATTGTGGTGGCGGCGTCCGCTTCCGAATCGGCTGCCATGCAGTACGTGTCGGCCTACTCCGGTTGCACCATGGGCGAGTATTTCCGTGACCGTGGTCAGGACGCCCTGATTGTGTATGACGATTTGTCCAAGCAGGCCGTGGCCTACCGCCAGGTTTCCCTGCTGCTGCGCCGTCCCCCAGGCCGCGAAGCCTATCCCGGCGACGTGTTCTATCTCCACAGTCGTCTGTTGGAGCGCGCAGCCCGCGTGAACGCCGAATACGTGGAAGCCTTCACCAAGGGTGAAGTCAAGGGCAAGACCGGTTCACTGACCGCTCTACCAATCATCGAAACCCAGGCGGGTGACGTGTCGGCTTTCGTGCCAACCAACGTGATTTCGATTACCGATGGCCAGATCTTCCTGGAAACCTCGCTGTTCAACGCCGGCGTGCGCCCCGCGATTAACGCCGGTATCTCGGTGTCTCGCGTGGGATCTGCTGCCCAGACCAAAGTGGTCAAGGGCCAGTCAGGTGGTATTCGTAACGACTTGGCACAGTACCGTGAATTGGCAGCGTTTGCGCAGTTCGCCTCTGACCTTGACGAAGCGACCCGCAAGCAGCTCGACCGTGGTGCCCGTGTGACCGAACTGCTGAAGCAAAAGCAGTACAGCCCACTGTCCATCAGCATGATGAGCGCGTCGCTGTTTGCAGTGAACAAGGGCTTTATGGATGACGTGGAAGTCAAGAAGATTCTGGCCTTCGAACACGGTCTGCATGCGTATCTGAAAGACAAGCACGCGGCCCTGTTGGCCAAGGTCGAAACCTCCATGGCACTGGACAAGGAAGCGGAAGCCGAAATGCTGGCAGCCGTAGGCGCCTTCAAGAAGACGTTTGCCTGATTCGGAACGTAAGTCTTACTTAACGTTACGAATCCGTCTAAGCAAAAGGGGCAACTATGGCATCAGGCAAGGAACTACGCACCAAGATCAAATCGGTGGAAAACACCAAGAAGATCACCAAGGCCATGGAAATGATTTCTGTGTCCAAGATGCGCAAGGCGCAAGAGCGCATGCGCGCTGCCCGTCCGTACAGCGAGAAGGTCCGCAATATCGCTACCAACCTGGGGAAAGCAAATCCCGAGTACGTGCATGCCTTCATGAAAACCAACGCTGATGCCAAGTCGGTGGGTTTTATTGTGGTAACGACGGACAAGGGTTTGTGTGGCGGTTTGAATACCAACCTGTTCCGCGCTGTGACCGGAAAGCTGCGGGAAACGCAGTCTGAAGGCAAATCGCCTCTGACTGTGGCAATCGGCAGCAAGGGTCTGGGTTTTCTTGGCCGCATTGGCGCCAAGGTGGTTTCGCATGTTACCCATCTCGGCGACAAACCGCACCTTGAAAAGCTCATTGGCCCTGTGAAGGTTTTGCTTGACGCTTATGTCAAGGGCGAGGTCAGCGCGGTCTATGTGTGCTACAACAAGTTTGTCAGCACCATGAAACAAGACCCTGTGGTCGAGCAACTTTTGCCTTTGTCGTCAGAAAAAATGGCGAGCGAGGCCAAGGCCAGCGGTGCACAGCCAAGCTGGGACTACATCTACGAGCCTGATGCACAGACCGTCATTGACGAGTTGCTGGTGCGTTACGCAGAAGCGATGGTTTTCCAGGCGGTTGCCGAGAACATGGCCTCAGAACATGCGGCACGCATGGTGGCCATGAAGGCAGCGACCGACAATGCTGGCAATGTAATTGCCGAACTCAAACTGGTCTACAACAAAACGCGGCAGGCGGCGATTACGAAAGAACTTTCGGAAATTGTGGCCGGTGCAGCAGCAGTGTGATCTCACGGTCACGTGTTGCGGTTTAAATTGAATTTATTTTTGGAGCAAACGTAATGGCTCAAGCAAATGTGAACGCAGGCGTTCAGGGGAAAATTGTTCAGTGTATTGGTGCTGTGGTGGACGTGGAGTTTCCGCGCAACCAGATGCCAAAAATCTATGACGCGCTCAAGATGGACGGCTCGACCCTGACGTTGGAAGTTCAGCAGCAACTCGGCGACGGCATTGTGCGTACGATTGCCCTGGGTTCATCCGACGGTCTGCGCCGCGGCATGATCGTCAAGAATACGGCCCAATCAATCATGGTGCCGGTGGGTACGGCCACACTGGGTCGCATCATGGACGTGCTGGGCGCGCCCATCGATGAGCGCGGTCCCGTCAATGCTGAGTTGACCATGTCGATTCACCGCAAGGCACCGGCCTACGACGAGCTGAGCCCCTCTCAAGAACTGCTGGAAACCGGCATCAAGGTGATTGACTTGGTATGCCCGTTCGCCAAGGGTGGCAAGGTGGGTCTGTTCGGTGGTGCCGGTGTGGGCAAGACTGTGAACATGATGGAACTGATCAACAACATCGCCAAGGCGCACAGCGGCTTGTCCGTGTTTGCCGGTGTAGGTGAGCGTACCCGTGAAGGGAATGACTTCTACCACGAGATGGCTGACTCCGGCGTGGTGAATCTGGAAAACCTGCCCGAATCCAAAGTGGCCATGGTGTACGGTCAGATGAATGAGCCCCCAGGCAACCGTCTGCGTGTTGCCCTGACCGGCCTGACCATTGCGGAATCCTTCCGTGACGAAGGCAAGGACGTGCTGTTCTTTGTGGACAACATCTACCGC
>CAJAVE010000208.1 GCA_903945325.1 uncultured beta proteobacterium | reverse complement strand
GGTATTGTGGGGGAGTCGGGCTCTGGCAAAAGCGTCACCATGATGGCCCTGATGGGTCTGGTGGCCTACCCGGGGCGCGTGACGGCCGACAAACTGCGCTTTGACGGCCATGACTTGCTGGCCCTGTCCGAGCGCGAGCGTCGGCGCCTGACGGGTAAAGACTTGTCCATGATTTTTCAGGACCCCACCACCAGCCTCAACCCCTGCTTTACGGTGGGCTTCCAGCTGGCTGAAACGCTGAAACTGCACCTGCACATGGACAAGGCTGCAGCCCGCAAGCGGTCCATCGAACTGCTGGAACAAGTGGGCATTCCAGCGCCAGAGAGCCGTCTGGGCGTCTACCCGCACCAACTCTCGGGTGGCATGAGCCAGCGCGTCATGATTGCCATGGCAATTGCCTGCAATCCCAAACTGCTGATTGCGGATGAACCCACCACGGCTCTGGACGTCACCATACAAGCGCAAATTCTGGACCTGCTGCGTAGCCTGCAGAAAGACCGAGGCATGGCCCTGGTGCTGATCACCCACAACATGGGCGTGGTCAGTGAAATGGCACAGCGCATCGCCGTGATGTATGCCGGCCAGATCATGGAGCAGCGTGGATCCGCAACGCTCTTTACCGATCCGCAGCACCCGTACACCGAAGCCCTCATGGCCGCGCTGCCAGAGCGCAATGACGGTCACTCGCGCCTGGCCACCATCCCCGGCATGGTGCCAGGCTTGTATGACCGCCCCACGGGCTGCCTGTTCTCGCCCCGTTGTAGCTACGCCAACGATGGCCTGTGCCAAGCCCGCCCGCCGCTGCGTGACTGGAAAGAGGGTGCCGTTCGCTGCCACTTTCCCATGGGCGACGCCAACCGCAACGCACTGGCCCCCAAGCACACGGAGGCAACGGCATGAACACTGACCTTCAAGCCGATAGGCCGGTGGTCGTTGCCAGGGATTTGCGCCGGGTCTACCCCATCAGCAAGGGTATTTTCCGCAAGCCCGATTTGTTGCAAGCCGTCAGCGGTGTTTCGTTCACCATCCAATCGGGCAGAACATTGGCGGTGGTCGGCGAATCGGGATGTGGCAAATCGACGTTGGCCCGCATGGTGACGCTGATTGAAGCGCCCTCAGATGGCAGCCTGCAACTCGGCGGCGTCGATGTGGTGGGCGCGTCCACACAAGACCGGCAGGCCCTGCGCCAGAAGGTGCAGCTGGTGTTTCAGAACCCCTACGGCTCATTAAACCCCCGCAAACGCATTGGCCAGATTCTGGAAGCGCCGCTGGAAATCAACACCCAACTGACCGCGGCAGAGCGTGCAGAAAAGTCCCGCGCCATGCTGGCCCTGGTGGGTTTGCGGCCCGAGCACTACGACCGCTATCCGCACATGTTTTCGGGTGGCCAGCGACAGCGCATCGCCATTGCCAGGGCGCTGATGCTCAACCCCTCCCTGGTGGTGGCGGATGAGCCGGTGTCGGCACTGGATGTATCCATCCAGGCTCAGGTGTTGAATCTGCTGGCTGACCTGCAACGTGACCTGGGGCTGGCCTATTTGTTCATCTCGCACGACCTGGGTGTGGTGCGCCATATTGCGCACGATGTGCTGGTCATGTACCTGGGCCACACGGTGGAGCATGGCGAAAAAAATGCCATCTTCAACCGCCCGCTGCACCCCTACACACAAGCGCTGCTGGCCTC
>CAJAVE010000207.1 GCA_903945325.1 uncultured beta proteobacterium | reverse complement strand
TCCTTTGCAGGTGTTCAGAATACATCGCGGCAAGTGCCCGGGCGCGTCTGCACAAGCTGGAATGCTGACAAACGACTGACGCAAGCCCTGACCATGTGTTCCTTGACGGCACTGGATGCGGGTTGATAAATATCAAACACTTGCAAAACACGAAATTACCGCCTCCAAACCTAATTTGGATTAGGTTTTTATTTGCTCACCCCGCCTACCATTCTTTTCGCCAAACATCTCGGTCATGCGTGCGCGGAGACCGTGGTCAGAGCTTTGTAGTGAGCAATTCAACTTGGAGAGAAGCATATGAAACGATGGAACAAGACAGCGGTAGCGCTAGTGGTCGGATGCATGGGGTTTGCAGCCTCAGCCGTTTGGGCCGCCGAAAGCCTGCAAGACGTGCTGAAAGAGCGCGGGCTCAGCCAGCAGGACTTGCTGGCTGCAGCCAAGACCTATGTCCCGACCGGCAAGCGTGACGAGTACGTGGCATTCAGCTCGGGCGGACAGTCCGGTCAGGTCATCGTGTATGCGATACCGTCCATGCGTATCCTGAAGTACATCGGTGTCTTTACTCCCGAGCCATGGCAAGGTTACGGCTTTGATGAGAGCTCGAAAAAAGTTCTGGCCGGCGGCAAGATTGACGGCAAGGACATCACCTGGGGCGACACCCACCACCCCGCCATTTCCGAGACGAATGGTGAATACGATGGCCAGTTCCTGTTTATCAATGACAAAGCCAATCCCCGTATGGCGGTGATTGACTTGCGTGACTTTGAAACAAAACAAATCGTGGTCAACCCCATCTTCAAATCAGAGCACGGCGGCGCCTTCGTTACCACCAATTCTGAATATGTGATCGAAGCGGCTCAGTACGCTGCGCCTCTGGAAAACAAGAAGTTTTACCCCCTCGAAGAGTTCAACGAGAAATACCGTGGCGGTATTACCTACTGGAAGTTTGACCGCAAGGAAGGCCGCATCGACACATCCAAGTCTTTTTCGCTTGAGCTGCCGCCTTACTCGCAAGACTTGTCCGACGCTGGCAAGGGCGCTTCTGAGGGCTGGTCATTCACCAACTCCTTCTGCTCCGAGCGCTATGTTGGCGGCATTGAAAAGGGTCGTCCACCCTATGAGGCTGGTTGCTCTGCCAAAGACACGGACTACATGCACGTGATCAACTGGAAGAAAGCCGCCGAATTGGTGGCAGCCGGCAAGGCCAAAAAGATCAATGGACATGACGTTCTGATGATGGAAACGGCTATCAAGGAAGGCATCCTATTCCTGATTCCGGAGCCAAAATCGCCGCACGGAGTTGACGTCACCCCGGATGGAAAGAACATCATCGTCGCTGGCAAGCTCGATACGCACGTGTCGGTCTACAGCTTCGAAAAAATCCAGGCTGCGATCAAGGCTGGCAAGTTTGAGTCCAAAGATCCGTACGGTATTCCAGTCATCGCGATGAAGGACGCGATCGCCACGCAGGTGTCCCTTGGCCTTGGCCCGCTGCATACCCAGTACGACAGCAAGCCGTGTATCGCCTACACCTCCCTGTATGTTGACTCGCAGGTTGCGAAGTGGAATTATTGCGAAGGCAAAGTGCTTGACAAACTCAGCGTGCACTACAACATCGGCCACTTGATGACCATGGAAGGTGACTCTACCAAGCCAGCCGGTAAATATCTGGTTGCATTGAACAAGCTTGCTATTGATCGCTTTGTGCCCGTCGGGCCCCTTCACCCACAAAACCACCAGCTGATTGACATCAGTGGCGACAAGATGCAGTTGCTCTATGACATGCCCCTGCCATTGGGTGAACCGCATTACGTTGTGGCGATAGACGCCAAGAAACTCAAGCCAGCCGTGCGTTACAAGGTCGGAACCGATAGCCGCACCGACAAACCACACGCTGGTGCCACCAAAGCGGGTGAAGAGCGCATTGTCAAGAAGGGCAACAAGGTCGAAGTGTTCGGCACCTTGATCCGTTCGCACATCACACCTGAGACCATTGAAGTGGAAGTGGGAGATGAGGTCACCATCAATTTGACCAATCTTGAGCGCGCGCAGGACGAGACACACGGCTTCACCGTCAGCACTTACAACGTGCACGCATCAGTTGAACCAGGCAAGACGGTTGCCGTCAAGTTCAAGGCTGACAAGGAAGGTGTCTATCCGTACTACTGCACCGAGTTCTGCTCTGCTCTGCACCTTGAGATGCAAGGCTACCTGCTGGTGAAGCCAAAGGGTTGGAAACCCACCAAGACCGGTGGTTTGGCCGCACAAAACTACACCGAAGCCGACTACAAGGCGACTCTGAAGAAAGTGGCTGATACCCAAGCCATCATCGATTCTGTGGTGGCCTACATCACCAGTGTCAACTACAAGGACTTCCCTGAGGTTGTAGCCATGGTTGAAGATGCATTTGACCAACTGGGTAAGACCAAAGACATCAAGGTCAAGCACGAAGCAGCATTTGCCAAGAAAGATTGGGAAAATGCTAACTTGTGGGCAGAGCAAGTCTGGCAGTATCAGGTCAAGAC
>CAJAVE010000206.1 GCA_903945325.1 uncultured beta proteobacterium | reverse complement strand
TCTTCCTTGGCTTGCTTTGCGGCCTCTTTCTTGGCCTTGGCTTCTTCTGCCTTCTTGGCTTTCTCTTCGGCTTTGGCTTTCTTGGCTTCATCAGCCTTCATCTTGGCGTCAGCCTTGGGTCTTTCTTTTCTTCTTTGGCAGCCGGTGCCGCAGGCGCTGCGGCAGCAGCAGGTTTTGCGTCTGCCTTGGCGGCAGGGGCGGCGGGCGCAGCAGCGGCACCCTTGAAGCCGGAGCCATTGACGGTCAGGCCTTCAGCAGAAAATTTGGCAGCGTTGCCATCGCCGATGCCTTTGACGCGCTCGACAAAGTCATTCCAGTCCTTGAAGTTGCCTTTCTTGCGCTCGTCAAGAATTTTGGTGGAGATGCCAGGGCCAATGCCCTTGATGCCATCGAGTTCAGCGGCGGTGGCTTTGTTGACATCGACAGCGGCAAACGCAACAGTTGCGTACAACATGGCCACGAGGGCCAGAATTTTTTTCAGCATGAACGGTTTCCTTCAAAAGTGGAGTGGGTGGAATGCATGGTGCCGATTGACCGGTGCCATCGCCTTACAACGACCCGGCCGTCGGTGGCGTTGACGCAAATGACGAATTGAGTTTCAGCATGAACCCGCAGGCGCAACGGTCATGTCCGCATCGCCGACAGCGCCTGCACGTAGTGGCGTACACCCTGTTGCACGTTTGCAAACGCATGGTCACAGCCTGTGCTGCGCAATGCGCCAAGGTCTGCCTGCGTGTAACTTTGGTATTTGCCGCGTAGCGCGTTGGGGAAGGCGATGTACTCGATGAATCCGTCCGACACGGCCTGCTCCAGTGACAAGGCAGCGTCACCGCGTTGTTCACGCAGGGCGTTCACGACGCTGATGGCGATGTCGTTGAACGGCTGGGCCTTGCCAGTGCCCAGGTTGTAGATGCCGGACTCGCCGGGGTGGTCGAAGAACCACAGGTTGACGGCCACCACGTCGTCTATGAAGATGAAATCGCGCATCTGCCCACCAGCAGGGTAGCCACCGTACTCGCCAAACAGCTTGACCTTGCCATCCGCCTGAAACTGGTTGAACTGGTGAAACGCGACGCTGGCCATGCGCCCTTTGTGCTGTTCGTGCGGGCCGTATACGTTGAAGTAGCGAAAGCCCACGACCTGGTGGGTCTTGCCGGCCTTGGTGCGCTGAAAATCGTGGCCACATTCGCGGCGCATGCGCTGGTCGAACAGCAGCTTCGAGTAGCCGTAGACGTTGAGTGGCAACTCGAACTTGGGCTCCTCGCGAAAAGTGTCCGAGCCGCCATAGGTGGCAGCAGACGAGGCATACAGCAGTCGCGCACCGCGCTTCTGGCAGGCTTGAAACAAGTGGCAGGACAGTGTGTAGTTGTTGGCCATCATGTACTTGCCGTCAAGCTCCATGGTGTCGCTACAGGCGCCCTCATGGAAGACCGCTTCAATCTGGCCGTAGGCACCACTGGCGAAGGCGTCATAGAACGTGTCCGCGTCGACATAGTCGGCGATGCGCAGGGTGGCCAAGTTGCGGAATTTGTCACCTTGTTTGAGGTCGTCCACGGCAATGATGTCGACAATGCCGCGCGCGTTCAGGCCTTTGATGATGTTGCTGCCAATAAAGCCGGCGGCGCCAGTTACAACGATGCGGGTCATGGGAGTCCTTTCCTTAATTCATTGCGAACAATTCGTCGTAGCTCACCGTGGCGGTACCAAACTTGCCGACCACGATGCCACCTGCCTTGTTGGCGACGGGCACCGCATCGCGCAGGCTCGCACCGGCGGCCACCAGCGCTGCCATGGTGGCGATGACGGTGTCGCCGGCACCTGTCACATCAAACACTTCGCGTGCCTGTGCGCTGACATGCAACTCGCCATCAGCATCGAACAGGGTCATGCCTTCTTCACTGCGGGTCAGCAGCACCGACCCCACATTCAGCTGTTCCCGAAGCGCCCGAACTTTGGTGCGTAAATCATCTTCGTCGCGCCATACACCGATCACCTGCTGCAATTCAGCCCGGTTGGGGGTAATGACGGTGGCGCCCTGGTAACGCGCATAGTCACTGCCTTTGGGGTCGACCAAAATGGGTTTTCCCGCGGCACGTGCCCGCGCAATCATGTCAGTGATGTGGCCCAGGCCACCTTTACCGTAGTCCGAGAACAGTACGGCGCCATGTGAGGGCAGGAGGGTCTCAAACGTAGCCGTTTGTGATGCCAGCAAATCGTTTTTCGGGGTGTTTTCAAAGTCCAGGCGCAGTAGTTGCTGCTGGCGCCCGATCACCCGCAACTTGACCGTGGTGGTGAGTTCCGGATCACGCGCAAAGTGGGGTTGAATACCGGTTTTGGCGACCAATGCTTCGAGCTTGTGGCTGGCTTCGTCATCACCCACGACGGTGAGCAGGGATGCCTGTGCGCCCAGAGTGACCACGTTGTAGGCGACGTTGGCTGCGCCGCCATTGCGCTCTTCTTCGCGGGTGATGCGCACCACCGGCACGGGCGCCTCGGGCGATATGCGATCAACCGCGCCGTACCAGTAGCGGTCCAGCATGACGTCGCCCACCACCAGCACCTTTGCAGTGGCAATTTTCTCTTTGGAAATGTTCATAACTCCTCCACTCGGCGGGCCGGGTAGCTGTCCCACGCCTGGCAACCCGGGCACTGCCAAAAGTGTTGCTTGGCTTCGAATCCACAGGCAGCGCAGCGGTACCGCGTCAGTGGCTTGACGGCTGTGTCCAACGCGCGCTGGACCTGGGGGTGAAATTGCTCGTGCTCCAGCTTTTCGCCTGCAATCCATTTGGCTGCGGCAACCAGCGAGGGTTCGCTTTCCAGGTGGTGTGCATACCATTCGCGGGCGGTGGCAGTGGGTGCCCCGCTGGCGGCTTCCAGTGCGACGATGGCATCCAGAACGTCCAGTGAAGGGGTACGGGTGTAGACCGCTTTGAGTCGATCCAAGGTGCGGGGGCACTGACCGGATGCAATCGCGTATTGGGCCAGTAGCGGTGCAATCAGCGCAATGGCATTGGGCGCGGTGGTGAGGGACTGGGTCAGGGTTTCGCAGGCCAGGGAGTGGTTGCCCTGCAGACTTTGGATTCGTGCCATATCCATGCGGGGTCTTGGTGCGTCGGGCGCAATGTGCATGGCCTGCGTCAGATAGGTCAACGCTTGCTGCAAATCATTGTTTGCAGCACAGGCGGCTGCCTGCTCACACAGGTAGTGGGACAAGCGTCCCTTGAAACTGCCTTGTCCGTTGGACTCCAGCTTTTGTGCGATGTGTGCTGCGTGCTCCCAATCGCGCGAGCGTTCATAGTTGGCCAGCAATGCCAGGCGCGCCTGGCCTTCAAAACGGGTGCCTTCGAGTTTCAGCAGGGCTTCTTCTGCCCTGTCCAGCAGTCCCGCTTTCAAGTAATCCAGCGCCAGCGCGTGCTGGGCCCGGTGCCTGTCGTCCTGGCTCAGGTCGCCGCGCGAGAGCAGGTGCTGGTGCACACGCACTGCACGCTCGTATTCACCACGGCGGCGGAACAGGTTGCCCAGGGCAAAGTGCAGTTCTGAGGTGTCCGGGTCGCTTTGAACGGCTTCAATGAAAGCGTCGATGGCCTTGTCCTGTTGTTCATTGAGCAAAAAATTGAGGCCCTTGAAGTACGCCTTCGGCGCCTGCCTGTTCTCCATTCTGAGCTGGCGCATGTCGAACCGCGATGCCATCCAGCCCAATACAAAGGCGACCGGTAGTGCCAGCAAAATCAGACTGAGGTCAAATTCCATAGGGGGGTTGTGTTGGTGCAGCTTTTTCAGATGGAAGGACCGGAGCCTGAGCGGTTCGACGCGCGAGCGCTGCCGCCCTGCGGTGCTGCCACCAGCGCGGGACCATGCCCAAAACGCCGATGAATAGGCCGACTGCAAAGGCGCTTAACACCACCAGAACCAGCGGCGCAGTCCATTGTTGGCCAAAGAAAAAGCGCACGGTGGCATCGTGCTGATTGTTCAGCGCGAAAGCGAAAAGGGTAAAAAAAATGGCTGCTTTAAGTGTCCACTTAAAGAACCATAGAACTTGTTTCATGAGTCTCCCCAGTAACGGAAGATTCTAATCGCCGTCAAGGCTTGATCTTGGCTTCGAGTTCAGCAGTGCGCTGATCGACGGACTCACGCAGGGCTTTGCCAGGTTTGAAGTGGGGGACACGCTTCTCGGGGATGGCCACGCTTTCGCCGCTGCGCGGGTTTCGACCCATGCGGGGAGGTCGGTGGCTGATGGAGAAGCTGCCAAAACCACGAATCTCAATACGGTGCCCGGCAACCAATGCATCGTTCATGGCGTCCAGAATGGCCTTGACGGCAAATTCGGCGTCGCGATGGGTGAGCTGGCCAAACCGGTTGGCGAGTTCTTCAACGAGGTCGGAGCGGGTCATATAGAAAGATATTTATCCATGAAAAAACGACCGGTGCCCCAACACATGCTTGGGCAACCGGCCGCTAGCTCAGATGAACAACAGTGATTAGTTGTTGTCGAGCTTGGCGCGCAGCAATGCGCCCAGACTGGTGGTGCCAGCGTTTTCGCGGGCCGACTGCTGGCTCAGCGTTTGCATGGCCTCAGACTGGTCAGCCGCATCCTTGGCCTTGATGGACAACTGGATGTTGCGGGTCTTGCGATCCACATTAACAACCACGGCAGTGACTTCATCGCCTTCCTTGAGCACGTTGCGGGCATCTTCCACGCGATCGCGGGAGATTTCTGACGCGCGCAGGTAACCGATGATGTCGTCACCCAGGTCGATTTCAGCGCCCTTGGGATCAACTGTCTTGACCTTACCGGTCACAACCTGGCCCTTGTCGTTGATCGACACGAAGGTGGTGAAGGGGTCGGAATCCAACTGCTTGATACCCAGGGAGATACGCTCGCGGTCCACGTCCACCGCCAAGACCAAAGCCTCGACTTCCTGGCCCTTCTTGAATTCGCGCACAGCGGCTTCGCCGGTTTCGTTCCAGGACAGGTCAGACAAGTGCACCAGGCCGTCGATACCAGCAGCCAGACCGACGAACACGCCGAAGTCGGTGATGGATTTGATCGGGCCCTTGACGCGGTCGCCGCGCTTGGTGTTTTGAGCGAACTCTTGCCATGGGTTGGCCTTGCATTGCTTCATGCCCAGGGAGATACGACGCTTGTCTTCGTCGATTTCCAGAACCATGACTTCGACTTCGTCACCCAGGGCAACGATCTTGGAAGGTGCAACGTTCTTGTTGGTCCAGTCCATTTCGGACACGTGCACCAAACCTTCGATGCCGGGTTCCAGTTCCACAAACGCACCGTAGTCGGCGATGTTGGTGATCTTGCCGAACATGCGGGTCGACTGGGGGTAACGGCGGTTCACGCCCATCCATGGATCATCACCCATTTGCTTCAGACCCAGAGACACGCGGTTCTTCTCGGTGTCGAACTTGAGGATCTTGGCAGTGATCTCTTGACCAGCGGTCACCACTTCGGATGGGTGACGCACGCGGCGCCATGCCATGTCGGTGATGTGTAGCAGGCCGTCGATACCGCCCAGGTCCACGAACGCACCGTATTCGGTGATGTTCTTGACCACGCCCTGAACCACAGAACCTTCTTTGAGGGTCTGCATCAGCTTGGCGCGCTCTTCGCCCATGGAGGCTTCGACCACGGCACGGCGGGACAACACGACGTTGTTGCGCTTGCGGTCCAGCTTGATGACCTTGAATTCCATGGTCTTGTTTTCGTACGGAGACAAATCCTTGGTAGGACGTGTGTCAACCAACGAACCTGGCAGGAAGGCACGGATGCCATTGACCAGAACGGTCAGGCCGCCCTTGACCTTGCCGGAAGTAGTACCAGTGACGAATTCGCCAGATTCCAGGGATTTCTCCAGGGACATCCAGGAAGCGAGACGCTTGGCGGTGTCGCGGCTGACGATGGTGTCGCCGTAGCCGTTTTCCATGGCGACGATGGCCACGGACACAAACTCACCTACTTGAACTTCGAGCTCACCCTTGTCGCTTTTGAATTCGGACAATGGAACATAGGCTTCGGACTTAAGGCCAGCGTTGACCACGACGAAGTTGTGTTCGATACGAACGACTTCAGCGGTAACGACTTCACCGATGCGGGTTTCCGAGCGTTTTTGTGACTCTTCAAATAGGTCTGCGAAAGATTCTGACATTTTGATATGCGGTTTTAACCGCAGGTTAATTCGCGGCTATAACCGCGGGGTTAAGTTGTTGAACCACACCACCAGTGCGCTGCTGCGCGAGAGGAGCAGTGAGGACCGACCAGCCTAAATAAACGGTTTAAAAAGGCTGTTTGCCTTGCCACCAATCCAACACCAGACTGACCGATTTTTCAATCGCTAAATCTGAGTTGTCCAGCAACATGGCGTCTTCTGCGGGCTTGAGTGGTGCAACGGCTCGGGACGTATCCCGGGCGTCACGTGCCTCCAAGTCCGCGCGAAGAGATGGGAGTGTAGCGGAAATTCCCTTTGAAATCAACTGTTTATAGCGTCGCTCGGCACGTTGTTCCGTGCTCGCTGTGAGAAAAACCTTGAGATGGGCATCCGGAAAGATGACCGTCCCCATGTCGCGTCCATCCGCAACCAAGCCGGGTAACTGCCTGAAGCTGTGTTGAAGGTTGATCAGAGCGTGACGCACCTGCGGCAGGGGCGAGACCTTCGAGGCGTTCATGCCCGCCTCTTCGGTCCGAATGGCCTCTGTCACATCATCGCCGTCCAACAGAATCTGTCCGTTTGAAAACCGGATGTGCAAGTGGTTGATCAGTTTGGCAATGGACGCTTCGCCAAGGACATCCAGGGTCAATCCTGCACGCAGGGCAGCCAGCGCGGTGATGCGGTAAAGCGACCCAGAGTCCAGAAAATGGTAGCCAAGCCTTTGTGCAACTTCAGCTGCCAAAGTGCCTTTGCCAGAGGCCGTAGGGCCATCCACGCAGACCACGGGAATGCAGGTCTGCGGGGTTTGTGAGACCGAGAACAAGGCTTCGAAGTAATCCGGGAAGGTCTTGGCCACGCATTTGGGATCTTCAATGCGCACGCTGACCCCGGCCGGGTTGAATGCAACCAAGGAAAAACACATGGCAATGCGGTGGTCATCGTAGGTCTGGATCGACGCACTGCGCCAGTGACTGGAGTTCGCGGGCGGTGTGACCTGGATGAAGTCAGCCCCTTCCACAACAGTAGCGCCCAATTTGCGCAGTTCGGTGGCCATGGCGGCAATGCGGTCTGTCTCTTTAACGCGCCAGCTTGCAATATTGCGCAAGGTGGTGGTGCCATCGGCGTACAAAGCCATCACTGCCAGCGTCATGGCGGCATCGGGGATGTGGTTGCAGTCCAGATCAATGGCTTTGAGAGGCCAGGCTCCGCGCGATACCTCCAGCCAATTGGGTCCGCTTTCAATGTGTGCGCCCATCTGCCGGGCGGCTTCCACGAACCGGATGTCGCCCTGAATGGAGTGGGCACCCACGCCCTGAATATTGATAGACTTTTGGCAAAACCCCAAGTCCAGGCCTCTAGCACCCGTCGCTATTGCGCCAAGAGCTATGAAATAGCTAGCAGAAGAGGCGTCGGCTTCAACGTGAATACTACCCGGTGAACGGAGTTTGCAACCGGCTGGAATGGTGAAGCGTTGCCAATCATCGCGCTTCACGACGATTCCAAAACGCGCCAGCAGGTTGAGTGTGATCTCGATGTAGGGGCGTGAAATGAGTTCCCCGACCACATCGATCACGATGTCTTCGCGCGCTGCGAGTGGCAACGCCATGAGCAAAGCAGTCAAAAACTGGCTGGATACGTCGCCACGCACTTTGATAGGGTATTGCAGGGCAAGGGTTGGAGTGCCAATGTGCAGTGGCGGAAACCCATCGGCTTGCAGGTAATCAATCTGGCAGCCTAACTGGCGCAGCGCGTCCACCAGATCACCTATGGGTCGCTCATGCATGCGTGGAACGCCGCTTAGTTCGAAGTCACCCCCCAAAACCGCCAGTGCTGCCGTAAGCGGCCGCATGGCAGTGCCGGCGTTGCCCAGGAACAGCTTGGCTTGCGGGGTGCTGAGCTTGCCATTCAGGCCGTCGATGTGCATGCATGGGCCGTCCTGACGAATGCCGCAACCCAGGTCGCGCAAGGCGTCTAGCATGACGCGGGTATCGTCCGAGTCCAGCAGGTCATGAATGGTGGTGGTGCCTTCGCAGAGCGCGGCCAGCAACAGGACACGGTTGGAAATGCTTTTGGAACCCGGGAGGGTGACCGATCCCGACGCGCCAGCCAGCGGCGGGATGTCCAGAAATTCAGTGGAAAACATTATGGGTTGTGTCGGGAGGTCATGCTCCAAGTGCCACGGGTAATGCTGGCTTGCTCCAGTAGTCCTTCCAGTGCCTCGGTGTTGCCGCTGGAAATCATCAGTTCAAGGGCGTGAAGGTTGCGCTGGAAAATCTTGGACTGGGCCAGCAGTTCTTCCCGATTGGAGATCAGGATGTCGCGCCAGACCTTGGGGTCGCTCGCTGCAATACGGGTGAAATCCCGGAAACCGGGGCCGGCTAAAGACAGGTAATCCTTGCCTTGGGGTTGACCGGAAATGGCGTTCATCAAGGCAAACGCAATCAGATGCGGCAAGTGGCTGACCGCAGCAAACGCGGCGTCGTGTTGCTCAGGCGACATTTTGAGCACCCGACAGCCCAACGCAGTCCAGACGTCGACGGCCTTCTGCAATTGCACGGTGAGCGTTCGCTCTATGGGCGTCAGAATGACCTGGCGACCGGTGTACAAATCGGGGTCTGCATTGTCGACGCCTGACACTTCCTTGCCAGTGATGGGGTGCGCTGGCACAAACGATCCAATTTGCTCGCGCAAAGCACGGCGCCCGGCATCGATGACATCACGCTTGGTGGAGCCGACGTCCATAACCAGCATATTCGAAGTGACTAGGTGCTTGATGGCTTTGAACGTAGCTTCGGTGGCAGCAACGGGCACGGCAATCAATACGATATCCGCGCCAGACACGGCCAGCAGGGCAGAAGGTGCTTCAACGTCGATGACGCCCATCAGGCGGGCGCGTTCAGTGGTGCTTGGCGACTTGCTGTACCCGACCACGCGTTTGACCAGCCCTGCACGTTTGAGGGCCAGCGCGAAGGAGCCTCCCATCAAGCCGCATCCGATCAAGCCGAGTTGTTCAAACATAGGAATTCCTGTGGATTGGCATCAATCGGCCACCGGGTAGGTACCCAGAACTTTGTAGAAGGCGCAAAGGCGCTGCAGTTCCTTGAGCGCCAATGCCACGTTAGGTTGCGAGGGGTGGCCTTGCAGGTCGATGTAAAAATAGTATTCCCATTGACCGGTGCGCGCCGGGCGTGATTCAAAGCGGGTCATGGACACACCGTGCGCCTTGAGCGGCACCAGCAGGTCGTGCACGGCACCCGGCTTGTTGGGCACGGACACCACCAGGCTGGTGCAGTCTTTTCCGGACGGTGGTGGGGTCCCTACGGTTTGCGGCAGGCATATCACCGCAAAGCGTGTCCGGTTGTAGGCTTCATCCTGAATGGCGTGCGCGGCAATGTGCAAACCAAACTGGGTTGCAGCGCGCTCACTGGCCAAGCCGACCCAGGCCGGGTTGGTGGTGGCCAGACGGGCGCCCTCGGCGTTGCTCGATACCGGGCGCCGCTCGGCATGCGGCAGGTGCTTGCTCAACCAGGCTTGGCATTGCGCCAGTGCCAGCGGATGCGCCAGCACCACTTCGATGCCATCGAGCGAGTTTTCCAACCGCAATAAATTGTGCCGCACCAGTAGTGTCACTTCACCAATGACATGCGTCGGCGAATGCAGGAACAGGTCCAACGAACGCGTCACCATACCTTCCGTCGAGTTTTCCACCCCGACCACACCGTATTGGGCACTACCTGCGGCCGTGGCGTGGAACACTTCGTCAAAATTGGCACAATAAATCAAGTCGGCGGCACCGCCAAAGAACTCGATGGCAGCCTGCTCGCAAAAGGTGCCCGCCGGCCCCAATACGGCCACCCGTTGCGGCGCTTCGAGCGCCAGACAAGCCGACATGATTTCGCGCCAGATGTCGGCCACATGGGCGTCCTTCAGCGGGCCGGGATTGGCGGTCTGGATCTTGTCAATGACCTGCGCCACGCGGTCGGGTCGGAAAAAAGCCGTTCCGTCACGCTTTTTGACCTCGCCCACCTGCTCCGCCACTAAAGCACGGTCATTGAGCAATCTCAATATTTGCTGGTCCAGGGTGTCAATCTGGATGCGCAATTCAGACAGGTCTGGCAGTGAAGCACTGGGTTCTATCATGGCTCAAGTTTATTGTGTAAATCGGGCTGCAGCCCCCGTTAAATTTGCGTAAGCAGCTATTGAATTAGTAGCAATCAAGCGGCGCCACCGTCACCGACATCACTTTGGTTGTCAGGTGCGCTGGTTGCGTCATCGTCTGCGCTTGCATTGGCATCATTCTCCACAATGCGCTGTAGTCCACTGAGCTTGGAGCCCTCGTCCAGACCGATCAGCGTGACGCCTTGTGTGGCGCGGCCCAGCTCGCGGATCTCGCTGACGCGGGTTCGTACCAAAACGCCCTTGTCAGTAATGAGCATGATTTCGTCGTCTACGTGTACCAACGTGGCAGCCACGACCTTACCATTGCGTTCGCTTTGCTGGATCGCGATCATTCCTTTGGTGCCGCGGCCGTGGCGGGTGTACTCAGTGATGCTGGTCCGTTTGCCATAGCCGTTTTGGGTGGCGGTCAACACGCTTTGCTGCTCGTCACCGGCGACCAGCATCGCGATCACGCCCTGGCCGTCTTCCAGCATCATGCCGCGCACTCCACGGGCGCTGCGGCCCAGCGGGCGTACATCGTTTTCGTCAAATCGGACCGCTTTGCCGCCGTCGCTAAACAGCATCACGTCGTGCTTGCCGTCGGTGAGGGCCGCTCCAATCAGATAGTCACCCTCGTCCAGATTGACGGCAATGATGCCGCCCTTGCGCGGGTTGTTGAATTCATCCAGCGCCGTCTTCTTGACCGTTCCCATGCTGGTCGCCATGAACACATACTGGTCCGCCGGGAAACTGCGTTTGTCGCCGGTCAGTGGCAACACCACATTGACCTTCTCGCCCTCTTGCAACGGGAACATGTTGACGATGGGGCGGCCACGCGAACCGCGTGAGCCTTGGGGTACTTCCCAGACCTTGAGCCAGTACAGGCGACCGCGGTTGGAAAAGCACAGGATGTAGTCGTGGGTGTTGGCGATAAAGAGCTGGTCAACCCAATCGTCTTCCTTGGTGGCCGTGGCCTGCTTGCCACGCCCGCCGCGCTTTTGCGCCCGGTATTCGCTCAACGGTTGGCTTTTGATGTAACCGCTGTGGCTGAGCGTGACCACCATGTCGGTGGGGGTGATAAGGTCTTCTGTACTGAGGTCAAACGAGCTGTACTCCACCAGACTGCGGCGCGCACCCAGCTTGCTTTGTCCGAATTCCTGTTTGATGGCACCCAGTTCTTCACCAATAATGGTCGATACCCGCTCGGGCCGGGCCAGAATGTCCAGCAGGTCATCAATCTCGGCCATCACCTGTTTGTACTCGGCAACGATCTTGTCCTGCTCCAGACCGGTCAGGCGCTGCAGACGCATCTGTAGGATTTCCTGAGCCTGGATGTCGGATAGACGGTACAGGCCATCACTGCCCATGCCGTACATTTTTTCCAGACGGTCTGGGCGATAGTCGTCCACATTCACCACGCCGCCATCCGCCCGGGTGCGGGTGAGCATTTCGCGAACCAGCTTGCTGTCCCAAGGCTTGTTCATCAACTCGACCTTGGCCACTGGAGGCGTGGGCGACTCGCGAATGATGCGGATGAATTCGTCGATATTGGCCAGCGCCACGGCAAGACCTTCGAGAACGTGACCACGTTCGCGTGCTTTGCGGAGGTTGAAAATCGTGCGCCGTGTCACCACTTCGCGGCGGTGCTCCAGGAACACTTCAATCAGGTCCTTGAGGTTGCACAGCTTGGGCTGGCCATTGATCAGTGCCACCATGTTCATGCCAAACGTGTCCTGCAACTGCGTCTGCTTGTACAGGTTGTTCAGCACCACTTCGGGAACGGCACCCCGCTTGAGTTCGATCACAAGACGCATGCCGGACTTGTCCGATTCATCCTGGATATGGCTGATGTCGTCAATCTTTTTCTCGTGCACCAGTTCGGCCATGCGCTCCTGCAAGGTCTTTTTGTTGCACTGGTAGGGCAGCTCATCAACGATGATGGCCTGGCGTTGACCCTTGTCAATGTCTTCAAAGTGGCATTTGGCGCGCATGACCACGCGCCCGCGCCCGGTGCGATAGCCGTCTTTGACGCCGTTGATGCCGTAAATAATGCCGGCAGTCGGGAAGTCCGGCGCAGGGATGATTTCCATCAGTTCATCGATGGTTGCGCCCGGGTTACGCAGCAAATGGAGGCAGCCATCGACCACTTCGTTCAGGTTGTGCGGCGGGATGTTGGTGGCCATTCCCACCGCGATGCCCGAGGATCCGTTAACCAGCAAATTTGGGAAGCGCGCTGGCATGACCAGCGGCTCCTGTTCGCTGCCGTCGTAATTCGGCCCGAAGTCGACGGTTTCCTTGTCCAGGTCAGCCAGCAGTTCATGCGCGATCTTCGACATGCGAATTTCCGTGTACCGCATGGCCGCCGCGTTGTCACCGTCCACCGATCCGAAATTACCTTGTCCATCGACCAGCATGTGGCGCAGTGAGAAGTCCTGCGCCATCCGGACAATGGTTTCGTACACTGCACTGTCGCCGTGCGGGTGGTACTTACCAATCACATCACCCACGATACGGGCCGATTTCTTGTAGGGTCGGTTCCAGTCATTGTTGAGCTCGTGCATGGCAAACAGCACGCGCCGGTGCACCGGCTTCAGGCCATCCCGTGCATCGGGCAGGGCACGGCCCACAATCACGCTCATGGCGTAATCGAGGTAACTGCGCCGCATTTCCTCTTCGAGGCTGATTGGGAGGGTTTCTTTGGCGAACTGGGTCATGGATGGCTCAAGGCTATGTCTGGGACAACCCGCGATTCTACGACCCGTTCCAGAGGCTCTATAGTTGTGGCATGCGGGCAACAATCCTGAGCAATGTGTGACGGAGTCCACTCTCACCGCCGATTCAGCGGCGAAAAGCCCGATTGGCTATGGCACAATGGCGTGAACGACCTATATTGGGGCGTCTATCTATTATTCGCAGCGAAGCTGCAGTTTGTTACGTTAAAGGAACCTCATGAAAAAACTGAATCGAGTAGCAATCGCCATCGCTGCTGCAGCGCTCGCCACCGTTGCTGGTGCACAGGAAATTCACAACTGGAAGAGCTCAGGCGGCGACGTCTGGAAAAACTCTGTGGGCCAATGCTGGCGTGATGCCAGCTGGACACCCGCGACTGCGGCGCCTGGTTGCGACGGAGCAATTGTGCCGCCAGCACCCGCTCCAGCTCCAGCACCAGCACCGGTAGTTGCTCCAAAGGCAGCTCCAGCTGCAGCACCAAAACCTGCTCCAGTTGCCCCAGCGGTCGCCAGCAAGGTCACTTACGCTGCTGATGCGTTCTTTGACTTTGACAAAGCTGTGTTGAAGCCTGAAGGCAAAGCCAAGCTGGATGATCTGGTTGGCAAGGTCAAGGGCATCAATCTGGAAGTCATCATCGCTGTGGGTCACACCGATTCTGTGGGTGCAGATCCTTACAACCAAGCCCTGTCGATCAAACGTTCGGAAGCAGTCAAGGCCTACTTGGTGACCAAGGGCATTGAAAAGAGCCGTGTTTACACCGAAGGCAAAGGCGAGAAGCAGCCAGTGGCTGACAACAAGACCTCAGAAGGCCGTAGCAAAAACCGCCGCGTTGAAATCGAAGTGGTTGGAACACGCTCTACCAAGTAGTTCTCGGTTTTTGGCCATTCTTCGAAAAACCCGCTTCGGCGGGTTTTTTGTTATGTGGGCCTAGCATGGGGGGCACTCCTGTGAAAATCAGGCAGTCAAACTGGACATAATCTCCGTATGAGCAAAACTTTGAACGCCGATCCGGCCGAACTCGCCAAGTTTTCTGATTTGGCCCATTTGTGGTGGGATATGGAAAGCGAGTTCCGACCGCTGCACATGATAAATCCCCTGCGTCTGGAGTGGATCGACACGCTGTGTCCCATTTCAGGGCTGTGCGCACTTGATGTTGGGTGTGGAGGCGGCATATTGGCAGATTCCATGGCGCGCAGGGGTGCCGACGTTCTTGGAATTGATTTATCGACCAAGGCGCTCAAGGTAGCTCAATTACATGCACTTGAAGCGCAGACCCCCAGAATTGCGTATCGTGAAATCAGCGCCGAAGGCCTTGCGGCCGAAGCGCCAGCGACCTTTGATTTGGTGACCTGCATGGAAATGCTGGAGCACGTACCTGATCCTGCGTCCATCGTCAAGGCCTGTGCCGATCTCGTCAAGCCAGGTGGTTGGGTCTTCTTTTCCACTTTGAACCGAAATCCCAAATCTTTTCTGTTTGCCATTTTAGGAGCGGAATACCTGTTGAACATGCTGCCGCGCGGTACCCATGAATACGCCAAGATGATTCGTCCAAGCGAATTGGCGGGCTATTGCCGCGACTCCGGTTTGGACCTGCGTCAGACCAGCGGCATGGAATACAACCCACTGAGCAAGCGCTATTTCATGAGCAAAGACACGGGCGTCAACTACCTTTTTGCGACTCAAAAATTTCAGTAGCCTTGAGACCTCTGCCTTTTGCCAATATTGCCGCTGTCCTCTTTGATCTGGATGGAACGCTAGTCGATAGTGCACCCGATTTGAGCTCTGCCGCCGACCAGATGCGGTTGGCGCGCGGTCTGCCGTCTCTGGCATACGCGCTGTATCGGCCTATGGCGGGTGCGGGCGCGCGTGGCATGCTGGGTGTAGCCTTCGGGGTTGAGCCGTTGGAGCCGGGCTATGAAGCCCTGCGGGATGAGTTCTTCGTAAACTATGAGGGTTGCATGACCCGGAGAACGGTGGCGTTCGACGGCGTCCCAGAGTTGATAGAGCGGATTCGGCAACGGCACCTTCACTGGGGCGTTGTTACCAATAAATCATCGCGCTTTACCGATCCGCTGACCAGTGCCATGCCGCTGTTTGCCACTGCGGGCGCCATTGTGAGTGGCGACACAACGCCCCACGCCAAGCCACACCCTGAGCCCTTGCTGGAGGCCGCACGCCGGATAGGTGTGGCGCCCGAGCAGTGCCTTTATGTGGGCGACGATGAACGTGACGTGGTTGCCGGCTTGGCCGCAGGGATGAAAACGGTGGCCGCGACCTATGGATATTTGGGAAACAAGACTGAAGTTGGTGCCTGGGGTGCCCACGCACAGATTAATTCCCCACTGGGGCTCTTGCAATTGCTGGTAAACACCTAAAATAGCAATCTTGGGGCTGCACTGGTTTCGACGTGGGTTCGGACGCGCAGCAGGGCATGTCGAGGTTCTGTCACCTCGTAAAACAGCAGAAAAAAACTAACTGCAAACGACGAACGTTTCGCACTCGCCGCTTAATTGCGCGTGAGCCTC
>CAJAVE010000205.1 GCA_903945325.1 uncultured beta proteobacterium | reverse complement strand
TCGCCCACATCAAAGCGGCCCTTGCACAGCGTGGGGTAACCGGCGTTCTCGCCGGGTGCATAGCGGTCGATCAGCACACCGTTGAGACGCGACTCACGGCCCTGCGGGGTTTCCACCCAGCGCACGGCTTTAGGCGGCGAACAGACGCCATGCGTATTCGGTGACTCGCCGGTGACGTAGCTGGACAGCGCACAGCGCCCCTCCACCATCACGCACAGGCTGCCAAACCCAAACACCTCTATCTCGACCGGCGTCTTTTCAATCACCTGCTGCACCTGCGTCAGCGACAGCACGCGCGGCAACACAGCCCGCACCACGCCAAACTGTTCACGGTAGAAGTTGATGGCGTCGAAATTGGTGGCCGAGCCCTGCACGGACAGGTGCAGGCGCAGCTTGGGATGGTGCGTGGAGGCATATTGCATAAGCCCCGGATCGGCCAGGATGACAGCGTCCACGCCGAGGTCCACCGCCTTGTCCACCGCGCTTTGCCACAGTTGGGGGTTCGCTGCCTGCGGATAGGTGTTGAGCGCCATGAACACCTTGGTGCCTCGCGCATGGGCATAGGCAATGCCGTTGGCAATGGCCGCCTCGTCAAAGTTAAGGCCGGCAAAGTTGCGTGCATTGGTGGCGTCGCGCAGGCCGAGGTACACACAGCTGGCGCCGTTGTCCACGGCGGCCTTCAGCGCAGGCAGGCTGCCGGCCGGACACACCAGCTCCATGGGCTTTTGGGCAGGTTCTGTGCCACGGTCTGCAGTGGCAGTGATTGGGATAGTAGATTCCATTCAAGTCAAACGAAGGACGCATGCCCCACAATGAGGCCATCGCAATGCGGCGAACGATACGCCGCTGGCGATGGGGCCATGTTGATCCTGGTCAACGATGGATCACAATGCCCTACAGAATCAGTCGGACAATAGGATGCAGAGGTCTTGACAGCCAATACCGTGTATTGCGTCGTTCATCATCGGAATTCGGCAGTACGTCGCACCCTCCTTGCCTGAATTGGCTCGATCCATTAAACTAATAACCAATCAGTCATTAATCGCATGCCCGCTTCTTGCCCCATTTGTGAAATCGCCGCCAACGTACGGGCCAAACGTGAGCGCCGCAAAGACGCCCGCCCGGGCGAGTTGCTGGCAGCGGCTTTGGAGCTGTTTGTTGAAAAAGGTTTTGCCGCCACGCGCGCCGAAGAGGTGGCCAAACGGGCTGGCGTATCCAAGGGCACCCTGTTCCTGTATTTTTCCAGCAAAGAAGAGCTGTTCAAGGCGGTTGTCCGCGAAAACATTTCCGGCCGCTTTACCGAGTGGAATGCCGAGTTTGACAACTTTCAGGGCAGTTCGGCCGATATGCTGCGCTACAGCATCCGTGCCTGGTGGGAGCGCATTGGCTCCACCAAGGCCTCTGGCATTACCAAACTCATGATGAGTGAGGCAGGCAATTTTCCCGAACTTGCAGCCTTCTACCAGCATGAAGTCATTCAACCCGGCAACGACCTGCTAAGGCGGGTTCTGCAGCGCGGTGTGGTCAGCGGCGAGTTCGAGCCCCTGGACCTGAAATACGGCGTCTACGTGGTGCTGGCACCCATGCTGTTCCTGGCCATGTGGAAGCATTCGCTGGGCAGTTGCGGTGCCGCGGGTATGGAAATTGACCCTGACCACTACATCACCGTACAGACTGACACCATTCTGCGGGGGCTGGCAAAGCATCCTGCACCCGCATCGACAAATTTGGGACCTGTAGGACCATGAAACCCTGGCTCAAGTGGACCATTGCAGGTTTGGTGCTGGTACTGATTGTTGTGGGCGCGCTGCGCGCGCTGGCTACACGAAACTCCCAGAAGGAAGCGCTGGCTGCGCAACAGGAAGCACAAAAGACGCAAACCGTGATCGAACTGTCTGCGAGAGACCAGTTAGTTGTGCGCATGATCGACCTGCCCCAAGTGCTGGCCATTTCTGGCCCCATCAAGGCTGTGAATTCTGCATTTGTAAAAGCCCGTGTGGCCGGTGAGTTGCAGGATTTGAGCGCGCGCGAGGGTGACTATGTAAAGGCAGGTCAAGTGATCGCGAAGGTCGAACCAACAGAGTACCTGGCACGTGTTCGGCAGGCCCAACAGCAGGCGCAGGCCGCCAAGGCGCAAGTCGATATTGCCAGGCGCAGCTTTGACAACAACCAGTCGCTCGTTGGCCAAGGGTTCATTTCGAACACAGCTCTTGAGTCGTCAGCCGCGACACTGGCGGCGGCGCAGGCCAACTTCAGTGCGGCACAGGCGGGCGCCGACGTTGCCGGCAAATCGCTGGACGACACGGTATTGCGCTCGCCTATTGCCGGCATCGTTTCGCAGCGACTTGCCCAGCCGGGTGAGCGGGTCGCCATTGACGCTCGGGTAGTTGAAATTGTGGACCTGGGGCGACTGGAGATTGAAACCAGCGTGAGTGCGGCAGACTCTTTGCGAATCAAGCCCGGGCAAATCGCCAAACTGGGTATAGAAGGGTCCGACAAGCCTTTGATGGCCAAAGTGGCGCGTATCAACCCGACTGCGGTGGCGGGTAGCCGCGCAATTCTTGTTTATCTCGCGGTTGAGCCTGGCGCCGGGCTGCGACAGGGATTTTTTGCCCAGGGCACGCTGCAAATCGGGGTATCGCACACACTGGCAGTCCCTCTGAGCGCCGTGCGAACCGACAAACCAACACCCTATGTCCAGATGCTCGAACAGGAAAAAGTGGTGCACCGGGAGGTACGCGTCGGGCAACGTGGCGAACTCAATGACGTGGCCATGGTCGCGGTACAAGGTGTCCCCGAAAACGCCACCGTGCTCGCGGGCACTGTCGGCGGCCTGCGAGTGGGCACCCTGGTCAAATTGACCAACGGCGCCAAATAGCCCATGTGGTTTACCCGCGTCAGCCTGCAGAACCCGGTCTTTGCCACCATGGTCATGCTGGCCCTGGTCGTTTTGGGCATTTTTTCGTTTCAGCGCCTGAAGGTCGACCAGTACCCCAACGTCGACTTCCCGGTGGTGGTGGTCATTGCCGATTACCCGGGCGCATCCCCCGAGATTGTGGAGAGCGAAGTCTCCAAGAAGATTGAAGAAGGCGTCAACTCCATTGCTGGCATCAACGCGCTCACCTCGCGCAGCTACGAGGGCCAAAGCGTCGTGATTCTCGAGTTCGGCCTGCATGTTGACGGGCGCAAGGCGGCCGACGATGTGCGCGAAAAAGTGGCCGCTGTCAAACCCAATCTTCGCACCGAAATCAAAGAGCCGCGCGTGCTGCGCTTTGACCCTTCCTCCCGAGCCATCTGGTCGGTGGCCGTGCTTCCGGACAGCTCGGCTTCGGGTACCAAGGCACTAACTTCGGTTGAGTTGACCAATTGGGCTGAGCAAACTCTCAAACGTCGCCTGGAAAACGTACGGGGAGTCGGCTCGGTCACGGTGGTAGGTGGCACCAAACGGGAAATCAACATCTACCTCAACCCCCAGGCGCTGGAGGCCTTTGGCATCACGCCCGACCAGGTTGTCACGGCGGTACGCAATGAGAACCTCGATGTGCCGGTTGGCACCATCCGGTCTATGGAACAGGAACGCGTGATCCAGATCGAGGCGCGCATGCAACGGCCTGAAGACTTTGGCCGCATCATCGTGGCGCGCAAAAATGGCGCCCCGGTGCGTGTGGAGCAATTGGCGCGTGTGGCAGATGGCGCACAGGAAGTGGACAGCCTGGCCCTCTATAACGGGCAACGCACGCTTTTGCTGAATGTGCAAAAGTCACAAGATGAAAACACTATTGGTGTGGTGGATGGGCTGGTCAAAACGCTGGCCGAAGTGCAAAAACAGTTGCCTGCCGGCGTGCGCCTGGAGCAAATTACCGACGGTTCACGCCAGATCCGCGTATCGGTGGAAAACGTGCGGCGTACCCTGATTGAGGGCGGTGTACTGACGGTGCTCATCGTCTTCCTCTTCCTCAACTCGTGGCGCTCTACCGTCATCACCGGGCTCACCCTGCCAATTGCGCTGATCGGAACCTTCCTGTTCATGAACCTGTTTGGATTCACCATCAACATGATTACGCTGATGGCCTTGAGCCTGTGTGTGGGTCTGCTGATTGACGATGCCATTGTGGTGCGTGAAAACATTGTTCGCCATGTACAAATGGGTAAGACTGCCTACCAGGCCTCGCTGGACGGCACGCAGGAAATTGGTCTCGCCGTGCTGGCCACTACGCTTTCCATCGTGGCGGTGTTCATGCCCATTGGATTTATGGGCGGCATCATTGGCAAGTTCTTTCACGAGTTTGGCATCACCATCGTGGCCGCGGTGATGATTTCCATGTTTGTCAGCTTCACGCTGGACCCTATGCTTTCCAGCATCTGGCACGACCCCAGTATTGAGGCACACGAAAAACACCACGCGCCGGTTACCTTCTATGACAAAACCATAGGCCGGGTCACCGGCTGGTTTGACCATGCGACGGACGTACTGGCCGATGCCTACCAGGGCATCCTGCGCTGGGCACTGGTGCACAAACTCAAAACCCTGGGTCTGGCAACCGCCATTTTTGTGTCCAGCATTTTTATGGTGCCGCTCTTGGGGTCCGAGTTCGTTCCCAAGTCAGACTTTTCCGAAACCACGCTCAACTTCAACACGCCTGTGGGCTCCTCTCTGGAAGTGACCGAAGCCCGGGCACGTCAGGTCGAAGCCATCATCCGCGAGTTTCCCGAGGTTCGCTACACGTTGACGACCATCAACACCGGCAACACGCAGGGCAAGATATACGCCAGCGTCTACATCCGTCTGGTGGACCGCAAGGCACGCGATCGCAACGTGGACCAGATGTCTGTGCTGTTGCGCCAACGCCTGAAAGCCGTACCCGGCATCACCGTGACCCATGTGGGGTTGCTCGACCCCATGGGCGGACAAAAGCAGATTGTGTTCTCTATTCAAGGCCCGGACACTGCCGAACTGGAGAGGCTGACCAAACTATCCATTGCCCAACTGCGCGATGTGCCGGGGCTGGTCGACCTGGACTCCACCATCAAGCCCGACAAGCCGACGCTGGACGTACAAATACGGCGCGATGCTGCGTCTGACCTGGGCTTGGGCGTGGCACAGGTGGGTGCTGCACTGCGCACATTGGTTGCCGGTCAGACCGTCGGCAATTGGCGTGCGCCGGACGACCAGACTTACGATGTCAACCTGCGCCTGGCACCATCGGCCCGCAATGCAATAGATGACATGGCGCTTGTTCCGTTCACTATCGGGAGCAATGCTGACGGCAGTCCTCGCGTCGTGCGTCTCAACCAGTTTGCCAGCGTTGTTGAAAGTACCGGGCCCAATCAGATCAACCGGCGCGACCTGACCCGCGAGGTTTCCATTACCGGCAATGTGTCTGGGCGATCCGCAGGTGAGGTGTCTGCCGACATCACCAAAATCATGAATGCCATCGCACTACCGCCGGGTTATAGCTACAAATTCACAGGCTCCACCAAAGACATGGCCGAAGCCTTTGGCTACGCCGTCTCGGCTTTGCTGCTAGCGGTGGTATTCATTTACATGATCCTGGCCAGCCAGTTCAAGAGTTTTTTGCAGCCCCTGGCATTGATGACGGCCTTGCCCCTGACCCTGATTGGCGTGGTGCTGGCGCTGCTGATCTTCAATTCGACCCTGTCGATGTTCTCGGTTATTGGCGTGGTCATGTTAATGGGACTTGTCACCAAAAACGCCATTTTGCTGGTGGACTTTGCCATACGCGCCCGCGAGGACGGCATGCAGCGCCATGAGGCATTGCTGATGGCCGCCAAAGTCCGCCTGCGCCCCATTTTGATGACCACGCTGGCCATGATTTTCGGCATGGTGCCGCTGGCACTTGCGCTGAGCGAAGGCTCCGAGCAACGCGCCCCGATGGGACAGGCTGTCATTGGCGGGGTCATTACATCTTCGCTGCTGACCCTGGTCGTGGTTCCCGTGGTCTATTGCTACATGGATGATCTGGCGCAATGGGCACGAAGGGCTTTTTCAGGTGCCAAAACCCCAGCCAAGTAAAATTGGCTACAATCGTCCAACATACCCCATGGAGTATAAGAAATGAACATAGAACAAGCTCGCTTTAACATGATTGAACAGCAAATCCGCCCCTGGCTGCTTCAAGACGAGTCCGTGCTGGATCTGCTGTCGGTCGTCAAGCGTGAAGACTTTGTTCCCCAGCACCTCAGGAGCTTGGCGTTTGCCGATCTGGCCGTTCCTTTGCTCGGTTCGAGCGATGAAGCCCTGGCACTGGGCCGAAGCATGCTGGAGCCGCGCCTGGAAGCCCGCATGTTGCAGGATCTGGCTGTGCAGCCCTCTGAGTCGGTGCTTGAAATCGGCACCGGATCTGGTTACATGGCGGCTTTGCTGGGCAAGAAGGCGCAGCGTGTGCTGTCGCTGGAAATCGTGCCCGAGCTGGTTGCCGCCGCGCGCGAAAACCTGGCCAAGGCCGGCATCCACAATGTTGAAGTTCGCCAAGCCGACGGCGCAAAAATGACAGACTCCGATGGCAGTTTTGATGTCATCGCCCTGAGCGGTTCGGTCGCCGAAGTTCCGAGTGCACTGCTGAATCTCCTGAAAGTGGGTGGCCGGCTAGGTGCATTCGTTGGCGATGAACCGGTCATGCGCGCCACGGTAGTCACCAGAAACAGCGACACCGATTTCAGCACCGTACAGGCATGGGACACAGTGGCACCGCGCTTGCGCAATTTCCCGGAGCCTTCGCGCTTCAAGTTCTGATTCATCTGGCAAAAACACCATGATTGTGCAAGTCCGCCCCCTTGAACTGACCCAGTGGCTGCACACCATGCGCGCGCATGGCGAACCCGTGGTGCTGGATGTGCGTGAACCCCGCGAACTGCAGGCCGCCAGTGTGAAGGCGGACGGATTTTCGTTGGTTACCATTCCCATGGGCGTCATCCCGCCCCGCATGAACGAGCTGGACCCAGAGCGACCCGTTGCGGTCTTGTGCCACCACGGTGGTCGGAGTATGCAGGTCGCACATTTCTTGAAAAGCCACGGGTTTTCGCACGTGGCGAATATTGCAGGTGGCATCAACGCCTGGTCGTCAGAACTTGATCCAACTGTGCCGCGTTATTGACCTGCCCGCCACCCCTTTTTTACGAGCCTGAGAAACAACACCATGTCCCGTCCACTCCCCAACTTTCGCCTTTTGCCACTGATGTTTGCCCTGGGGGCAACACTATCGATGTCGGCCCAAGCCCAAAGCCTGGTGGACCTGTACACCGCCGCGCTCGGCTACGACACCACTTACCAGGCAGCCAAATCGCAGTTTGATGCGACCATTGCCAAAGCCGACCAGGCGCGCGCTGCCATTCTGCCAACCGCAGGTCTGAGCGCTGCCGCCAGCAGCACCAACCAGGAAGTGGTGCCTGCCAGTGCGCGCACCTACGGCACGCAAACGGCCACCATCAGCGCATCACAACCGTTGTATCGTCCCTCTAACTGGGCCAGCTACGAGCAGGGCAAGAAGTCATTGGACCTGGCACAGGCCCAATTGGCACAGGCCGAGCAGGAACTGATCGTGCGTGTGAGCCAGGCCTACTTTGACGTACTGGCCTCCTCAGACAGCCTGACGTTTCTGAAGAGCCAGAAGGTCGCCGTGTCCGAGCAGCTGGCGTCGGCCAAGCGCAATTTTGAAGTGGGCACCTCCACCATCACCGACTCGCGTGAGGCGCAAGCAAGGTTCGACCTGGTCACCGCGCAAGAGCTAGCCGCCGAGAACGATTTGCAGGTGAAGTCATTGGCTTTGAACCAGCTCGTCGGACAACCAAACGTCAAACCCAAACCGCTGAAAGCCCCGGTTGTGCTGGCCCCGGTAGAGCCCGCCGATATTGAGCAGTGGGTGACCCAGTCGCAAACCAATAACCCTGGCATTCAGCAGGCCAATGTGGCACTGGAAGTCGCCCGTCTGGAAACCAGGAAAGCCGAAGCCGGCCACAAGCCCACGCTGGATCTGGTGGGCAGCTACTCGGCCATCAACAACAACGGCTCCTCCACCGGCACCAGCGACAGCCGGGTCAATGTGGGCACCATTGGCGTGAACTTCACGTTGCCTTTGTTTGCCGGCTTTGCTACGCAAAACCGCATCAAAGAAACGCTCTCGCTGGAAGACAAGGCGCGTGCTGATCTGGAAACCGCCAAGCGCAGCGTGGCGCAGGGCACCCGCACCGCCTACTTTGGCGTGCAATCCGGCCAGGCGCAGGTGAAAGCCTTGCAAGCAGCGGAAGCCTCCAGCCAAAGCGCGCTGGAAGCCAACCAGTTGGGCTACCAGGTGGGCGTGCGCATCAACATTGACGTGCTCAACTCGCAAAGCCAGTTGTTTGACACCAAGGCCAAGCTGGCCAAGGCGCGCTACGACGTGCTGGTGGGTGGACTGAAGCTGCGCCAGGCCGCAGGAACGCTCAAGGCGACTGACCTGCAACCTATCAACGGCCAGTTGGCGCAATAAGCAGTAGAAAGCCTCAGTTGCCCGGGGTCCGCAAACCAGTGGGCTCCAGCAACTCGCGCACCGCCAGCGCCGTGCGCGCTGCGGCACCGCGGTGGGCCTGGCTCACATTCCGTGCGGCGTCCGCCGCTTCCTGAAGATCGGTGCTGGACATTAGTAGCGACCAGGCCTTGTTAAGCGCCTGTTCAAGATCAGGCACTTCGAACGCGGCGCCAGCCGCCACAGCCACTTCAGCCGCCTGAGTGAAATTGAAGGTGTGCGGCCCCATCACCACCGGGCAACCACAGGCAGCCGCCTCAATCAGATTTTGTCCGCCCAGTGGAGCGAAGCTGCCGCCCAGCAAGGCCAGGTCTGACAGCGCGTAGTACATCGCCATCTCACCCAGGGAGTCACCCACCCAGATATCGGCTGACTCGGGAGAGCCAGCCCATGCACTGCGCCGGGAAACAGAAAAACCCTGCTCCTGGCACAGCTGCACCACCGCATCAAAGCGCTGCGGGTGGCGTGGCACGATCAGCCACTGCACTCCAGTTGCTATATTATTGATAGCTGCTTGCGCAAGTTCCACGGGGGCTAGAGCCCTAAAACGCTTAAGAATTTGAAGTAAATCTGCCTCTTCGCCTTCGCGCGAGCTGGCGAACACCACAACCGGTTTCCCCGACGTTGTTCGCCAGGCCCGCCCTCGCTCGGTCTGCATCGGGTTCGGCGTGGCATCAAATTTGAAATTGCCGGTCACCCCAGCAACGGTTGCACCCAACTTTGCTAGGCGTTGGGCATCGCCAGTCGTTTGCGCCCACACCGCCCGCAGGCCACTGTATGCCGGGCCAGACAACCAGCCCAATCGCTGGGCCTGGTGCAACGACTTGTCGCTCAGGCGCGCATTCACCAGACACAGGGGCATGCCGGAGCGCGCGCAGGCGGCCACCATGTTTGGCCAGACTTCGGTTTCCACCAGCAAGCCCACGCGGGGCTGAAAGTGGGTCAGAAACCGCTGCACGGCACCTGGGGTGTCCCACGGCTGCCAGACCTGCACATCGCCCGCCTGTAACAGAGTCTGCCCCTGCGCCCGCCCGGTGGCCGTGCCATGGGTGAGCAGCAGGCGCATACCCGGCAAAGCCATACGCAATTGCGCCACCAGTACCTCGGCGGCGCGGGCTTCACCCAGCGATACGGCGTGCACCCAAACATAACCGCCATTGTGTTCTGTGGGACTCAGGGCTGCGTCACGCGTTTCGGCGTAGTACCCAAAGCGCTCTTCCATGCATTCGCCATAGCCCGGTTCGGCCCGGGCACGGCGGCGCAACTTGGCACGCACCAGTGGCTGTAGCAGCCACATCACCACGGAATACAGCCAACGTGTCATCGACACAGAACGGGGGTGTCCAGGCTCTCCCACGCTTGCCAGACGGCATCCACAGACGGGCAGGGAGAATCAAACACGCTGACCTGGCGCGCCGACTTGGGTGCATCGTTGGTGGGGCCAGTGCGCCAGGCGGTGTCAAAGTTGTAGATCTGCACATGGGGCAGACCCAAGGCCACGGCAATATGGCTCAAGCCGCTGTCCACCCCGACCACGCCCGCGCATTGCGCCATGGTGTCGGTCAGCGCGTCCAGCCCCATGGTCGGCCACACCCAGGCGTCCTCCAACTGGGCCGCAATGGCTTCACTGGTTGCCTTTTCTGCCGCGTTACCGTGCGCCAGTGCGACGGCAAAGCCGCTGTGGTTCAGGCGCTGACCCAATGCGACCCAGTGCGCAAGCGGCCATTGTTTGTCCACACGGGACGTGCCATGCACCAATGCCACACGGGGCTTGCGCGGCGCAAACGTATTGCTGCCTTGCCCCTTGAGCACTGGCGCAGTGGCCGCCATGCCTCCAGGCTTCAGCCCGTAGCAATCCGGCCCGGTTTGGGTGTAGTGCATCGCCGCCGCACACAGCCGCCGCGAGCGCTGAACGGCGTGCACATGCAGCTCCATGGGAATCGCCACATCCGCCACCCAGCGCGCGGGCGCCTCGAAGCTGGAGCCGTCGGTCTGGTTGTCCAGGCCATAGCGCAGCCCTTTGGGCGAGGTATGCGCCAGCCAGGACACCAGGGCTGACTTGGTCAGCCCCTGCAGGTCAATCACGGAGTCATAGTCCTGTGCTTGCAACAGCTGCTTGAAGGCGCGCCACTCGCGACGGGTCTGCGCAGCAAATGGCGACTTGCGCCAGCGCCGCAGATCACAGGGAATGACCCGGCCAACTCCGTCACACCGCGCAACCAGTGGCGCAAATGCACTCTCCACCACCCAATCGATCTCTGCTTTGGGCAGGGCCTGCCGCAGGTCTTGCACGGCTGGCATGGCATGCACGACGTCGCCCAGCGAAGATAACTTTACAACAAGAACCCTCAATGCGCGGCCTCGGCAAAGCTGGCGTCGGGCTTGACCGAGCGCAGCAAGTGCAGCATGTCGGCCTGGATGCGCTCCAGCGCTTCATGCGTGTGCCCTTCAAAACGCAGCACCAGCACCGGCGTGGTGTTGGACGCACGAATCAGCCCAAAACCATCGGGCCAGTCCACGCGGACACCGTCAATGGTATTGATGGTGGCGGGCGCGGCGAAGGATGCCTTGGCCACCAGTTGATCCACCAGGGTGTGCGGCTCGCCTTCGGCACAGTGCACATTGAGTTCGGGTGTAGAGAAGCTGGTCGGCAAGGCATTGAGCATGGCGCTGGCATCCGCCACGCGGCTCACAATCTCCAGCAAACGGCAACCCGCATAGGTGCCGTCATCAAACCCGTACCAGCGCTCCTTGAAGAAGATATGGCCGCTCATCTCGCCACCCAGAGGCGAGTCAATCTCGCGCATCTTGGCCTTGATCAGCGAGTGCCCGGTCTTGTACATCAGTGGCACACCACCCGCTTCGGCAATGGTGGGCGCCAGGCGCTGCGAGCACTTCACGTCAAACAAAATGGTGCCGCCGGGCACGCGCGACAGCACGTCGCGCGCAAACAGCATCATCTGGCGATCGGGGTAGATATTGGTGCCATCCGCGGTGACGATGCCCAGACGGTCGCCATCGCCATCAAAGGCCAGGCCCAGCTCGGCGTCGCCCGCTTTCAGGGCGGCAATCAGGTCTTTCAAATTCTCGGGCTTGCTGGGGTCGGGGTGGTGGTTGGGGAAGTTGCCATCCACTTCGCTAAACAGCTCGGTCACCTCGCAACCAATGGCGCGCAGGATGTCGGGGGCCGACGCACCGGCAATGCCGTTGCCGCAGTCCACCACAATCTTGATCGGGCGCGCGAGCTTGATGCCGCCCACGATGCGCGCGCGGTAGGCTTCCAGCACATCGGCTGTCTGGCACTGTCCGCCGGCCTGCAACTTCCAGGTCTCGGTTTCCATCAGGGTGCGCAGGTTCTGGATTTCGTCGCCATAAATGGCGCGGCCACCCAACACCATTTTGAAACCGTTGTAATCCTTGGGGTTGTGGCTGCCGGTGACCTGAATGCCGCTGTTGCACAGCGTGTTGGCGGCAAAGTAGAGCATGGGCGTGGTGACCATGCCCACGTCGATGACGGTGACACCGGCATCCTGCAAACCGGCCATCAGCGCCGCAGCCAGTGCCGGGCCGCTCAGGCGGCCGTCCCGCCCCACTGCGACTGTCGTCTGCCCCTCGGCCATGGCCACGGTTCCAAAGGCCCGCCCCAGGCCGCGCGCAACCTCTTCGTTGATGGTAGACGGCACGATGCCGCGAATGTCATAAGCCTTGAAGATACTGGAAGAGAGATTCATGGTTTTTCCCCTGTGCAAATGGTCTGTGGCGCGGGCGCAGTTGCTATCGCCTTGCCTGAGACGGATTGTAGGTGCGCCGGGGTGGCTGGGCGCTTGCGTTTCAGCTGGGATGAGGTTGCGCAAGCTTTAAAACGAAGTGAATCAACCACATGTCCGAAAACGGCTATTACCCATCGCCGCCGTGCGTATGATTCAAGCCATGCCAACCACCGCCCCCGCATCCAGCGCCCTGACCGCCAGCGACGCCTGCTACCTGGCATTGAAGGCGCGCGATGCGCGCTTTGATGGGCGTTTCTTCACCGGCGTCACCTCCAC
>CAJAVE010000204.1 GCA_903945325.1 uncultured beta proteobacterium | reverse complement strand
GCGGTGCGGCAAATCAACCACTCGGCGCTGGTTGATGGCCACAGGCCCATCGTATTCACCACGCTGGTCAATATGGATGTGTTGAAGGTGATACAGGACGGCTGCCAGGGCATGCTGCTGGACATGTTTGGCATGTTTGTGCACCCGCTAGAGCAAGAGTTGGGACTCAAATCCAACCACCGCATCGGCCGTTTCAGTGATGCCAGCAAAAGCAAGGAGTACCAGAGCCGCATTGAGGCGATCAACTTCTCGCTGGCACATGACGATGGGCAATCAAATCGCGACCTGGAGCAATCCGACGTGATTCTGGTGGGCGTCAGCCGCAGCGGCAAGACACCAACCTCGCTCTACTTGGCGATGCAGTACGGGCTCAAGGCCTCAAACTACCCGCTGATACCCGAAGACTTTGAGCGACGGCAGCTGCCACCGGCCCTGGTGCCCCACAAAGCCAAGATCTTCGGCTTGACGATCCAGCCAGAGCGCCTGAGCGAAATTCGCAACGAGCGTCGGCCCCATTCGAAATACGCTTCGATGGAAAACTGCCGCATGGAAATCAACGAAGCCGAGGCCATGATGCGGCGCACCGGCATTCGCTGGCTGTCCACCACCACCAAGTCGATTGAAGAAATCGCGACCACCATCCTGCAGGAAATCCACCCGGGGCGACTGGACTACTAGCGCAGGTTAGCTGTTGAGCTGCGCCCAGGCTTTGTCCAGCCGTTTCACGCTCACCGGCTGCGGTGTGCGCAGTTCCTGGGCGAAAAAGCTCACCCGCAATTCTTCCATCAGCCAGCGGAACTCCTGCATCGAAGCGTCCACCACGCCCTTGCGCTCTGCCACCAGACGCCAATAGCGTTGCTCCAACGGCCGAAGTTCGGCCAAGCGCGCCGCATCCCGGGCCGGGTCAGCGCGGTACTTTTCCAGGCGCTGGGTGACGGCTTTCAGGTAACGGGTCAGATGCTGCAAACGCAGCCACGGCGCGGCTTGCAAAAAGCGCTTGGGCACCAATCGGTTGAGCTGCTGGGTGCAGTCGGCCACCGCATCGGGGGCGTTTTTGGTGTCCTTAACCTTGCGCGCGGCTATGGCGTGTTCCAACAGGATGGAGCCGGCCATCCGCGCCACCTCAGTGGCGATCAGGGTCAGGCGACCCCTGCCCTCCTCCACCCGTCGCTTAAACGCAAACTCATCCGTTGGCAGCGGCTCGAGCATGAACGCACGCTCCAGTGCCACGGCGATGATTTGGTCGCGCAGCTCTTCCAGCGTGCCACCACCAGAACCGTTTTCAGCCTTCCCCACTTGCATGTAGGCCACGGCCATTTTCTGCAACTCGGGGATGTTTTTCTCCAGGTACTTGAGCGCGTCCTTGATCTGCAACGCAAACAGGCGGCGCAGACCGGCGCGGTGCTTGGCCGCGGACACCTCGGGCTCGTCGAACACTTCGATGGTGACCGCGTCACCCTGGTCGATCAACGCCGGGAAACCGATGAGCGTCTGGCCGCCCTTGAGAATTTCCAGCAGTTCGGGCAGTTCACCAAAGGTCCAGGCGGTGTGGCGCTGCTCGGTGGCGGCGGCTGGAATTGGCTTTTGCGCGTTCTTATTTTCTGAATTCGCTACTATTGTTATAGCTGCTTGCGCAATATCCACGGGGGCTAGAACCCTATTTTCCTTGAAATTTCGGACCTGGACCGCGCCACTGGCTGCACCCACCTGCGCCAATTTCAGCCCCGCCAGCGCCTGAAACGCCCCACGCGCCTGTGCGCCCAGCTCGGCCTTTAGCGCACCCAGATTGCGCCCATGGCCCAGCTGGCGGCCATGCTCGTCAACGATGCGAAAGTTCATGAAGAAGTGCGGCGTCAGCATATCGCCCTTGATGTCGGCCCGGGCCACATCCACCGATGTGGCTTCCCGAACCAGCTTCACCAGTGCGTCGATCAGCGCACCACTGCCAAAGCGCTCGGGCGCATTCAAGGCCACGGCGAACCTGGTGGAGGTGTCGGGCAACGGCACCAGGCGCGAGCGCGGGCGCTGGTGCAGGGTCTTCAGCAGGGCCTGTACCTTGTCCTTCAGCATGCCGGGCACCAGCCACTCGCAACGCTCGTCGTTCACCTGGTTCAGTACAAACAACGGGACGGTGACCGTCAGGCCATCGCGCGCGTCACCGGGCTCGTGCAGGTAGGTGGCAGCGCAATCCACGCCACCCAGGCGAATCGTCTTGGGGAAGGACGCCGTGGTGATACCAGCGGCCTCGTGGCGCATCAGTTCTTCGCGGGTCAGGCGCAGGAGCGTACTCTCGCCGCGGCGGGACGGCAGAGCGTTCTGCTTCGTGTCCCCCGCCCGCTGCGCGGGCTCCTCCTTGACCTGCGCAGAACGCTCTGCCACCCCGCCTCCCGGGTTGTATTGCGGCTTTCTGGATTCTTCTCTGTACCAGCGCTCGAAGCTGTAGCCGCTGCACACATCGGCAGGCAACTGCTGGTCGTAGTAGGCGTAGATCAGCTCGTCGTCCACCAGCACGTCCTGCCGGCGCGCCTTGTGCTCCAACTCTTCCACCTGGCGCACCATCTTCTGATTGGCGGCCAGAAACGGCAGCGGAGTTTCCCACTCGCCATCCACCAGGGCCTGGCGGATAAAGATTTCGCGGGCGCCCGCCATGTCGACGCGGCTGTAATTCGTTCGCCTGCCGTTATAGATGACGATGCCGTACAAGGTGGCTCGCTCCAGCGCCACCACTTCGGCGGCTTTTTTCTCCCAATGCGGGTCCAGCAACTGCTTTTTCAGCAGATGCTCGCCGACCTGCTCCAGCCACTGGGGCTCAATATTGGCAATGCCGCGCCCAAACAGGCGTGTGGTCTCTACCAGTTCAGACGCCACAATCCAGCGCCCCGGCTTCTTGGACAGGTGCGCGCCAGGATGGGGAAAAAACTTGATGCCGCGTGCCCCAAGGTATTCGCCGTTTTGCCCCTCTTCGAGCTTGCAACCGATGTTGCCCAACAGCCCGGCAAGCATGGACAAGTGCAATTGCTCATAGTTGGCGGGCTGCGTGTTCAGATGCCACTTGTGCTCAGCCACCACCGTGTGGAGCTGGCTATAAATGTCTTTCCACTCGCGCACGCGTCGGATATTGACGAAGTTCTGGCGCAACAGTTGTTCGTATTGGCGGTTTGACAGTTTGTGCGCGCCCTCCCCGCCGCGTGCGTCGTGAATCCACTTCCACAGCTTCAGGTAGCCCACAAATTCGCTCTTCTCATCATCAAACTTCTTGTGCGCGGTATCAGCCTGCTGCTGTGCCTCCATGGGTCGGTCGCGCACGTCCTGCACGCTCAAAGCGGAGGCAATCACCAGCACCTCGTCCAGCGCCTGGCGAGAGCGCGCCTCCAGAATCATGCGGCCAACCCGTGGGTCCAGCGGCAGCTTCGCCAGTTCCTGTCCGGTGGCTGTCAGCTCGTTTGCATCATCCACCGCGCCCAACTCGTTGAGCAACTGGTAACCATCGGCAATCGCGCGACCCGATGGCCGCTCCAGGAATGGAAAGTCTTCAACAATGCCGAGGTGCAGCGACTTCATGCGCAGAATCACGCCGGCCAATGAACTGCGCAAGATTTCCGGGTCGGTAAACCGCTCCCGCCCATTGAAGTCTTTTTCGTCGTACAGGCGAATGCAAATGCCGTTGGCCACGCGCCCGCAGCGGCCAGAGCGCTGATTGGCTGACGACTGGCTGATGGGCTCCACCAGCAATTGCTCGACTTTGCTGCGAAAGCTGTAGCGCTTCACCCGTGCTGTGCCGGCATCAATGACGTATCGGATACCGGGCACCGTCAGCGACGTTTCGGCCACATTGGTGGCCAGCACCACGCGCCGCCCGTTGTGGCCGTCAAAAATACGGTCCTGCTCGGCCGGGCTCAGGCGGGCAAACAGCGGCAACACCTCGGCGCTGCGCATGATCGGCTGGTGGCTGACATGCTTGCGCAAATGGTCCGCCGCCTCGCGGATTTCACGTTCACCCGGCAAAAAAACCAAAATGTCGCCGCCGTTGTGCGGATCGCGCCAGAGCTCGTCCACGCCATCGGCAATCGCGCTGTTCAGGTCGTACTCACGGCTTTCTTCAAATGGCCGGTAGCGATGCTCCACCGGGAACATGCGACCCGACACCATGATGACCGGCGCTGGCCCCTTGCTGGATTTGAAATGATCGGCAAAACGCTGGGCGTCAATGGTGGCCGACGTCACCACGATCTTCAGGTCCGGCCTGCGCGGCAATATTTGACGCAGATATCCCAGTAAAAAATCGATGTTCAGGCTACGCTCGTGCGCCTCATCAATGATGATGGTGTCATAGGCATTGAGCAGCGGGTCGGTCTGCGTCTCGGCCAGCAAAATACCGTCGGTCATCAGCTTGACCGAGGCATCGCGGCTCAAGCGATCCTGGAACCGCACCTTGAAACCCACCACCTCACCCAGCGGCGTTTTCAATTCTTCGGCAATGCGCTTGGCCACACTGCTGGCAGCAATGCGGCGCGGCTGGGTGTGGCCTATCAGTTTGGCGCGCTGGCCCGCAGGATAGTTGAGCTTGCCACGGCCCATGGCCAGCGCAATCTTGGGGAGCTGCGTGGTCTTGCCTGAGCCGGTCTCACCACAGACGATGATGACCTGATGGGCGGCCATTGCGGCCATGATCTCTTCGCGTTTGCCGGAGACCGGGAGCGATTCGGGGAATTCGATGACTAAATTGGACATTGCGCACATTATCCGAGCAGCATGGTTATGGGGCAGTATTGAAATGCCATTGCAACGATGTACAATACGTACACCATGAAAGCTCATCATTCACTCGCCCGAACACAGGTCTATCTCACACAGGCTCAACAAGCCCGACTGACGCTGGCCTGTAGGGGTTCAGTTGCCAGCAAAAGTGAATTGATTCGCCGGGCTATCGACCAGTTTTTGGATCAAGTCGTCCCGACTGACCCGTCCGAAAAGGTGCAGCGACTACAAGGCATTGCTGGCATTTGGGCACAGCGTGAAGAGATGACTGACCCCGGTTCCTATGTGCGTCAACTGCGGGCACCACGGTTTTGACCGGCCAGCACACACTTCCTGCAAGCGGAATGCTCATCGACTCCGATGTGCTGATCTGGATCGCACGGGGTCATCCGGGCGCCATCGCGAAGGTACAAGCCCTACCTAACTGGCGCATCTCGGCAGTGTCGTACATGGAGTTGGCACAAGGCTGCCGAAATAAAAGTGAACTCAAGTCCATGCAGAAGACGTTCATGTCCGATGCCAATGATGTGCTTGCCATCACCCAGTCAATCAGTGACTTGGCCTGCGCGCTGGTGGAAAAGTATGCGTTGTCACACAGTGTGCATGTGGCGGATGCACTGATCGCAGCAACCGCAATGGTCCACGCCATCCCCTTGCTCACAGGCAATGCCAAGCACTTCTCTGCAATCAAAGGTTTGGAAGTTGAGGTGTTCAGCGCCGCGGATATGTGAACGCGGCTGGAGTAAAGGGTGGGTGTACCTCACAGTACCTCCTTCACCAACACAGCCATCAACCCAAGGTGCAACTGATCCGGTGACACGGGCTTGTGCAGCAAGGGAATATTGCTGCTGAGTGCCTCGCGCAATCGGTCCGGCGCCGTGTCACCCGTAATCAACAGGGCTGGCAAACCTTGTCCCAAGGCACTGCGCAAGGCGGCGATCGCCTCCAGACCCGTGCGTTGATCGCGCAGGCGGTAGTCGCTGATGACAACATCCGGTGAATGAAGACCCGCCAACACCAATGCCTCTTCAATCGATTCGGCCGCCTCCGCCACACAACCCCAATCGCGCAGCAGATGCAGGGTGCCAATGCGCACTGCCTCGTCGTCATCCACCACCAACACGCGCACATTGCGTAGCTGCTCTTTGTGCTGCGTCAGCACCACGGCGTTGTCAACGCATTCACCAGTAGCCAGCGGCAAGGTCAGCGCAAACATGCTGCCGCGCCCCGGCTTCGATTCCAGCAACAAAGGGTGATCCAGCGTGCGAGCCAGCCCCTCGACAATCGACAGCCCCAGGCCCAGCCCCTTGCGCCGATCGCGTTCGGGGTTGCCCAGTTGGTGAAACTCACGAAACACTTCGCGCTGATGCGCCGGCTCAATGCCTATGCCGGTATCCCAAACCTCCACCACCACATGCCCCTTGCGCTGGCGACAGGCCACCAATATCCCACCGCTATCGGTGTAGCGAATGGCATTGGAGACCAGATTGCGCAAAATCAGCTCAATCAAGGCCGGGTCCGAATCCGCTGCCAGCATGGTCTCGCGCGACCGGTAAGCCAAGCCTTTGGCATCGGCCTGCCGGGCAAACTCGCGCTCGATCTTGTTCAGCAGCGGTTGCAGGCGAAAGGACACCACATGCGGCTGCACCACGCCCGCTTCGATGCGTGAAAAATCAAGCATGGTATTGAGCATCTCGGCGGATGCCTGGCCTGCGGCGATGGCGCAGTCAAGCGATTGCTGCTGCTGCGGGTTTAGGCCAGACCGAGAAAGAATGTCCAAGAAGAGGCCCTGGGCATGGATCGGCTGGCGCAAATCATGGCTGGCGGCGGCAAGAAATTTGGACTTGGAGGTGTTGGCTTGCTCGGCATCCTGCCTTGCCTGCTGGGCGATTGAGGTCTCCCGTCGGAGCTTTTCCAGCAGCTCAATATTTTCAAGGCCCAGAACAATTGCGGCACGCGCAGCACGCGAACTGTTAAGTGCCTGCGTCATCAAAATGGAGATGTACAACAGCCCGGCCAAGCCTAAAACGTTGTAGGTCGGGTCACCCAATAGAAATACTTTGGCCACGGCAACCGCTATTTCAGCCGTCACCAGAGCCAAAAACACGGGCAAGACGGGCGACAGCAGAGACATTGAGTTGCCTGCCACGGCGGTCAGCACGGCAATGACCAAAATACTGCCCATCAGGCTGGTCGTATCCAGCGCCACCCAGGCCAGTGAACCCCAAATGGCCCCGTCGATGGTATTGAGCAACATCGAGATCAGAACCACTTGCACCGCCTTATCCCTTGCAATGCCCCAGCGCATGTGGTGGCGCGCATGCAATCTGCACAGCAGGTTGGAGATGGTGACGACCACTCCCCACGCAATGACGGCATGGGAGTTGGCACTGTTGTACAGCGCCCCACAGATCAGGATCACAATCAAAAAAGTTGGAATCAGGGTAGTGCCCAAATTACCCATCGACAGCTTGAGCTGCTCTACCAAAATGCGGTCATCCGCCAGGCGTAGCAGCCGACGCACTTGATTCACCCGACCAGCCCCTGGTTGCGCGCCGCAAAGACCGCCTCTGCGCGACTGGCCACTGCAAAGAACGCCAGAATGTCCTGGACGTGTTTGCGGGCAGTGTTTTCTGAAATGAACAACTGGCGAGCAATCAGCTTGCTTGACAGCCCTTGGTGTAAAAGGCCAAGCACCGCAGATTGGCGCGGCGTCAGGCACTTTTGCGCCATGGGCACCACGGTCGCGGTGCCCATTACGCCACCCACCATCACCTGCTGAAGTGTTTGAACAATGGTGTCCACAGACTCGGCTTTGGACAAAAAGCCGTCAACACCCCGCGCCAGTGCCAGGCGCACGGTTTCTGGCTCAAACTGCGATGACAACATCAGGATTGGCACCAACGGCCACTTGCGTCTGATGAGTGCAATGCCCTCTATGCCGCTCAAACCGTTGAGCTTGTTGTCCAGCAGTACCACCGTCAGGTTGTTTGATGGGCAACTCAAGGCCTCATCCAGTGACCCGGCTTCAAAGATATCCAGGTCGGGAATCGCTACTTTGATGACCTGGCGCAGACCGGCGCGAAACATGGCGTGGTCATCAATCAGCAGGGCGCAAGGGGCATTCATTGCGGCCATTAAACCACCGGGCCAGCGTTCTCAATATGGTGCATTTGCGTTATATGCAAAAACAACCATGACCCATAGACTGCCCACGTGACAAGCAATTTCACGAACGGGAGACCAACAATATGATCAACAACCTAGATTTTCCTAATGACGTCCTTATGCCGAAATCTTGCGCAGTATCAGCGCCTTCGGCCCCCCTGTTGACGGGCAGCACGCCTGCCGAGTCGGCCCTGAAGAGTCCTACGATCAAAGCAACGGCCGCACCTTCACTTGCCGCAGTATTTCGTTCGAGCCGGGTGCGGGCCTGGGTCCCCCAACATCTGATCGACAGTCTCTATGCAAAAGACGTCAAATAATTGCCCCTTCTGTGCTGCAGCGACTAATGGCGCCATAGAAATTGATGCAAACCTCTGGGCGGTCGATTGCCATCGCTGTCAGGCTATTGGTCCGAGAGCCATCGAGGCCAGTTCCGCGGTGGATCTTTGGAACCATGGTTCAACATTGGAAGTACTAGACAACGCAATGAGAGAAGAGCGATGACGGATTCTTGCATTCTTATGGCAATCGGCAAGAAATGGAGTCTGTAAGTGATTTTTCAGAAGTCTTCTTCGTTGACGAACCTCTCAAAGAAGATCAATCGACCTTCATTTACGATTATTGCGGTCATCGTCGGCGTTTGGCTCGGGTACATGCAGTTCCCCTTTCTGAAATACCTGCGTCCGATTGGCGAGTTCTACGTTGCGTTGCTGCAGATTTGCGTTCTACCGTTTCTGATGGCCACAATACCGCTCGCCGTCCGCTCAGCTTTGATGAGTGGAACTGCCAGCGCCGTTACAGGACGCCTGATCGGCTGGCTGATCGCGACAACAGCAATCGTTATGCTGATTTCAATGCTCGTTCCCCTGTGTGTGTTTCACTTCGTCCCCACGGACGAGGATCTC
>CAJAVE010000203.1 GCA_903945325.1 uncultured beta proteobacterium | reverse complement strand
TGCAGGCTGTAGCACCAGAACCGGGCGCAATCGATCCCCGGAATGGCCTGGAAGCTGCCGGTCAGGCCCAGGCTGATGACCAGCGTGCGCACATTGGTCAATCCCAGCCGGGTCACCGCATCGGTGACCGTGGCAATGGTGCAGGGCACCTCAAAATACGCCGAATTGGCCATGCGCAGCAGGTTGGCAGTGATCACCTGGTCGGTTGAAATCAGGTCCGCCAGATGCTTGACTGCGACACCCTCATCCTGGAAGCTGGCAATCAGTTCCTGCATGACACGGGGGATGGCGGGCAGCGCGCGGGGTTGCAGGAATAGTTTTTCTAAATGCATGGGACAAGGCTCCCCTAAGTGACGCTCTGCGGCGCTTGTCGGCTGTGGTTGATCGCCAGCGTTGCCGCTGCAAACGCTTCTGGCAGCTGTTCAGCCAGGTTGCGGCAGGCCGGTGCATCGCTACCGTTTCCTGCCGTCTCAATGGCCTGGCACAGGGCACCCAGGCGCAATGCGCCGACGCTGCGGGCGGCTGATTTCAAGGTGTGCGCACCTCCCGCGGCACCCTGGGTGTCGTCACTGGCTGCGGCTGCACCTATGGCGGTCACCTGCTCTTGGGCGTTGCGCAAAAACTTGTCGAGCAGGCGTTGGTGCATGGCGGGGTTGTCGCCCACCAGGTCCGTCAGGGTGCCGGGATGCCAGATGGGGATATCCAAAGACGCCAAAGACGCCAAAGGCGCAAGCGAATTGTTGACCGGCGCGCGAGGATGGCCGTGTGCCGCTTGGTGATTGCCGGGATCTTCGGCTTGGGCCGGCCCGCATTGCGGCATCCACTTGAACAGCATCGGTCCGAGCTCGTTCAAGCGCAGCGGCTTGGACAGGTAGTCGTCCATGCCGCGCTCCCGGCAACGCTGCGCTTCACCCTGCATGGCGTTGGCCGTGATGGCGATGATGGGCAAGCGATAACCGGTGGTCTCGGATTCGCGGATCGCTTCAGTCAGCTCAAACCCGTCCATGTTGGGCATGTGGCAATCGGTCAACAGCAGGGCATAGCGGTTAGGCAGGCCCGGCGGGGCGTCCAGCGTTCCGTGCTGCCATCGTTGCAGCGCCAATGCTCCATCCTCGGCCACCTCGGCAGCGTAGCCCAGCAGGCGCAACTGTTCCATCATCACGTCGCGGTTGGTTTCGTTGTCTTCTGCAATCAGGATCAAGTGGCCACTCTGTGCCGCTTCTTCAACGCTGGGGGCTTTGAAGCGCGGGGTGCGCCGTCGCTCGACGGTTTGGTCCGACTCTGTTGCCTGCGCGCGGCCACTGGCCACGGCCACGCCGTGCAACAGGTCATGGCGCAGCAGCGGGCGCGTCAAGACCCGCATTTCCTGCTCGTGATGGTCTGGCCCGGCGTCTGCAGGGGCGGATTCTGCGCGGTCCACCAACCGCACCACATGCACATCGCCGCGTTCGCCTGCAGGCCAGGGCTGGTCATCCCCATCCCCATCAATCACCAGTACCGTGTCTGCCGGCAATGCAGCCCACTGCGCGCGCGCCGCTGCCAGGTCGTGCGCGATGCTGACGTTTACGCCGGCAGCACCCAGGTAAATTTGAAGCAGGGTGCAGCGGCTGGCGATGGGCGCTATGGCCAGAACATGCAGCCCTTTCAAGTCTGGCTCGATGCTGGGTGCCCGACTGGCCGGAACGGGTGCCGCCTGCATCGGAAATTCAACAACAAACTCCGAACCCACGCCGGGCGTGCTGATGACCCGGATGCGCCCGTTCATCATCTCAACCAGGCGCTGCGTGATCGACAGCCCCAGCCCGGTACCGCCAAATTTGCGCGCGGTCGACGCATCGGCCTGAGTGAACGGTTGGAACAGTTTTTCCACCACCGACTCGCTCATGCCGATGCCGTTGTCGATGACCGAAAACTGCACGCAGGCCACGCCATCGGGCCGCAGTGTGGGCTGCACATGCAGCATCGCTGTGCCCCGGTCTTTGGGGATGAACTTGACGGCGTTGCCCATCAGGTTAAACAGCACCTGGCGCAAGCGCGTGGGGTCAGAGAAAATCCAGTCGGGCAGGGCGGGGTCAATGAACAGCGAGATTTGCGCGCCCTTGGTGCCCGCCATGTTCAGCATGAGTTGGGCCACGCCTTCCACTACCTCGCGCAGGTGGGTTGGAATACTCTCCACCTCCAGCTTGCCAGCCTCAATTTTGGAAAAATCCAGGATATCGTTCAAGATGTTGAGCAGGGCCAACGACGAGTGGTGAATGGTGTCCAGCATGCGTGCCTGCTCGGGCAGGAGCGGGGTTTGCTGCAATATGTCGACCATTCCGATCACCCCGTTCATGGGGGTGCGAATCTCATGACTCATGTTCGCCAGAAATTCTGATTTGGCATTGTTGGCTGCGTGGGCGGCATCCTCGGCGCGTCTGGCAGTGTCCACATTGGCCTGCACCTCGGCGGTCTTTTCGGTCACCAAGTCTTCCAGGTGGTTACGGTAGCGGGTGAGCTCGACGTCCTTTATCCGGGCCGAGCTGATGTCCCAGCTCACACCCACCATGCGCAGCGCCCGTCCCTGGGCATCGCGCACCACGTCGGCACAGGCTTTCAGGTAGCGAATGCCTCCGTCGGGTTGCAGCACCCGGAACTCGGTGTCAAAGCGCTGTTCCCCCGAAATGGCTTGCTGTAGCTTGACCAATTGCACCTCAAGGTCGTCCGGGTGCATGCCGACCTGCCAGGCGTCAATGGCACCCGAAAATCCGTCGCGCCGCAGACCATAAAACCCCAGCATCACATCGTCCCAGATCAGATCATTGGTTTGCAGGTCCCAGTCCCAAATGCCGATACCGCCGGAGCGTGTGGCCAGTTGCAAACGCTCCTCACTTTGGTGAAATTTCTCTTCGGTG
>CAJAVE010000202.1 GCA_903945325.1 uncultured beta proteobacterium | reverse complement strand
GAGACGCTTTGCACCGAGTCAACGATTTCGGTCATGGTACGGCCTGCATCGGCGACCAGGCTGGATCCGGCTTCCACTTTTACAACCGAGTCTGCTATCAAGCCACGTATTTCTTTGGCAGCCTCGGCAGAGCGACCGGCCAGACTTCGGACCTCGCTGGCCACCACCGCAAAGCCACGTCCTTGTTCACCCGCGCGAGCCGCCTCAACAGCGGCATTCAGCGCCAGAATATTGGTCTGGAAGGCAATGCCATCAATGACACCGATGATGTCTGCAATCTTCTTGGACGAGGTATTGATGCCCTCCATCGTGGTGACCACCTGGGACACAACATCTCCGCCTCGCACCGCCACACTGGCAGCCGACGCAGCGAGTGTTTTCGCACGTGTGGCAGAGCCAAAGGTCTCGTTGACCGTCTTGATCAAATCGTCCACAGACGCTGCCGTGACATGCAGGCTGGATGCCGTTTGTTCGGTACGGTTGGCCAGATCCTGATTGCCGGCTGCAATTTCAGACGAGGCGGTCGAAACTGAATCCACTGACTCGCGTATCTGTCCCACCAGCTCGCGCAGCGACGCCTGCATGCGGCCTAGCGCCGCCAACAGGCTCTGGTCGTCCGGATGCGTGGGCAAGTCGCCGGAGAGGTTCCCCATTGCCACTTGCGCCATGGCGTCGCGCGCAACGGTTGGCTCGCCACCGAGTTCGCGGTGCAGTGCGCGTTGCACGACAAGAGCCAGGCCCGCCGCCGCCAGCACGGCCAGGGCTCCTAAAACCAGAGTCATCAGTACGGCTCGGTCGGCATTGGCGCTTACGCTGGCATGGGTGGTGTCAGACACTTTGGCTGCCGCTTCCAGCTGCTTGAGCAGTTCCGCCTTTAATGCGCGCCAGGCGGGCGTTTCTGCCGAGTTGAGTGTTTTGATGGCGCTTGCAGCATCGACCGCAAGCGCCGCAATCACTTTGTCCTGGCCCTGCGCCTGCGCGGCACGCAATGGGGGTAATAATTTGATTTGCGCTTCAAATGGCGTGCCCTGCGCCGTAGCGGCAGTGGCGGCATACGCCTTGTCATAAGCGGCCAAAGCCGCGGTCAGGTTTTCCCGCGCCTTGGGGTTGGCGGGGTCCAGAATCATGTTGCGCAAGGCCTGACCCATCTGCAGGCCCTGGGCATACATTTCAGACAGCCCCGAGCGAATGCTTTCCTCCGTGTGGATGTAGCTGTCAAACTGGCTTTTGCGTGCGCATCAGGCCCCAAATGCTGTTTCCCAGGCTGGCGATAAACATCACGGAGGGGATGGCAAGGCAAAGAAACAGGCGCGTGCTGAATTTCATGGTAATCATGCTCCAGTGCGGGCGTTGGGGGCGGATGTGCCTTGCTCAATGCCGCATCACACATTCTATTGATCGTGACTTATGTGTGGTTGAGCGAAGCTGAGGAATATTGAGCAAGATCAAGTGAATGGAATGGACGCGCACAATGGCCAACACAAATGGAGCCTTCATGAACGAAAACATCACGCAGATTCTCGCCAGGATGGCCGCACTGGAGGAAGAACTGCGCACTGCCGTACATGAGCAGGAGAGCCGCATGTTCTTCCAGATCAACGGCAAGCGCATCGAATTTGAAAGCACGGTCAAGGCGGCGCACCGAAAGCTGAAGAAGAACTTCTTCAAGTGGCTGGTCACCAACCGCCCGCAGAACCTGATCACTGGTCCCATCATTTACAGCATGATTTTCCCGCTGATGTTGCTGGACTTGTGCGTGAGCTTTTACCAATGGTCGTGCTTTCCCATTTATGGCATCGTCAAAGTGCGCCGCAGCGACTACATCGTGTTTGACCGGCGCCACCTCAGCTACCTCAATTTCATCGAGATTTTTCACTGCACCTATTGCGAATACGGCAATGGGTTGATGAGCTTCATGGCCGAGATTCTGGCCCGCACCGAAGAATATTTTTGCCCCATCAAGCACGCGCACAAAGTGCTGGGCACGCACAGGCACTACAACCGCTTTCTGGACTATGGTGATGCGCAGGACTATGAGAAAAAGCTGGAGGAGTTTCGGGTGGGGCTGGGAAAGAGCCAGCAATAGCAACGCCAAGCGGGCACAATGCGGGCGTTAGTTTGCCCCAGTCAACCAGAAAAGGTGAAACCATGAAGCCCACTCTCGCTCTGTTTTTCGCAGGCGCGCTGCTGCTCGCAGCCGGATGCACCCGTATCGAAACCGGCGAGGTCGGTCTTCGCATCAACTTCGACAAAACCACCGACTCCACCGAGCGGCTGCCAGGTTCCTTCAACCAGACCCTGATTGGTGAAATCATCACCTTCAAGATCCAGGATGTCGCGGTGGCAGTGGACAACATGACGCCGCTGGCCTCGGACAATTCCACCATCAAGGACTTTGACATGACGGTGGTCTACAACGTGAACCCGACGGCCGTGTCCGAGTTGTGGACCACCAAGAACCGCACGTTTCATGGCATGAGCGAAAAGGGTGGCGATATTTTGCTGATGCAGAACTATGTGGCTCTGAGCGCGCGCAATGCCGCATACAAGGCGGCGCGCGGCTATGAGTCGCTGAAGATGGCCGACAACCGGCCGGCTATCGAACAGCAGATTCGCGAGAACATCATCAAGACGCTGACCGAAGAAAAGCTCGCCGACAAGATCACTGTCTCACAAGTCCAGGTCCGCGCCATCACGCCGGCCGATGTGATTGTGCACAGTGCCAATGAACTGGTGCGCGCCCAGAACGAGCTGAAGACAAAAGAGGTCGAAGTGCAAACCGCAAAGAAAGAAGCGGAGCGGATTGCCGCATTGAATGCGAATTCCGGCGCTATCGGCTACATGAATGCCATGGCCAATCTCAAGATTGCCGAAGGTGTGGCGGCCGGCAAAGTGAACACCATTGTGGTGCCCTACGACTTCAAGGGAATCGTGAACGCCAAGTGAAGGTGACAGACGCGCTATAAAACCTGCTTTAGCGGTTACCAACCTTTACACATCTTTGGAGGCTGGTGGTAGGCGCACGGCGAACAGGCGCGTTGACCGGTTGGGAGACCTATTCTTCCCAAGGAGAGTCACATTGCGTTTCATTGTTCGTTTGGTACAGATCGTCGGTCTGGTTGCAGTGGTCGCCGCGGTCAGCGGTTGCGTTGTCCACCCACTGTGGTGGGGCGGGCGGGGAGGTCATGGCGGCGGTGAGCACGGGCATGGCCACGGCTCGCGCAGATAATGGGGTGATGATCTATGCGGGCAAGGGTCAAAGCGGGTTCTGTCTGCCTGTCTGCGCGGCGACTTGATGTTCTGCGGCTGTTTTTCAACAGGGTGTAAGGTTTTGCGGGCCGCGGCGACTGATCAGGGCGAGTCCCGCCAGTCCTAACCGCAGCCTTAATCCATGCCAAATTCCCTAGTCCAACTGTTTAAAAAATCGCTGCCGGTTTTTGCGGCCATCCAACGGGTCCTCACCCATTTGCAGGCGCCTGCGCTGCTTGCCGCGCGCATCTATGTCGGCATGGCGTTCTTTCGCTCGGGTTTGACCAAAATCGCCGACTGGGACACGACGCTGGCCCTGTTTGCCGATGAGTACCACGTCCCGTTTTTGCCAACCGAGGTGGCCGCCGTAGCGGGTACGTTTGGCGAGCTTTTCTTCCCGGTGTTGCTGATCCTGGGGCTGTTGGGGCGCTTCTCTGCATTGAGCCTGTCGGTCGTCAATGTCGTGGCGGTGTTGAGTTTGTCCGAAATCGCCCCGGCGGCACTGCAACAGCACCAGTTCTGGGGCGCGCTGCTGGTGGGTGTCATCCTGTGGGGGCCAGGCAAGTGGTCAGTTGACGCCTGGTGGTGGCCGAGAGTCGGCAACCACAAATTGCTATAAAAATAGTAGCTGGTTGCGCAAGCTCCACGGGGGCTAGCGGCTGATTTTCTATACAACAGACTGGGTCCTGCGTTTGCTGCTCGCATTCTGCTCATTTGAAAATGGCACGCCCAGCAACTTCTCGAGTTCTGCTATCAGCTCCAGCGAGTGCGGCGCCATGTCGGAGCGCTCGCCCACCACAAAGTGAATCCAGTCCATGGCCTGACGCCGGTCCTCGGGTTTGGCAAGCAGTCTTGGCAATGACTGCATGGCACGTTCCCGTTCGAACTCGACCAGTATGGACTGCTCGTGGATGAGGGCAGACCGGCGGTCTGACCCCATGGCAGCAAAGGGCTGCGTGTCATGCAGCAGCTTGGCGGACCGCTCCAGCCTGTCCTTGCGAACGCCACCGCGTGAATCTGCCAGCAGTATCAGCATGCGGATGACGGCTGCCGCAATGTCGCCGCGCTCAATGCCACCCAGAATCCTTTGAACTTCGGGCAGGTTGCGCAATTCAGCCGATTTGCCCATGCTTCGCCCTTTGGCACTGCGCTCGGCAAAGTTGCGCAGAACGGGTAAACCGTAAAGTATCAGAAAAGCCGACTCAAATCCTGTGTCGCGCAGGTCGCGCCAGAGATCCAGGCTTTGCGAGATGCCCTGTGCCAAAGCGCCTTCCAGTGCCTCAATGGCCTTGAGGGTCGACGTGACCTGTGTGTGTTCCTTCTTCGCAATCGACGAGGAAACAAAAATGCCAAGGTGACCGACCTTCTCGTGAACCCTGTAAATGATGCGCTGGCCGCGAATCCGGATTTCACGTTCGTCAACAAAGGTGTCTGCAATCCAGTTGAGCGCCTGCTGGGGTGGCGGGATGTTGTCGCCACGGCTGGCAAAGACGATGATGGGCGCCTTGATGGCCTTGAGATCGACCGGCAGACCGGGTTCGAGTTGGGCTGTACCCCTGGAGAGGCGGTTGCCGACAAAGAGCTGCTCAATGATCCAGCGGATCTCTTCGTCGTTGGTGAAGTGGAAAGCCCCCCACCATTTTTCGAATTCCAGAAAGCTCTCGGTGCTCGTATCGACATCCTTGAAACCGCCGATGCCCGCACCGTGGCCAGCCCGTGGGTCGATGATCATGTAAGGCCGCTTGCGCCGATTCGGCGTCAATTTCCTCCCGCACTTTGGTCTCCATGCCCTTACGAACTTTGGATTGGTCCATACAGCCTCCAGCGAAAAGATTCAGTGGTCGAATTGAAACCGGTTCAATTGCACTGCCTATTCCTTACCGAAAGCGGGTGCCGTAGAGTCAAAACGCACTTAGTTTGATCATGGGCAACCGGCATGCGAAGCGCCCGTGCCTGATGCCCGCCGCATTACGGGGCGACTCGGGAGGTAGGGCCTGTTTCCTGCCGGTGCACCCACGCCAGAAACGCACACAGCGCCACGCCTGCGGCAATCAAGCCCGCCGTGCTCATGGCCCAGTAGCCTTGTGCGCCTTGCAATGCGGGCGGTGCCCAGTCGCTGGTGGTGACCCAGTAGCCGCCAGCCAGGCCAATGCCCCACAGCGATGTGACGTAAAACACCAGTGGCATCAGCGTGATGTGGTGTGAGCGCAGCACAAAGTTGGCCACGGTCTGCGCCGCGTCTGCCACATGAAACCACCACACCCACACCAGCAGCGGCAGGGTGGCGGCAATGATGACGGGGTTGTCGGTGTAGATGTGCAGCACCGGTTCGCGTGCAAAGTACACCAACGCTCCCAGCACGGCGGCGATGCCAACGCCAATTTCGACCCCATGCCAGCCCAGGCGGCGGGCCTCTGCCAGATCATGGGCGCCCACACGCTGTGCTACCAGGGTGGCGGTGCCATTGGCCAGCGCCAGCGGCACCATGAACATCATGGAAACCAGGTTGGCTGCCAGCTGGTGCCCGGCTACGGCGTCATTGCTTTGGCGCGAAATCAAAAATGCCATGAAACTGAAACCCGTCACCTCGATCATGATGGCTGCACCCATGGGCACACCCAGACGCAGCTGGGCCAGTATGGCCGCGCGGTTGGGGCGGCGCAGGCCCGGCTTGTGCAGTCCAAATTGGGCATAAAACGGGTCGCGCCGCACGACTGCCCAGGCGATCAGCGCCTGCGCCCACATGACGATGGCGGTGGCCATGCCGCAACCGACCACACCCATAGGCTCCACGCGCCATGGCAGCATGCTGCCGGGCAGGTGCAGGGTCCAGCCGTAGATGAAGAGTGCGCTCAACGGGATTTTGAGCAGCAAGCCGGTGATCTGGATCGCCATCACCGCCTTGGGGCGTGACACGGCGGTGTTGAAGCCGCGGTAGACGGTAAACAGCATGGCCGCAGGCAAGGAGAAGGCAAGGGCACTGAGGTAGCCGCGCACTTTGACGGAAATATCAGGCCCGGTTTTCGCCAGTTCCAGAAATGGGCCGGGAAGCAAAAGCAGCGTGCTGCCCAGCACCGCCAGGCCCAGCGCCAGCCAGATGGCCTGGTGCACCTGCGCGCCAGCCGCATGCAGTTTGCCGGCACCAAACAATTGCCCGGCCATGGGGCTGATGGCCAGCACCATGCCCATGAAGCCAATAAAGATGGTGATGTACACCGCCATGCCAATCGACAGGGCGGCCAGGTCATTGGCGGCAAAGCGGGCCACCAGAATCGTGTCCACCGTGCTGAAACCCAGAACTGCGAGTTGGCCGATCAGCACCGGCCAGGCCATGGGCAGGATGCGCAGGAAGCTGTCCTGCAGCGAGGCCAGGTAGCTGGTGTGTGCGCCGTGGCGCGGGGGTGTGGGAGTTGTCGGCTGAATCATCGACGCTGCAGTATCGCTGAAAGCCCGCAAAGATCGACGGTGCTTGGCAGTACGATACGCGTTCTTTGTTTTTTCACCCGAGACCACGATGCAACAACCCACGCTCAAACCCACAAGCCCCAATTTCTCGTCCGGCCCCTGCGCCAAGCGCCCTGGCTACGACGTTGCCGCCCTGCAGCTCGACGTTCTGGGGCGTTCGCACCGCTCCGCTTTGGGCAAAAAGGCACTGGGTCTGGCGTGTTCTGAAACCGCGCGCATTCTGGGTTTGCCCGAGGGCTACCGCGTTGCCGTCGTTCCTGCTTCGGACACCGGCGCTGTGGAGATGGCCATGTGGTCCCTGCTGGGCCCGCGCGGTGTGGACGTGCTGGCCTGGGAGTCTTTCGGTTCCGGTTGGGTCACCGATATTGTCAAACAGCTCAAGCTGCCCAACGTCAACAAGATTGAGGCCGGCTACGGTGACATCGTCGACTTTGCCCGCGTCAACTTTGACAACGACGTGGTGTTCACCTGGAACGGCACCACCTCGGGTGTCAAGGTTCCCAACGGCGACTGGATTGCAGCGGACCGCGCCGGGCTGACCATTTGTGATGCCACGTCCGCCGTGTTCGCCATGGAACTGCCCTGGGACAAGCTCGACGTCGTGACCTACTCGTGGCAAAAAGTGCTGGGCGGCGAGGGCGGCCACGGCATGCTGATCCTGAGCCCGCGCGCGGTGGCGCGGCTGGAGAGCTACAGCCCACCGTGGCCCATGCCCAAAATCTTCCGCATGACATCGGGCGGCAAATTGACCGAGGGCCTTTTCAAGGGCGAGACCATCAACACGCCGTCCATGCTGTGCGTGTCCGACTACCTGGACGCATTGGCCTGGGTGGAGCGTCTGGGTGGTGTTGCGGCCACCATGGCGCGCAGCGAGGCCAACCTGAAAGTCATCGCCGATTTTGTGGCGGTCAACGACTGGATTGCGTTCCTGGCCAAAGACCCGGCAACCCGTTCCAACACCAGCGTCTGCCTGACGCTCACGGTGAGCGAAGAGCAGGTCAAGAAAATGGTCAAACTGCTCGAAGCCCAGGGCGTGGCCTTCGACATTGGTGCGTACAAAGATGCACCGGCCGGCATTCGCATCTGGTGCGGTGCCACTGTGGAAACCACGGACTTGCAAGCCCTGCTGCCTTGGCTGAGCTGGGCGCATGCCGAAGTCACCGCGGCTTGAAATGAGCGAGACCACAGCCATGTTCAAAGTCCGTACCTACAACCAGATCTCGGTCAAGGGGCTGGAGCGTTTTTCACGCCAACACTACGAGGTGGGTAGTGACATCGGCCACCCGGATGCCGTCTTGCTGCGCAGTCAGAAGCTTCAGGGCGTGGACGTGCCCGATACGCTGCTGGCGGTGGCGCGTGCCGGGGCCGGGGTCAACAATGTTCCGGTTGAGCAGTACAGCAAGCTGGGTATCGTGGTGTTCAATACACCGGGTGCCAATGCCAACGCGGTCAAAGAGCTGGTGATGGCAGGCATGCTGCTGGCCACGCGCGGCGTTCTGCCTGCTCTGGCCTACGTGCAGACGTTGACGCACATGACCGATGCCGCCGAGATGGCGCAATTGCTGGAAAAAGAAAAATCCCGCTTTGTTGGCGGCGAGCTCAAAGGCAAAACGCTGGGCATCGTCGGCCTGGGTGCCATTGGCTCCATGGTGGCCGATATGGCTCTTGCCATGGGCATGAAGGTGGTCGGGTTCGATCCGGCGTTGTCGATCGATGCCGCCTGGCGCCTGTCCAATGCCGTCACACGCATGGAGAATCTGCAGTCTCTGATGGCGCGTTCGGACTACGTGACCGTGCACGTGCCAGCGATGGCCGCCACCCACCACATGGTCAACGCCGAGGCCCTGGCCGTCATCAAGAAGGGCGCCGTGCTACTCAACTTTGCCCGCGAATCCATTGTGGACCCGGCTGCCGTGTTGCTGGCGCTGGACCAGGGCAAGCTGAGTCGTTATGTGTGTGACTTTCCCGAGCCGGCGATGCTGGGGCGCAGCGATGTGATTGCCACGCCGCACATTGGCGCAAGCACCGAAGAGTCGGAAGAAAACTGCGCCGTGATGGCGGCCAACCAGCTGATGGAATTTCTGGAAAGCGGCAACATCGCCAACTCGGTCAACTTCCCCGCCATTGCCATGGCCCGAAGGTCGGGCACCTGGCGCATCACCTTTGCCAACGACAACGTGCCCGGCGTGCTGGGCCATGTGCTGTCGGTGCTGGCAGAGCACCAGGTCAACGTGGTGGACATGATCAACAAAAGCCGGGGCGAACTGGCATTCAACATCATGGACGTGGAGCACGCACCCAATGAAGCCGTGGTTGCGGCGATTCAAGCGACGGAACATGTGGTCCGTGTGCGGGTCATCGAGCCTATTTTGCTATAAAAATAGTAGCTGGTTGCGCACGCCCTGAGGGGGTTTGAGGCCTATTTCGTAGATGGTTTTCATCAATTTGACACACAAATGCGGCACCATTTACAAAGAATAAGGTGCTCCATGTCTCACACTCCCCACTATTCCCGTCGTTCTATTTTGCAGGCACTGTCTGGCGTGCCGCTGCTGCCCTTGTCAGCCGCTTTTGCGGGCGTTGGCCTGACCACAACCGGTTGTGCTAGCGCTGGGTCGTCGGCTTCAGCCAGGTTTTCATCGGTCAGTTTTTCCAATATGGCTGCACCTTCACTGGCCAACGCGGCTGCCATGGCTACTACCAGTGTGGGTTCGGTGATGTCGGTGAACTTCAGCGACAACAGCAAGCTCGATTACCAACTGGCCTACCAGCCCTTCTTTGTCACAGGGGACCTGGTCTCTGATGGCAAAGGTGGCAAGACACTGGCCGGTGGTTACTACGATATCAATAACCAGCCCATCGTGGACGCAACGGTGATGGGCAAGGAGCGCCAGTACTTTTCCGACTCGCCCGATGGCACCTCGCTGCTCAGCGTGGCGGGTGCCAAGGTCACGGGCGTGGTCGGCAACACGGTATTTGCTGTGGTGCAGTTTGAGTACGCGACCAGAGCTCAGGACGGTATCACCGGGATGTACGGCAAACTGCCATCACCCATTGCTGTACTGACGTTGGACCAGAGCCCCTCTACCGGTAAATTGTCGCTGGTGAAGTACCATAACGTCGATACCTCGGGCGTGCACGGTTTGTGGATCACCTGCGGCGCCAGTCTCTCACCGTGGGGCACACATCTGTCCAGCGAAGAGTACGAACCCAATGCCTTTGCTGCGGCCACCGATGCGCAGTTCAAGGCCTTTAGCAAAAACCTCTACGGCAACGAAACCAAGGCCAACCCTTATCACTACGGCCATATGCCCGAAGTGACGGTGAACGCAGACGGTACCGGTTCCATCAAAAAGCATTACTGCATGGGCCGCATTTCACACGAGTTGGTGCAGGTCATGCCCGACAACCGCACCGCGTTGATGGGCGATGATGCCACCAACAGTGGCTACTTTGTGTTTGTGGCGGATCGAGAGAAAGACCTGTCTTCTGGCACCCTGTATGTGGCCAAAGTCGGCACCGGTTTCAGTTTGGATCCTGCCGCCGCCGCTGCACCGCTGACCTGGATCAAACTGGGGTCTGCCACCAGTGCTGAGATCCACACGCTGGCCAATACGCTGAAGGCTACCGACATCATGACCGTGTCCAACACCGACCCACTGGACGCCAGCTACACAAAAATCAACGCCAATGGCAAGACCGAGTGGGTCAAGCTCAAAGTCGGTATGGAGAAGGCTGCAGCTTTTCTGGAAACACACCGCTACGCGTCGCTTGTCGGAGCATCGATGGGCTTTTCCAAGATGGAGGGCACAACAGTCAACATCAAGGACAAAGTGGCTTACTCCGCTTTGCAGAACTGCCAGGACTCGATGGTGGTCGGCAATGCAGCCAATACGGTTGGCAACGGAATCTCCATTTCCAAGATGCTCAAGGCCGGTGCCGTGATGGCGCTCAACCTGAAGGGCGGTCTTAAGGACGACAAGGGCGCTTCCATTCCGAGCGAATGGATGCCGGTGGACACCAAGGCGTTGCTGGTCGGCGAGGACATTACGGCAGATGCACTGGGCAATACCGCCAACCCCAACAGAATAGCCAACCCGGACAACCTGAAGTTCTCCGAGGCCATGCGCACGCTGTTCATTGGTGAAGACAGCGGCCAGCACGTCAACAACTTCTTGTGGGCCTACAACATCGACACCAAGGTTCTGTCACGCATCCTGTCCATTCCAGCCGGTGGCGAGGCGACTGGCCTGCATGCGGTCGATGAGCTCAATGGCTGGACCTACATCATGAGCAACTTCCAGCACGCGGGTGACTGGGGCGGCATCCACAACGTGGTGAAACCAACGCTGGACCCGCTGATCAGGGCCAACTATCGGGACAGATTTGGTGCCGCAGTGGGCTATCTCACGGCTGAGCTGACGCAGCCCAAACTCGGCAAGGCGTGAGGTCGGCGATGACCCGTTCGGCGGGACGCTAGCGCGTCTCCACCCGCCCATCGGCATGCCGCGCAAAGCGGCCCTGCTCGCGGGGGTGCACCGGGTCGGTGGCGGGCCAGGGCCAGCCGCCAAGTTCGCTGGCACGGTAGTCTTCAAATGCCTGCTGGATTTCGGCCTTGGTGTTCATGACGAAAGGCCCGTATTGCACCACCGGCTCGCCAATGGGGCGGCCCTGCAGCATCAGTAGCTCAGTCGCCTCTGTGCCACCTGCCAGCTCGACCGCCTGGTTGGCGTCCAGTTCAATAGCTGACCCCGGTGGAACCGCCTGCCCGTTGATCGTGAGCGCATTGCCCGCAAAGAAGTAGAGCATGCGCCGCGTCCTACCCTGTCCGATTGCTGCAGGCAGTGTCCAGCGCGCACCGGGTTCCATCTTCACGGTCCAGATCGCCAGGTCCGACCCGGGTTGCGAGGCCCATGAATCCGGCGGCGGCGGCAGCCCTTTGGCGTCGCCCACCGTACCGGCAATGCAGGCTATTTCGGTCGTCCGGCCTTGGTCGTCCTGATCTCGAACACGGGCAATGTTTTCGCGCCAGAACATGGTGAAGTGCGGCTCCACCATTTTGTTGCGCGCGGGCAGGTTGAGCCAGATCTGGAACAACTCGGCCGGGTTGGGCTGGTCGGTTTTCAGGAGCGGAAACATCTCGCAGTGCACCACGCCCTTGCCGGCGGTGAGCCATTGCACATCGCCACCGCCAAAGCGCGCGGTAGCACCCAGTGAGTCAGAGTGGTCGATCAGACCCGCGCGGGTGATGGTGACGGTCTCAAACCCCCGGTGCGGGTGCGAAGGGAAGCCGGGAATGGTTTCCCCGTGGTACATGCTCCAGCCGTCTTTGCCGCCAAAATCCTGCCCCAGGTTGCGCCCGACCAGTGACGCGTCAGGCCCCATGCTTGCATTGCCGTTGGGGTAGGCATCGTTGTGGTGGACGCAAAACAGAAAGGGATCGATGGTCTGCCAGGGAAAGCCCAGGCTTTGCACGTTAAGAATGGTGGTGTTGCTCATCGTCCGTATTTTCTCCGGTTTGGCATTTCCGGGTTCAACGCGAGGTGGGTTGCTGCGCCCCGCAAGCGAATTGGGGGTCGGATCACTGGCAGCGTAGCGGACGTGTGCTCTGACCCCCAATTCGCGTCGTGGCCGGAGCGTGAGTACCCGTTTTAGACTCTCTCCCGACCTTCAACTTATTGATTTGCTTGCTCCGTAGCGGGCGCTCGACTCTGCAGGTCGAGCTGAAGCAATCTGGCGTCAATATCAGCAATCCAGGTACCCGCCAATGACCAGATGCGGCTCTTGGTCAGCAACCTCAAATTTCGAGCGACTGACTGATGGGTCAATTAGCGCGAGCCTATCGAGGTGTGCCGATCAGCGTCAGTGAGTTCACAGCGGGGTAAACTGCCCCAAAAGTAGATTGTGGGAGTCTCCATAGTGCAAGTCACAACACGGTTTTTCAGTTGGCTGCTAGTCCTCATGCTTTTGCTGGCAGCCACCTTTGCTCTAGCAGCGCCAACAACCCCCACCGAGGACTTTACCGACAACTTGGACGGCACGGTGACCCATCGCACCACCGGGTTGACTTGGATGCGCTGCGCGATGGGGATGACGTGGGATGGGACGACTTGTACGGGTATTGGCAGCACCTACACCTGGGATGAAGCGACCAAGATGACGGCAAATTTCGCGGGGAAAACGGATTGGAGGCTACCCAGTATTGCCGAACTACAGTCAATCATGGAGCGCGAGTGGGTTGGTGTCGGCGCTCCCCTGAACAATGTGGTATTTCCAAACGCTCAGATAAGACTTGAGTCTGACCCAACAAACTATCAAAGACTCTATTGGTCATCAACTGCTACATTCGATGGCACATACAACTGGGCCGCAGATAGCTGGGGCGCATCATTTTTGTTTACTAAAGATCGAGTCGGTAAAGATCTCCTACCATTGTTTTCTAGGTTAGTGCGGTCGAGTACGCCACAGGCTTCAGACGCACAGTTCACCCCGACTGAAAACTTTATTGATCATGGCGATGGGACGACGACACACATCACAACAGGTTTGATGTGGAAAAGATGCGCAGAGGGGCAAAACTGGAACGGTGTGACGTGCTCTGGCATCGCGTCTTCGTATGATTGGGCCACTGGGACCACACTGTCGTCGAGCACGGCTGGATTCGCTGATTGGCGCCTGCCAAATGAGAACGAACTACTGACCATAGTCGAGTACAAGACGCCAGCACCAAGCATAAACAAGGTCATTTTTCCTAAGACTTTGATGGGACAGTATTTGTCTGCTTCGGCACCCTTTTACTATCCGGACAAGACTTGGTGCGTCAATTTTGCTTCGGGCGCAGCCGATTTTTACTGTAGTCGAAATAATGCGTTGCCAGCTAGACTCGTTAGACGCGGAAATATATTTAGTAGACTAGGCTTTTCAAGCCTAAACAACGTGCTTTCGAGTTCGCTTGTGCAATCGAATTCGCTGAAAGTAGCTGGCATTGCATCAGCAACACCTATTGCGATAGTTGGTGGCAGTTATTCCATCAATGGAGGGAACTTTACTTCTGTACCAGGGATGGTTTATCCCGATGACACTGTTAGGGTTCAAGTCATTTCTGCGGCAATCCCTTCTGTAGCGGTATCTGCGACGCTAACAATTGGGGAGGTAAACGGGAGCTTCACTGTCATAACTTCTGCCATGGTAGACAGTTCACCTCCCACGGTGCCTAGTTACCTTTCTGCAAGTTTTGCCGAGAATTCTGCAAATCTAGATTGGGGTACCTCGAGCGATAACGTTGGGGTATCAGCATATCGGCTGTATCGCGACGGCAGGTTGCTTATAAAACTTTCCAATGCCACCACATTTATCGACAAAGGACTTAGCGCAGGTGTCACCTATCGCTATGAGGTGGCTGCATGCGATGCTGTAAGCAATTGTTCTGACTTGAGCGCGCCTGCAGTTGGCACATTGCCTGTCGCAAGCCTGTTGCCGCCGACCGAAAACTGACCCACTTGAGGGCATAGTGCCGATCCAAAACTGACCCAGGTGTTTTACTGGCTCTGCCCGTTTTTTGGGCAGGAGCAAAAAGGTGATCACCATGGAAATGTTGGGAAGAATTCGTCGG
>CAJAVE010000201.1 GCA_903945325.1 uncultured beta proteobacterium | reverse complement strand
GGGCGAGTGTGGTTCCGCTATCCATGGCGGCAATCCAGCCACCCAGGCCACCGAGGTCGGGGGTGCGGTTGAACGCAGCCTGGTACAGGCGGTAGGTTTGACCGGCGTTGCCGTCCAGATCAAAGGCCAGAAAGGCGTCGGAGAATTGCAGGCGCTCAACGCTGGTCAAGGTGTCTGAACCAACGGGGCCGCTGATGACTGTGGGCGAGACAGTGTAGGCCGCCATGCGGGCGGTGTAGACGGCGGTGTCGATGCCGGCTTTGCCGTCGATGGCGTCGTTGCCTGCGGTGCTGGCGAGGGTGTCGTTGGCGGTGGTGCCGTTGAGGGCCACCCGTGCGATGTTCAACGCGCCCTCGTTGATGCCGACCACCGAGGTGAGTTGGGAGGCCACAGAAGTGCTGTCGCCGCCTTTGTCAAGGTTGCCCCAGGTGATGACTGTGCCATCGCTGCGCAGGGCTGAAAAACTCGCGCTGGTAGCAGCAAGCTGGGTCACATCAACCGTGCCATCCAGCTTGGCCTGAACGCTGGTGCTGTCGCCACCTTCGAGCAGGCTACCCCAGGTCACGACCGAGCCGTCCGCCCTGATGGCTGCAAATGCGTGGTCGTTGGGCGTGATGCTGACTACATCAACTGTGCCATTGAGTTGGGCAGCCACGGCACTCTGGTCGCCGCCATAGGCGCCGTAGCCCCAGGAAACCACTGAGCCGTCCGCGCGAAGGGCGGCGAAGGCGGCGGCATTCGCATAGATCTTGGTGACGGCAACTCCACCGCTGAGTGAACTGGCAACCGACGTGCTGTTGCCCCCACCGTCGTTGCTTCCCCATGTCACCACCGAGCCGTCCGATCGCAGCGCTGCAAAAGCGGAGTAGCTGGAAACCAGTCCGGTCACATCGGTCAGGCCGTTGATCCTGGTGGCCACGGCGCTGCTGTTGCCACCATTGTTGACATCGCCCCAGGTGATGACCGAGCCATCCGCCCTCAGCGCCGCGAATGCGGAAGTGGTGGCGCACACGGAAACCACATCGATCTCACCGTTCAGGGTGCTGGCTACTGCTGCGCTGTTGCCGCCATCCCCCTCATTGCCCCAAGTCACTACCGAACCATCCGTACGAATGGCGGCGAAGGCCGAGCCCGTTGCGACAATTTGGGTGACGTCAATGCCACCGTTGAGTTGCGATGCCACTGCGGTGCTGTTGCCGCCAAACATCTCGTGGCCCCACGTCACCACCGAGCCATCCGCCCGCAGTGCTGCAAATGACGACATGGTGGAGTAGACACGCGTCACATCGGTGTCGCCGTTTAGCAGGGTGCGCACCGCGCTGCTGTCGCCGCCCGCAGCGGGTTCCCCCCAGCTGGTTACCGAGCCGTCGGTTCGCACTGCAGCGAAAGCGGTCTCGGTGGAGTAGATCTGGGTCACGTCCACCGTGCCATTGAGTTCAGTCGCCACCGGGCTGCTATCGCCTCCTGTGCTGGCGCTCCCCCAGGTGATGACAGAACCATCCGCGCGCAGTGCTGCAAATGCGGCGTTGCTGGCGTAGATGCGCTGGACGTCGATGTCGCCATTGAGCTGCCCGGCAACGGCGGACCGGTCACCGCCGTTGGGCCCATAGCCCCAGGACACCACAGACCCATCCGATTTCAGGGCTGCAAAAGCAAAATCATTGTTGAACCCGCCCAGGCTGTGTCCGTGGAATGACTGGGACGCGACCGTTGCCGTTTGAGCGCTGGCACTGGTCGCCCTGATGGCACCTGCGCTGCTACTTTGCACGGCGGATTGCACCGCGATTTGCGCGACCGGGTCTTGAATGAATGCAGTGCCGTAGCTGGCCCAGTTGTAGTTGATGGCGTCTGCGTAGGTCTTGAACACATTGAGCCAGAAATACTCATAACCCTCGGTCAGCCTGTCGGTGTAGGTGTTGACGGTGATGGTTTTGCTGGTCTCGTTCGCGGCAAAACTTAGTGTTGAAGTGTCAGTGCCTTCATAGTCACCGGTGTCAGGACTGGCCGTGCCGGCTTCGGTGTCCCAATAGACGGTGGAGGCAGAACCGCTGCCACTGCGCTCAATGGTGAAGGTGACGATGCCGCCCTCAGTCACCGGGTCCGCACTGGCGCTGCTGGTTACGGTGTAGTCATAGTCTGCCGTGATTGGCGCGTCTTCAATCAGTGCGGTACCGTAACTGGCCCAGTTGTAGCTGGTGGCATCGGCGTAGGTCTTGAACACGTTGAGCCAGAAATACTCTATGCCTTCGGCCAGTGTGTCGGTGTAGGTGTCGACGGTAATGGTTTTGCTGGTCTCGTTCGCTGCAAAACTCAGCGTCGAAGTACCGGTGCCTTCAAAGTCACCCAGTTCTCCGTTGGCTGTGCCATCTTCGGTGTCCCAGTAGACCGTGGAGGGCGTGCCACTGCCGCTGCGTGCAATGGTGAAGGTCACCGTACCGCCCTCGGTCACCGGGTCGGCACCGGCACTGCTGGTCACGGTGTAGTCATAGTCAGCCGTTACCGGTGCGTCTTCGATCAGCGCAGTGCCGTAACTGGCCCAGTTGTAATTCACAGCATCGGCATAGGTCTTGAAGACATTGAGCCAGAAATACTCCACGCCTTCAGTCAGCCTGTCGGTGTAGGTGTTGACGGTGATGGTCTTGCTGGTCTCGTTGGCTGCAAAACTCAGTGTTGAAGTGCCAGTGCCTTCATAGTCACCGGTGTCAGGGCTGGCGGTGCCGGCTTCGGTGTCCCAGTAAATGGTGGAGGCAGAACCGCTGCCGCTGCGGGTAATGGTGAAGGTGACCATGCCCCCCTCGGTCACCGGGTTGGCACCTGCGCTGCTGGTTACGGTGTAGTCATAGGCAGCCGTCACTGCCGGGTCTGTGAGATAGGCGGTTCCATAGCTGGCCCAGTCGTAGACCAAAGCGTCCGCATGCGTTTTAAAGAGTTCCAGGAAAAAGTATTCGTCACCCTCCTGCAATGAATCGGTGTACGTGTTGACGGTGATGGTCTTGCTGGTTTCAAACGCCGCGAAATTGAGTGTCAACCTGTCAAGCGCCTGGTAGTCGCCATAGTCGGCGCTGCCTGCATAGGTGCTTAGAAAGACGCTGGAGGCCGAACCGCTGCCGTTGCGGGTAACGGTGAAGGTGACCGCACTGCCCTCAGACAGGGGCGCGTCGTAACCCGCGTTGCTGGTCACCGTGTAGTCATAGTCCGCCGCTGCTTGTCGGTCTTCAATCAGGGCGGTGCCATAGCTTGCCCAGTTGTAGTTGCTGGCGTCGGCATAGGTCTTGAAGACATTGAGCCAGAAATATTCCACGCCTTCGGTCAGGTTGTCGGTGTAGGTATTGACGGTGATGGACTTGCTGGTCTCGTAGGCTGCAAAGCTGAGTGCCGTTGCGTTTGCCCCCTGAAAATCACCCGCCTCACCGCTGGCCGTGCCATTTTCAGTGTCCCAGTAAATGGTGGCGGCCGTCCCACTGCCGCTGCGCGTCACGGTGAAGGTGACCGCGCTACCCTCGGTCGCAGGGCTGACGCTGGCGCTGCTGGTCACCGTGTAGTCATAGTCTGTGGCCACCACAGCAGGGTCTTTGACGGTGGCCGTGCTGTAACTGGTGTAACTGCTGTCTGAATAATTTCTGTAAAGGTTGAGCGCAAAGTACTCATTCCCCTCAATCAGCTGGTCCGTCTTGGTATTGACGGTGACCGATTTCTCGGACTCATAGGCCGCGAAATTGAGTTCGTATTTGTCCAACCCCTGGTAGTCGCTGCCGACAGCCGTGCCGGTGGATGTGCTCAGAAAAACAGACGACGCCGCACCCGTGCCGCTGCGTGTGATGGTGAAGATGACTGCCGTGCCCTCGGTCACCGGTGCAGCAGTGCTGGCATTGTTGGTGATGGTGTAGTTAAACGCAGCCGCTGGCTTGTCATTGATGAATGCACTGCCCGAGCTGGCGTACATTGCGTCAGCCTGATTTTTGTATAAATTCAGGTTGAAGAATTCGGCTGCCTCGAGCCACCAGTCCTGGTTTAAGTCGATCGTGACGGTGGCAATTTTTTCATTGGCAGCAAACGCAATGGCCTTTTGGCTCAGCCCCACATAATCGGACGCTCCTGCAGAGCCTTCGGCTGTAGACACATACACCGTCGACACCGTGCCGCTGCCGCTGCGGGTGATGGTGAAAGTCACTTGCCCGCCCTCGGTCACCGCCGTTGCCGGGCTACCGGCATTGGACGTTATGGTGTAGCCATAGGTTGGCAGATACTGGTCTTTGATGTAGCCCGGGGCCGCGCTGGTTTGACTGGTATCGCCTACATTCTTGTAAAGGCCCAGGCTGAAAGACTCGGTGCCTTCGGTGGTCGTGTCCTGGTAGGTGCGGACCGTGATGTTTTTGACCGTCTCGTAAGACGCAAAATTCAGGGCGAACTGGTCCAGCGCCGCAAAGTCCGCTGTGCTGGCGCTGACCCCGGCGGTACTCAGGTACACGGTTGATGGCGCACCGCTGCCGCTGCGGGTAATGGTGAACGTGATGTTGCCGCCTTCAGCCACTGCGGTGGCAGCCGTGCCCGCGTTGGAGGCCAGCGTATAAGTGAAGTTGCTGACCGCAGTGTCTTTGATAAAGCTTGCCGCCGATGCGATGCTGGTGGTGTCCGATTGCTGCTTGTAGGCTGAGAGCGTGAAGTTTTCATTGCCCTCGGTCAGGTTGTCGACCCGGGTATCCACGGTTACCGTCTTGCTGGTCTCATATGCCGAAAAACTCAGTGCAATCTTGCTGAGCGGCTGGTAATCGCTGGAGTCGGCACTGCCCTGCAGCGTGCTGACATAAACGGTTGAAGCCGACCCACTGCCACTGCGGGTCACGGTAAACGTGGCCAGGCCGCCCTCGGTAACGCCAGCGGCGGGAGTGTCTGAACCGGAGCTGATGGTGTAGCTGAACACCGGGTCTACGCTGGTGGCATCCGAAATAGCCACCAGGCCCTTGACGGTATCGTTCCAGAACTCGGTGATGGACGCCTCAAACTGCGGGTTGAAATCGCTGGTGCCATCACCTCCCCACGGATTGCGGATGATGAACTTGTCGGTGGCGGTGTTGTACCCCAGTAGCATGAACGCATGACCGGCAACAAAATTGGTTTTACCGTTGGCACCCGTGGTCTCGCCAAACGTCGCCAGCCAGCCAATGGAACCCGCCTTCAGGGCAGTGATGAGGGTTTGCTTGTAGGTCTGCGCGTCGTCGGCCAACAGTTCGCCCGCAGCGTAGGCATCCGGTATGCCTGAGTAGTAGCTGGAGTAGTACTTGTAGTTCAGGTTACTCAGTTGCTTGATAGGGGACGCAAACCCACCTTCCACGGCCTGGTAACTGTTTTCACCGGTCCAGTCGGCCATTTTGTTGTCGACGTCGGCCTGGGTATTGAGCTGAATAAAAGCCTTTTCAAGCAAGGAGACCCATAGCTCTCCGCTCAGACTGCGGGTTACGTTGCTGGCAAATGACGCCGCACCACTTGCATAGGTCGGCAGACTCATATTGACCGTGGTGTAGGCAGACACACCATTGAGGTAGAACTTGACGCCGTAAGTGCCGTTGCCATTGTCAATAAATGCATTGCTGATCAAAGCGGGCGAAATGTTGGCAATCGAGCCCAGCGTGGCGACGTAATAGCAGTCGCCCACCGCACCCTGGTTCACGTCGGACGCCACCGCGCCATTGACAAACAGAGGGCCAGTGGCAACAGCGTAGGTGAAGACACCCGTCGCCGCCTTGCCTGTGGCCGTGTCTCCACCGGCAACCGGCATGGGCAAGTCTGCCCCCAGGAACCATTTGTCAATCAGCCGCCTGGCGTTCGTTTCGGAGGTGTTGGCCGACATATCGCCCAACACGGCAACCCCTGTAGCTGTTTTGGCACCGCCCCACCATTTGGCGTTGGCCAGGTTACCGTAGACCACGTCGTAGGTAATGGTCTTGACGTAGTCACTGGCAAAGAGAGGGCTCGCATTGTCATAGACCGTTTTCAAGTCGGTCCACTCGGTGGCCGTTACACCGCCCGCCGCTACCGTATCGAGCAGGCTGAGCACCTCCTGGTAGGTGTAGACGTTATCGGCTATGCCGCTTGAAACCAGTGTGTTGAGCTGGCTGTTGATCAGGCTGACGTTCCATGTCATGAGAACACTCCCGGTGTGTGTTGCAAGTGGATACAAAAACTGAGCGACGGTCTACCGGCGCATGATAGATCAGTGTGCCAGCTGAAGTCAGGGCCAATTCGATCCCGTTTTGAAAGACACCCATCAGCGCCGCCTGGTTCTCTGCTGACTCCGAGAACCCCAGCAGCGCCGGCTCCCGGCTTTGGGCGTGGCGACACGACTGCGCGCGGGCTGCCCAGAATACAGATTCAGATGAATGCTATAAAAAGGATAGCTGGTTGCGCAATATCCATAAGCTCTGGAGGTCAATTTGGCTCAAAATTTGTCTGTATCGCTGGGCCAGTGAACTTGGAGGCAGCCGAACTGATTTCGCAGTCTTTACGGGGTCAATCTGCGCAATATTGGTCTTTTGGTAGGATAATTGCTGCACCGCAACAAATTCACCAAGGATCCTCCATGTTCAAGAACACCCCCTTCGAAGCCATTGCCAAATCCATGTCGGATTCAGCGCCCAAGTTTGATCTGGGCGCAGCACAGGAGTCATTGCGCCCCCTGCAGGACAACCTGAAGGCCTGGGCTGATCTGGCCCAAAGCCAAGCTGCTGAAGCACAAGCGGCGATGATGGAAACCGTTGAAGCGGTCAAGGGTGCCAAGGATCCACAAGCGGCCTTTGAGGCGTTCAAGACGTCTTCTGAAACTGCGATGGCGTTGTTTCAGAAAAATCTGAAAGATGCTGTGGCACTGAGCGTGACCCAGTTTCATGACACGGTCGATGCCGTGCAAAAAGCACATCCCGCTGGGGAAGCCCTTGCTCCATTCGCGAATGGCCTGAAGACTGCCGCGTCTAGCGCAGAAAGCAACCTGGACGCCGCAATGGAAAAGGGCGCATCCATGGCCGCATCGGTGGCTCCTGTGGCAAAAGCAAAGCGCGCCGCCAAGTAAGCGTTCGCGCGTGGGGGCTCGCAACAGTTCGCAATAGGTCACCCTTGCCATGGATACCCGGGAGGCCTACCAGGAACTGGGCGTAGACCCCACTGTCAGTGACGCGGAACTCAAAATAATCTGGCGTCGCCTTGTGGCTGCCTGGCACCCCGACCGCAACGCGACGGTCGGCGCCAGCCGGCGCATGCAACATATCAACAAGGCCTACCAGCACATCCGCCAGTTGCGCGACGGCCACAGCGACGCCACAGACGATGCCGCGCACACTGGAACGCAAACCGGGCAACCGGCTGCTTCAGAGTCACCTGATCCTGCTTGCGGACGAAAGACGCATGCCAGCACGGTGGGGTTGTCCCTGGAGGATGCAATCCTGGGTTGCACCCGCACCTTGAGTGGCCGCATTGCCCACCCGTGCGGCGCCTGTGTCGGCAAAGGGCAGCGCGTGCTGGCCAAGGCTTGCCTGACCTGCCGCGGCAGTGGTGCTGTGCGCAAAGCGGCTCTCTTTGGCTGGTTGTGGAACGAAGAGTCGTGCGCAGATTGCGGCGGCGACGGGCGCCATCGCGAGTCCTGTGGTCCGTGCGGCGGCAGCGGTGAGCAGACGGTGGCCTACCGGCGACGGGTGCGCATTCCAGCCGGTGTGCGCAATGGCCATGTGTTGAGCGTGCCCGCGTCGCGACCTGGTGAAACGGAGATCGACCTCGAACTGGAAGTGACGATCGAACCGCACCCGCTATTTACCCTGGACGGTGACGGCCTGCTGCGCTGTGAAATGCCAGTCAACGGATATGCCTGGATGTCCGGGCGTTGGGTGGAGGTGCCGACCCCTACCGGAATGCAGCAGATGCGCCTGAACCGCAATGCCATGACCTACCGGCTGAGCGGCCAGGGTTTTCCGACAACCTTACGCGGGCCGCGAGGTGACTATTTGGTCAAGATCGTTCCGGTTTTTCCCGCGCAAGACGACCCTGGGCAGGAAGCCCTGCTGGAGGCGTTGATCGCAAAATCCAATGAAGCCGTCAAAGCGGATCGTTCACAGCCGCTAGGGCAATGGCAGCGTCGACTCAAACGCTGGAATGCCAGGCAAAAAGAACCAGCACGGGACGCGTAGCCGAACCGGCACTACGTCGATCAATTGATGCGCAATCCCTACAAATAGTGTTCCGCCCTAAGGCCTCTGACCGCCATCGCACACGTGTGCAAAGGCTCCACCGGCGAATCCATCGCGGTCTTGAGGATCTGCGAGGCATAGAGCGGATCGACATGCAACTGCGCTGCGTCAATCCAGTGACCCTGGCCCGCAAACAGCCATTTCAGATCCACCTCAGCAAGAAGCTGGTCTCTGTCAAAATCGTTGAGGCGATCCTCAGCGGTATAGTTGGTCGGTGTCTGCGAGTGGGTATTCATGGCTTGTCCTCGAATATGCCCAAAAGGGCTTGATTCAAGTATGGTCACCGCTCCGCGCATGGATGCGCCCAACAGCGGCACAATGACCCCGCATCAACCGAGATTGCCATGAACGAAGACGAAAAAGCCTGCCCTGTCTGTGCAGAGGCCATCAAGGCCGCAGCCATCAAGTGCCGCTTTTGCAATACCGATCTGGTGGCCCATGCCGCCATGAAAGAGGCTGAAGCCGAACACGTCCTGTTTGCAGGACATCCCGCAGTGATCGTCTCGGTCTGGCAATGGTTTGCGGTGGCCCTGACCCTGGGCATCGCCTACTTCTACTACTGGATCCAGAGTCTTTCGACGCACTACGAAATCACCAGCCAAAGGGTGCGGGTAGAAAAAGGTTTGCTATCCAAGACCAAAGAAAGTGTGGAGCTCTTTCGTATCGATCACTTTGACGTTCTCAAGCCCTTGGGCATGCGACTGGCCGGTCACTGCCTGCTCGATCTGCGCTCGTCGGATACGAATTTCGCCAACGTCGAGCTCCTGGGAATTCCCGATCTGGAGGCACTGGCCGATTCCCTGCGTGAGTGTTCGCTGCGCGAACGCACCAGAAGACGGGTCACTACGCTGGTACAGGCATGATCTGTAGCCTTTTCGACTTGACCATAATGACCTGCAACAGCGCTTTGAAAGTTTCCCATGCTGGATGACGCATCCGCACCCACTGGCCTCTTTACCGACGACACCCATGTTGCCCGTTGCGTCTGGTGCCGGGCTACGCCCCAATACCAGCACTACCACGACACGGAATGGGGCATTCCCGTTGGCGATGACAGCCGCCTGTTCGAGAAAGTCTGCCTGGAAGGGTTTCAGGCGGGCTTGAGCTGGTTGACCATTCTCAACAAGCGCGAAGCCTTTCGACTGGCATTTTGCGGGTTTGACATCGACCGGATTGCCGCGTTTGATGAGACCGACGTCAAGCGCCTGGTGCTGGATGCCGGTATCGTTCGACACAAGGGCAAGATCGAATCGGCAATCAACAACGCAAAGCGTGCGCAGCAGATGCGACAGGAGTTCGGCACGCTGGCCAGGTACTTCTGGCAGTATGAGCCAGATGCCAGCAAACGCCCTGAGCAGATCACTTACCAGACTTTGGGTGGACTCACTACTTCGGCAGAGTCCATTGCCCTATCGAAGGATCTCCGAAAGCGCGGCTGGACCTTTGTGGGACCTACCACCATGTATGCCTTCATGCAGGCGATGGGTTTGGTCAACGATCACCTGCTGGGATGTTCAGCACGTCTCAAGGCATCGGTGGCCCGCAGCGAGTTCGCGTCGCCGTCTGTGCGGCCGACACCGCTTTGAAGCTAACCGTCCAAAGCGATGCCGACCAGGTCAAGGCATAACCTTGACCGATGGCGTTCAGCGATCGATCGATGCGCTCCACCGGTCGTTCCAGCCCTTTTCCAGATCACGCCTGTCGCGTTTTGTCGGGCGACCGTGTTCCATGCTCAAGGCGGGTTCGGGGCTTAGTCGGCGGCTCTCTGCGGCAAGCGTGCGCAGTTGCACGCTTTCAGGTGTCTCGGCGTAGAGCTGCTGCGCAACAGGAGCGGGGCCACGCTGCTCGCTGATACCCTTGACCACCACCGTGTGTGGCACCTTCGCTTGCCAGATGGTGAGCATGTCTCCAAGCCGTACTTCACGTGACGGTTTTATGTCCTGTTGGCCCACTTGTACATGTCCCCGGTTGACCGCTTCCGTGGCAAGAGAACGGGTCTTGAAGAAGCGCGCGGCCCAGAGCCACTTGTCGATGCGGGTTTTGTCCATCAGTGTTCAGTGTTGTTGAGCGGAATTTGAATGTTGGCATCCAGCCCGATGACGGCATTGCCGTGCGTACGATTGCCAAGCTGGATGGTGCCACCCAGCGCCAAAACGATTTCCCGGGCGATTGTCAACCCAAGGCCCGAGCCGGACTTGGTATCTCCGGTTGCAAAGGGTTGAAACAGCCTTTGTCGCAGCGTGTCATCAATGCCGGTACCGGTGTCCTGGATCGTCAACATCGCCATCTCTGCCTGTGGCTGGATGCTGACTGACAGGTTGCCATGCCTGGGCGTATGGTGGATGGCGTTGTGCAGCAGATTGCGGGTCAGTTCGCGCAGCATCCAGTCGTGTGCCTGTACGCGACATGGTTGCGTCGTGATTTCAAAATTGAGGTCTTTTGCTGCGACAAGGGGCGAGACATCCAGCGCAACTGCGCGCACGGTCTCGGCCCAATCGAGAATTTCAAACTCCTGCAGTTGGCGAAGCTGCTCCACTTTGGCCAGTGAGAGCATCTGATTGGCCAGAGTGGTAGCGCGGTCGACTGTTTGCTGAATGTCCTGCAAGGCAATGGGCGCCGGCAGGTCCCCGCGCAATGCCGATTGCACTTGTACTTTAAGCACTGCCAGTGGCGTGCGCAACTGATGGGCCGCATCGCGCACAAAGCGTTTCTGGTGGTCCAGTACATGCTGCAGGCGTTGCATGACCTGGTTGGTAGCCTCTGTCAATGGTTGTATTTCAAGTGGAATATCTGGCGCGTCTATCGGTGAGAGATCGCCCTCTTCACGCTGGCGCAGGACGTCGCTCAGTCTTCGAACCGGGCGGGTAACCCTTTGAACCACGACCAGCACCACCGCTGTGATGACAGTGATCAGCAGCAGTTGGCGGATCAGCGTCTCCAGCAGGATTTGCCGCGCCAGCGCACGGCGCAGCTCCAGCGTTTCGGCCACTTGCACGGTGGCCATGGCGTGGCCGCCCCCGTTGGCCAGCGGGTGCAGCAGAACGGCCACGCGCACCGGGTCGCCGCGGAAGGTGCTGTCGTAGAAGTCGACCAGTGCCGCGTAAGGCCCCTGGTTGGGCAGGGTCCCGCTCCATTGGGGCAGATCCCTGGCGCCGTCGATCCACTGGCCCTGGGCGTCGGATATGCGGTACGTCATGCGGCTGCGGTTGTCGGCCTCAAAGGCCTCCAGGGCCGAGTAGGGAATGTGCGCGCGGATGGTGGGCTGCCCGCCCTGGTCTTCGATTTCCAGCAGGTCGCCCATGGCCTTGGCCGACGCCAGCAGTGTGCGGTCATAGGCCACGTTCACCGCCTGCAGGGCCTGGCGGTACAGGCTGTAGGTGTCGATCACCACAAACAGCGCAATCGGTACCAGAATGCCCACCAGCAGATGGCGGCGCAGGGACAGCGCGGTGGGGTGCGTGGCGGTTGATGGGATGAGGGCAGGGGCCATGTCAGGTGTCAGCCTTGATCAGGTAGCCCAGGCCACGCAGGGTCATCAGCGTCACGCCGGTGCCGGTCAGTTTCTTGCGCAGGCGATAGACCACCACTTCGATGGCCTCGTATTGCACCTCCAGCTCCCCGGGGAAGACCACCTCGAACAGGCGTTCCTTGGCCACGGCGTGGCCGGCTTTGCCCATGAGCGCGCCCATCAGGGCGAGTTCGCGCGGTGTCAGGTCCAGCACCTGGTGCTGGTGGTAGATGGCGCCGTTCTCGCGGTCATAGCGCAGGGCACCCACGGCCGGGTGGTCTTGCGCATCATTGCGTGACGAGCCCTTGCGGCGGCGGTGCAGGGCGCGCACGCGGGCTTCCAGTTCATCCAGATCGAAGGGTTTTGGCAGGTAGTCATCGGCACCGGCGTTCAGGCCCAAAATGCGGTCCCCCACCGTGCCGCGCGCAGTCAGGATCAGCACCGGGGTGTTCAACCCTGCCTTGCGCGCCTGCTGCAACACGTCCAGCCCGTCCTTGCCGGGCAGGCTCAAATCCAGCACCACCACGTCGGGTAGAAGCGTGCTCCAGACGCCCAGCGCCGCAGCACCGTCACCGCACACATCGACTCGCATGGATGCGCGCACCAGGCTGCGCTGCAGTGCGGTGCGCAGGGCCAGGTCGTCTTCAATCAACAGCAGGTGCATGGTGCGTGGCAACAGGATTTGGGGGTTTCCCCTAGGGTTTTGGACAGCCGAATGACAGGCTGGTCTCGCATCATAGGTTTGTTTTTCAATAACCAGAGGAGACATCCATGCGTCGCGAATTGTTCCTGAAATCCATGCTGGCCTTGGCCGCAACTGCCAGCCTGCCCCTGACGGCCCGTGCCGCCACCAACGTGAAGATGATGATCCCCGCCAACCCCGGTGGCGGCTGGGACACCACCGGGCGTGCCTTGGGCAAGGCCCTGCTGGAGGCGAAGGCGGCCGAAACCGTGACCTTTGAGAACAAGGGTGGCGCTGCCGGTGCCCTGGGGCTTGCGCAGTTTGTCAACGCCAGCAAGGGCGATCCGAACGCCCTGATGGTGATGGGCGCCGTCATGCTGGGCGGCATCATCACTGGCAAGCCTCCGGTCTCCATCACTGCGGCCACCCCGATTGCCCGCATGACCAGCGAGTACAACGTGTTTGTGCTGCCGGCCAACTCGCCCTTCAAGACCCTTGGCGACGTGGTTGCCCAATTGAAGAAAGACCCTGGTAGTGTGAAGTGGGGCGGCGGTTCGCGTGGTGCCACCGAACACATTGCGGCCGCCATGATTGCCCGTGCCGCTGGCGTGGACCCGGCACGCATCAATTACGTGGCATTCCGGGGCGGCGGCGAGGCCACAGCGGCGATCCTGGGCGGCAACGTGACCATTGGCGGCAGCGGCTACAGCGAGTTTGCCGAATACATCAAGGCCGGCAAGATGAAGGCCATTGGTGTTACTTCGGCCACGCGCCTTAAAGGCGTTGACGTGCCCACGCTGAGGGAGCAGGGCCTGGACGTGGAGATCGGCAACTGGCGTGGCGTCTATGGCGCCCCTGGCATCACTGCCGAGCAGCGCAAGGCTCTGACGGATCTGGTGCTCAAGGCTCTCAAGACCAAGGCCTGGGAAGAGGCGCTGGAAAAGAACAGCTGGACACCGGCCGTGCTGTCGGGCGCGGCATTCGAGAAGTTTGTCGACGATGACTTTGCTTCGCTGCGCGCGACCATGGTCAAGTCCGGCATGATTTAAGAGCGGTAGGAGACGCCCCCATGCGAGCACACGGACCGGCGCAGCATTCGCCGTATTTACAAGCCCTGGTGGGTGTCGGCGTGCTGCTGCTGGCGCTCCTGTTGGCACTGGGCGCCTGGTTCATTCCGTCGGACGCCGGCTACGGCGGGGTGGGGCCCAACTTCCTTCCGTGGGTGGTGTCCATTGCCCTGGGGGGCTGCGGGTTCATGTTGATTCGCAAGGCCCGGCGCAGCGGCTTCCTGCACATGGGGGACCACGATGGAGAGCACCCCTATTGGGCTGGCTTTGCCTGGATGTCGGCGGGCATGCTGCTCAATGCGGCCCTGATCACCCGCATTGGCTTCGTGTTCAGCTGCGCCCTGTGTTTTGTGCTGGCGGCGCGCGGGCTTCGCAACGCCCAGGCCACGACCAGACTGGGTGCCCGGAGCTGGTTGATTGACTGCGTGGTGGCGCTGCTGATTGCCGCACCGGTGTACTGGATGTTCACCAAATTTTTGGGCATCAACTTGCCCGGTCTGACCGAAAGCGGGTGGTTGTAATGGAGTCGATGGACATTTGGGGCCAGCTGATGCAGGGCTTTGCCACTGCGGGCACGCCGGTCAACCTGCTGTGGGCGTTTGTGGGTTGCGCACTGGGTACCGCCGTGGGTGTATTGCCCGGCATTGGTCCGGCCACAGCCGTAGCCATGCTGCTGCCCATCACCACACAGGTGGAGGCCACGGCGTCGATGATTTTCTTTGCCGGCATCTACTACGGTGCCATGTATGGCGGCTCCACCACCTCGATTCTGCTGAACACGCCGGGTGAAACTGCCACCATGGTCACGGCCATGGAGGGCAACAAAATGGCCAAGAGCGGCCGCGCCGGTGCGGCGCTGGCCACGGCGGCGATCGGCTCGTTTGTCGCGGGCTCCATTGCCACCGTGATCGTGACGCTGTTTGCCCCCGTGGTAGCCGAATTTGCCGTCAAGCTGGGGCCGCCGGAATACTTCATGCTGATGCTGCTGGCCTTCACCACGGTGAGCGCGGTGCTGGGCCAGAGCACGGTGCGCGGGCTGACCGCCCTGTTTGTGGGCCTGGCCGCCGGGCTGGTGGGCATGGACCAGATCACCGGCCAGGTGCGCTACACCGGCGGTGTGCCGGAGCTGATGGATGGCATTGAGATCGTGCTGGTGGCGGTGGGCCTGTTTGCCGTCGCCGAAGCCATGCACGCAGTGCTGTTTGAAGGCAAGACCGTCGACAGCGAGAACCGCATGAGCCGGGTGACGATGACCGCCAGCGACTGGAAGCGCTCCATCCCCGCCTGGCTGCGCGGCACCGCCATTGGCGCGCCATTTGGCTGCATCCCGGCTGGCGGCACCGAGATCCCCACCTTCCTGAGTTACGCCACCGAGAAGAAGCTGGCCAGTGGCGAGCACAAGGCCGAATTCGGTTCCAAGGGTGCGATTGAAGGAGTGGCCGGCCCTGAGGCGGCCAACAACGCCACTGTGACCACCGCGCTGATTCCGCTCTTGACCCTGGGCATTCCTACCTCTAACACCACGGCCATTTTGCTGGGGGCATTCCAGAACTACGGCATCCAGCCGGGGCCACAGCTCTTTACCACCTCAGCCAGTCTGGTGTGGGCGCTGATTGCCTCGCTCTATATCGGCAATGTGATGCTGCTGGTGCTCAATCTTCCAATGATCGGCCTGTGGGTGAAGCTGCTCAAGGTGCCCAAGCCCCAGCTGTATGCCGGCATCCTGATCTTCGCCACGGTGGGGGCCTATGGCATGCGCCAGAGCGCGTTCGATTTGTTCCTGTTGTATGGCATTGGTCTGGTGGGCTTGGTGATGCGGCGCTTCAACTTCCCCACCGCGCCGGTGCTGGTGGGCATGATCCTGGGGCCGTTGGCCGAGGCGCAGCTGCGCAACGCGATCTCGATTGGCGAGGGCAGTGCGCTGATCTTTGTGCAGCGCCCGATGTCGCTCGCGATCCTGGTCGTGGTGGTTGCGGTCATGCTGGTTCCCCGCCTGATCAAGCTGCTGTCGCGCAGACCGATTCAGGCCCAGGACTGAAAATTATGAGTCAAATCGGCCTCTAGACCCCATGGAGTCTGCGTAAGCAGCGATCAATTCAAGTGTTTCACGCGGGTTGAGGGCACTCTCAAGCTGCGATACTTGGCCCCATGTGGTTGAAACGCCTATCTGTTGTATCTGTAGCCTTGGCAGGACCCGCGCATGCTAGAAATCGCCAATCTCGAAATTCATGTCGCCCATGTCTGCAACCTCACTTGCGAGAGCTGCTCACACTACTCCAACCAAAATCACAAGGGACTGCTCGACCTGGCTGAAGCCGAACGCTGGATGGCGCTATGGAGTGCGCGCTTGCGGCCGAGAGTCTTTTCCGTGCTGGGTGGCGAACCCACCATCCATCCGGAGCTGGCGGCCTTTGTGACCTTGGTGCGCAAGTACTGGCCTTCTTCCCACCTTCGACTCGTGACCAACGGGTTCTTCCTGAACCGCCACCCAGACCTGCCGGGTGCGCTGCAAGCGGCCCGCAACCATGGCATTTATTTGTCCGTGCACCATGATTCGCCTGAGTACCGGGCCAGGCTGAACCCGCAACTGGAGCTGCTCAAGGCCTGGAAAAGAGAGTTCGGCATACGCGTGGAAACCACGCCGTCATTCAACAACTGGACACGTCGTTACCACGGCTTCGGTGCCGCCATGGAACCCTTCCAGGATGGCCAGCCGCGCCAGAGCTGGGAACGCTGTCCCGCCAGGCGTTGCCCCCAGATATTTGAAGAAAAGATATGGAAGTGCGGGCCACTGGCCTACCTCAAACTGCAGAACGCCAAGTACGGGCTCTCCGACAGCTGGAAGCCGTATCTTGCCTACAAGCCGCTGGAATCCGATTGCAGTGATGCTGAACTGGTCCAGTTCTTCGGCCGTGAAGACGAGGCGGTCTGCGGAATGTGCCCATCCAGTCCCCAGCGGTTTGCCATACCGCTTCCGTTGCCGCGGCCCGTCCGTTCAAAGCTCGGCGTCGACGGTCAGGCCACCGGCCAGGACCCGCTGCAGCCCGATGAATCCGAACAGACGCCGCTGGCGCAGGCCGTGCCCTGGGCCAGCACCTGATACCTGATTTGGCGACGGCAGTGCGCTGATCTTTGTGCAATGCCCGATGTCGCTCGCGATCCTGGTCGTGGTGCTGGAGCTGGTGCTGGTGCTGGTGATCCTGCTGGCTGTGTCGCCTGGCCAGCGTGAGCGGTCGTTTCCGTTGGTTCCCGCAACTTCATCTCAGGGTAGCAACACCACCGGCTCCAGTGCCTCGCCCTGTGCCAGGATACGGCCAATGATGGCGGTGTGGGTATAGCCCAGCGCCTGCAAGGCCGCCACGCAGGCATCCACCCGGTGTGCGGGCACGCTGGCCAGCAATCCGCCGGCCGTTTGCGGGTCAAAAATCAGCGGGTAGCGCGGGTGGCTCGCAAACTGCTCCTGATGACGAAGCGCCCGGCGCAGGCGCACATTGGCGGGTTGCAAAGAACTGACGATGCCAGCGGCCACGGTTTCTTCGGCACCCTCCAGCAAGGGCAAGGCCGACAGCACCAGCTCCGCATCCACACCGGAGGGCTTGGTCATCTCCACCAGATGGCCCAGCAAGCCAAAACCGGTCAGGTCGGTACACGCGGTGGCACCAAATTCGCGCAGGCATTGCGCGCCCAGCCGGTTGGACAACACCATCGACTGCAGTGCCGCGTCAATCCACCGCCCCTTGGCCGCCAGCCGGGCGTGGGCGGCAAACAGCGTGCCGGTTCCAATGGGTTTGGTCAAAATCAGCACATCGCCGGGGCACATACCGCCTTTGCGTGTGACTCCGACCAGGCTCTCGTCAAGCAAGCCATTGACGGCAAAGCCCAGCGCCAGCTCAGACCCCTCGCCGGTGTGGCCGCCCACCAGGGCGCAGCCAGCCTCGTTGAGCACTTCGACCGCGCCACTCATCATCTGAAACAGCAGGTCTTCGACCTTGGCCTCAAGCCCCGGCGGCACGGTGGCAATGGCGGTGGCCGACTGTGGCTCGGCACCCATGGCAAAAATATCGCCCAGCGCATGGTTGGCCGCCACCTTGCCAAACAGGTAGGGGTCGTCCACAAAGGCCCGAAAAAAGTCCACCGAATGCACCAGCGCCTGGCCTGGCGGCACCCGTACCACAGCGGCATCGTCGGGGTCGTGCAGGCCAATCAGCACGTCCGGACGTTGCAGCACCTGTAACTGGCCCAGCGCCCTGGACAACACGGTTGCACCCACTTTGGCTCCACAGCCGCCACAGCGCATGGCCAGGGCCGAGATGGCTTGCAGGCTTTCTTGCGGATTCAGCGCCAGCTGCGAGGGCGGGCTGGCTGAGCCGCCTGGCTGGCTTGGCATGGCCTCAAACTCGGAAAACTTGCGCATGAAGCTTCGGTCGATATGGTCTTTCCAACGCCAGACCCACTGACCCCAAAAGCCCAGCGCCCCGCGTGACGCCACGGCAAATTTGTCGCCGGTGCTGATCAACGCCAGCCAGCTGCTTTGTGGGCGGTAGGCTTTGAGCGCCTGGCCGCGCACGCTCAGGCGCAGGTTGTCGGCCAGCGGCGGCCCCATGCGCACCGCAAACACACCAGCTTTCTCCAGTGGATGCTGGTCCATGGCCGCAATGTCGCCCGCAGCAAAAATGCGCGTGTCACTCACGCTTTGCAATTGTTCGTTGACCCGGATGAAGCCGCCGTCATTGAAAGCCAGCCCGGTGGTCTGCAGCCAAGGCGCACCACCGGCTTGCGTGACCCACATGATTTCATCGGCTGGCACCACCGCGCCGTCGGCACACAGCAGTTGCCCTGGCTGCACCTGGATCACCTCGCTATTCAAATGCACCTGCACACCGCGTTCGGTCAGCACGCTGGCAAATTTGTGCCGCACCCTGGAGTTGTGCGTGGGCAGCACGCAATCCGCCGCGCTCAAGATGTGAAATTCCAGCAAATCAGGGTTTTGCCCGCGGCCTTGCAGCTCCTGGCGCAGGCGGTACTGCATGGACAAAATCAGTTCCACCCCACCGGCACCAGCGCCGACCACGGCCACCCGCAACCGGCCTTGGCTGTGTTGCTGCACACGCGCCAGCAGCGCCAGCCAGCGGGCGTTGAAGCGGGTAATGGGCTTGACCGGGGTGGCATGGGCATCGGCCCCCACCACACCGCTTAAGCGCGGGGTCGAACCAATGTTGATCGATAAAAAGTCGTAGGGCACAGGCGGGCGGTTGCGGCACAGCACTGTTTGCGCCGTGCGATCAATGCCTGTCACCTCGTCGCGGTACAAGCGGGCACCGGCAAACACCGCCAGTCGGGCCAGATCGATATGCACCTCGTCATAGCTGTAATGGCCAGAGATGTAGCCCGGCAACATGCCTGAATACGGGGTGTGTACATCGGTGCAAATGACTGTCAGGCGCACGCCGGGCTCGGGTTGCATACCCCAGCGTTTGAGCACGCCCACATGGCTGTGGCCACCCCCAATCAGCACAATATCGCGGGCAATGGGTTGGGTTGGTTGTTGCATGAAGCGTGGGGTAAAAATATAAAAATGGATCAGTCGGAGCAGTCTGGCATCAGACTGACAACCAGCTGGTGCAGGGCGTGGTGCTCGGCCACGGGCACCAGACCTCCAAGCCAGCGGTAATGCCGACAGGCCGCTGCGATGTCTTTGGCTTGGGCTGCGGGCCTGCAGGGCAGGTGCCACGACGGTTTGGCCCAGCTCCTGCAGCACCACCAGCCGCTTGCGCACCTTGAAAGCTGCGCCCGTTGGGCTGGCTGATTGCAGCAGCTGTTGCCAGCGCCGGGCTGACTATCACCACCTGCCTGTTCCTGAATTCAGACACCCATGCACCCTTCATCTCTTGAACTGCCGGTCTGGCACGCTGCCCATCAGGCCCGCACCGCCCCTGCCCGCCAACTGGCCGATTGGTTGTGCGCCAGCCGCGCCCGTACCCTGACGCTGGTCGATGCCTATGCCGACGCTTTGTGCCCAACCCTGCCGGTGTCGTATGCGTACCAGCTCAATCCGCCATTGTGGGAGCTGGGTCATATTGGCTGGTTTCAGGAGTTTTGGCTGTCGCGTAACCCGCAGCGCCTGCTGGGCGTGGCGGCAGACCCGGCCTGCCTGCGCGCGCCATCCCTGCTGCCCCAGGTCGATGCGCTGTACAACTCCAGCCTGGTGCCGCACACCACCCGCTGGACGCTGCCGTGCCACAAGCCGTTCGCACCTGGCGCAAAAAAAACCAGCGCCTGGTCTGGCGCGCCATCGCCATGGCCTGGGTCTGAAAAATAGCGGCCTCGGTGCGGGTGGGGTAGTACTCAGGCAGCTCGGTAATCGCTTCAAACAGCCGCGAGCCCAAGGCATCGTAGAGAAATTTGGGCGATACCTCGGCCCCGCCTGGCTGCACATTGGCGCTCAAACCCTGGATCAGTTCATGGCGGATGGCCTCGGCGCTGTCGTGGTGAAGCTGAATAAACTGGGGCGTTTTCATGGGTGAGCTGTGTTCGTCGGGAGGGCAATCGTAGCCTGCCCGGCTGATTTTGAAGTTTCTGATGACCATTGCCCACGCTAAGCGGCGCACCTTGACCTGTGCCGATGGCTTTAATCCCACCTCCGTACTGGCGGGGCGGCTGCCTTCCATGGGGCTGTGGGACAGCCTGACCAGCCTGCTGTACCCGCAGCCGCTGGAGGTGGCCGATGCGGCGCTGGCTGCCAGTTGCCGGTAAAGCTGCCGATGACGTTGCCAAGCGCCTCAGCACCGCAGCGCCGCGACCCCGCCTGGCTGGGCCGGGTGTTTGCCATCATGGCCACGCTGGCGACGCGCACCTTATCGGTTTCGGCGCTGACCGGTCCGATGGCGGCACTGCGCGTGCGCGGTGTGCGCGAGGTGCTGGTGTTTTGCTACGCTGACCTGCCCACCGCCTTGCCCCAGATGGTGAGTTATACCCTGTACCGTTGGGAAAACAACATCCGCGCCGCCGCCGTTTTGGGGGTAGTGGGCGCTGCTTCGTGGCGGCGGGATTGCTGGTACAGCGCCGTCGGGTACTTTTCAAGGTCAGCAGAAACGGAAGCGGTCGAGGCCAAATTCTTAGGAAAAAAGAGCTGAAACCGCCGTGTATATTGCGCAAGCAGCTCTATTTTTGATAGCGACAACCGTGGAGGATTCGAGTCGCTGGTGAGGCGGTCTGCGCGTTAACATTCAGCGATGGAAAAAATGGACAGCCTGCCACGCGACGCACAGAGCATTCTGGAGCTGGCGGCGCGCTCCATGTTCGACCTGTTTGCCAATGCCAGCGAGGGCATGATGCTGGTCGATCGTGCGGCCCGCGTGGTCTGGATCAACGACCAGTACAAGCGCTTCCTGCCCGCGCTGGGCTTTGAGCGGGAGGAGGACTTTGTCGGTCATCCGGTGTCGCGGGTCGTGCAGAACACGCAGATGCACCAGGTGCTGGAAACCGGCAAGCCCATCCTCATTGACTTGCTGACCAACAAGGCGGGCACCTTTGTGGTCAGCCGCATTCCACTGCGCGACGCAGCGGGGCAGGTGATTGGTGCGCTGGGCATTGTGCTGTTCGATCACCCCGAGACCACACTACAGCCACTGATTGAAAAGTTTTCGCTGTTGCAGCGTGACCTGGATGATGCACGGCGTGAACTGGCGACCCAGAGGCTCAAACAGACCGGGCAGCGCCAGTCCAAGTACACCTTTGCCAGTTTCATTGGCTTGAGTGCGGCTGCGGTTGAAGTGAAGCGCCAGGCCCGCCGGGCGGCGCAGTCGTCCAGCCCGGTTTTGCTGCTGGGTGAGACGGGAACCGGCAAGGAGTTGCTGGCCCACGCCATCCACGCGGCGTCGAACCGGGCTGCAGGGCCGTTTATCAGTGTGAACATTGCTGCGGTGCCCGACACGCTGTTAGAGGCCGAGTTTTTTGGTTTTGTACCCGGTGCGTTTACGGGTGCTGACCGCAAGGGTCGTGATGGCAAGTTCCGCCTGGCCCATGGCGGTACGCTGTTTCTGGATGAAATTGGTGACATGCCGCTGGCATTGCAGTCCAAGCTGTTGCGGGCCTTGCAAGAGGGTGAAATTGAGCCCCTGGGCTCCAACAAATTGATACCTATTGACGTGCGCGTTATCGCGGCCACCTCGCGCGACCTGACCCGTCTGGTGCGCGATGGTGGCTTCAGGGAAGACCTGTTTTACCGCCTGCATGTACTGCCGATTCGGGTGCCACCCCTGCGCGAGCGGCGCGCCGATATTGCGGCCTTGCTCGAAGCATTGGGTGAAGACGTGGCGCTGCGCAGCGGCATGCCACCTCCCGAGCTATCGCGCGAAGCGCTGGCGCTGCTGGAGGCGCAGTCTTGGCGCGGCAACATCCGCGAATTGCGCAATGTGCTGGAGCAGGCCACCATGCGAAGCGACTCTTCGCGCATAGATGTGCAGCAGTTGCAAACAGTGCTGCGCGAATCGGGGGTGCAGCCCATTGTGCCGTCGCCTTCTTCTGAAGAATTGTCAAGTGAGCCGCACACTGCACCCTTTGCGCAGACCGAACAGTCTGTGGCGCCAAGCGAAGTTGCCCAGTTTCTGCGGCCACTGGCTGAGCAAGTGGCCGAGGTGGAGCAGCGGGCGATTCAAGCGGCCCTGGATGCGTGTCGTGGCAATAAGGCCGCGGCGGCAAAGATGCTGGGGATGGCCAGGGCGACTCTGTATGCCCGCATCGAGAGTGTCTAAAAATTATACAAGTGTATAAAATACATACGATTTGCTCTGTCTCATAATCAGTCATTTCTGTGAATTTCGATTGAAAGTTTTAAAAATCTCAATGAAATCAACGCGTTGTTGATTGGCACGTTTCGTGCAAAATGCCAGTGTCCGCTTTACTACAACAGGAGATATGCATGACCCACGGCCGCCGCGTTTTTACCGTTTCTTTGATCGCCACCGGGATGTTCGCCGCACTGGCTGGCAGCACCGCGCTGGCGCAATCCAAGGAAGTCAAGATCGCCCACATCTACAGTAAGACGGGTCCACTCGAAGCGTATGGCAAGCAAACCGCGGTGGGCTTCATGATGGGTCTGGACTATGCCACCGGCGGCACCATGATGGTGGCGGGCAAGAAAATCGTCGTTATCGAGAAAGATGACCAGGGCAAGCCCGACATCGGCAAGAGCCTGCTGGCCGCAGCCTACGGTGATGACAAGGTGGATCTGGCGGTAGGCCCAACGGCTTCACCCGTCGCGCTGGCCATGCTGCCAGTGGCGGAAGAGTACAAGAAGATTTTGCTGGTTGAGCCTGCTGTAGCCGATTCGATCACCGGTGACAAGTGGAACAAATACATCTTCCGCACCGGCCGCAATTCGAGCCAGGATGCTGCTGCCAATGCCGCCGCGCTGGACAAGGCAGGCAACGTGGTGGCCACGCTGGCCAATGACAACGCCTTTGGGCGCGATGGGGTGAAAGCCACCCGCGAGGCACTCAAGAATGCCAAGATCGTGCACGAGGAATACCTGCCGGTGGGCACCACCGACTTCACGGCCGGCCTGCAACGCATTGTGGACAAGCTGAAAGACCAGCCCGGCAACAAATACATCTCGGTGGGCTGGTCTGGCGCTCCGGCACCGTTCAGCAAGATTGCGGATCTGGACCTGAAGAAGCGCTACGGCATCGAGTTGGCCACAGGTGGCAACATCCTGCCGGCGATGGTGGCGTACAAGCAGTTTCCGGGCATGGAAGGCGCGCTCTACTATTACTTTGGCATTCCCAAAAATCCCATCAATGAAGCGATGGTGGCACGCCACTACAACCAGTTCAAGACCCCGCCTGATTTCTTTACGGCGGGTGGTTTCTCGGCAGCCATGGCAATCGTTACCGCACTGAACAACAGCAAGGGCGATACCTCCGCCAACACACTGATCAAGACCATGGAAGGCATGAGTTTTGATACGCCCAAGGGCAAGATGACCTTCCGCAAAGAAGACCACCAGGCCATGCAAAGCATGTACCACTTCAAGATCAAGGCGGACCCTGCGTTTGCCTGGGGTGTGCCTGAACTGGTGCGTGAGATCAAGCCGGAAGACATGAACATCCCCATCCGCAACAAACGCTAGAAGGGTGTGCCCGGTTACTGCGCAATCGCCAGCCGGCGTTGCGTGGTACTCGGAATCCTCACGTACCTGAGTACGCTCCGGTTCCTGCGCTCCGTGCGCCTTGCCTGACGAACGCTCGCTACACCGTTCCCATCCTTTTCGGGAACCCCACATATGCTAGAAACCAAAGAACTCACGATCCGCTTCGGCGGGCACGTGGCGGTGAATGCTGTCAGCTGCACTTTTCAGCCAGGCACGCTGACCGCCATTGTTGGCCCCAACGGGGCTGGCAAAACCACCTATTTCAATCTCATCTCAGGCCAGCTCAAGGCCAGTAGCGGTGAGGTGTTTTTGAATGGCAACAGCCTGGCGGGCCTGAGCCCTTCGGCCCGCACCCGTGCGGGCTTGGGGCGGGCGTTTCAACTGACCAACCTGTTTCCGAATCTGACGGTGCTGGAGAACGTGCGGCTGGCGGTGCAGGCGGCGCGCTCAGGGGCGCATTTGCGTGGACTTAATCTGTGGAGCATCTGGAGCGACCACAAGGCGCTGACCCAACTGGCTGAAGAGGTTCTGGAAGCCGTTTCAATGAACGACAAGCGCGCTGCCACGGTGGCCAGTCTGCCGCACGGTGACCAGCGCAAGCTCGAGGTGGCCCTGCTGATGGCCCTGGAGCCCGATGTGTTCATGTTCGATGAACCCACAGCGGGTATGTCGGCGGACGAAGCCCCGGTCATCCTCAATCTGATTCGCAAACTCAAGGAAGACAAGCGAAAGACCATTTTGCTGGTGGAGCACAAAATGGACGTGGTTCGCGAACTGGCTGACCGCATCATCGTGCTGCACAACGGGACCCTGGTGGCCGACGGGGACCCGGCCACAGTCATTGCCTCACCCGTGGTTCAAGAGGCGTACCTGGGCGTTGCCCCCAAGACCGCAGCGGCAGAGGAGGGCGTATGACCCAGGCCATTCACACTGACGCATTGCTCACGCTATCCGGCGTGCACACCCATATTGGCGCGTACCACATCCTGCACGGAGTGGACCTTGCGGTGGCGCGTGGTCAGCTGACCATGCTGTTGGGTCGCAACGGCGCTGGCAAGACCACCACGCTACGCACCATCATGGGCCTGTGGCACGCGTCGCAAGGGTCGGTGGTGTTTGATGGCAAACCGATTACGGCTGCTGAAACTCCGGCCATAGCAGGCTTGGACATCGCTTACGTTCCTGAAAATATGGGCATATTTTCCGACCTCACCGTCAAGGAAAACATGCTGCTGGCGGCCCGCTCAGCCAAACGAGCGGATCAAATGGACAGCAAGCGCCTGGAGTGGATATTCGCCCTGTTTCCGGCTGTTGAGAAATTCTGGAACCACCCCGCAGGCAAGCTCTCGGGCGGTCAAAAGCAGATGCTGGCCGTGGCCCGCGCCATTGTCGAGCCGCGCAAGTTGCTCATTGTGGACGAGCCCAGCAAGGGCCTGGCCCCGGCCATCATCAACAACATGATTGATGCGTTTGCCCAGCTCAAACAAACCGGCACCACCATTTTGCTGGTGGAGCAAAACATCAGCTTTGCCAAGCGCCTGGGTGACCAGGTGGCCGTCATGGACAACGGCCGCGTGGTGCATGCCGGCACCATGAAAGAACTGGCAGACAACGAAGACATGCAGCACGCCTTGCTGGGGTTGGCAATATGAAGAATTTAGACTTTGACTGGAAGCCTCTGGCGCTGGTTCCTCTACTGGCGATGCTGGTCATGCCGTTCATTGGTTCGACCTCGACCTGGGTCACGTTGACCGTTGCCGGGCTGGCCATGGGGATGATTATTTTCATCATCGCCTCCGGCTTGACCCTGGTGTTTGGTTTGATGGATGTGCTCAACTTTGGCCACGGCGTGTTTATCGCGCTGGGTGCGTTTGTAGCGACATCCGTGCTGGGGGCCATGGGCGACTGGACCGGCTCCGACCAGTTGTGGCGCAACCTGGTGGCGGTGTTCCCGGCCATGCTGGTCGCGATGGCGGTGGCCGGTGCCGTGGGGCTGGCGTTCGAGCGATTCATTGTTCGACCAGTCTATGGCCAGCATCTGAAGCAAATCCTCATCACCATGGGCGGCATGATCATTGGTGAAGAGCTGATCAAGGTCATCTGGGGCCCGGCGCAACTGGCGCTGCCGCTGCCGGAAGGCATGCGGGGCTCGCTGTACCTGGGTGACGCCGCCATCGAAAAGTACCGCCTGATGGCGGTGGTGGTCGGGCTGGCCGTGTTTGCCACACTGGCCTGGGTGCTGGGACGTACCAAAATTGGCCTGCTCATTCGCGCCGGCGTGCAGGACCGTGAGATGGTGGAGTCGCTGGGTTACCGCATCAAGCGTCTGTTCATTGGCGTGTTTGTGGTGGGCAGTGCGCTAGCCGGTCTGGGTGGCGTGATGTGGGGGCTCTACCAGCAGACGGTTACGCCGCAAATGGGCGCACAGGTCAACGTGCTGATCTTCATCGTCATCATCATCGGCGGTTTGGGCTCGACGGGTGGGGCATTGATCGGTGCCTTGCTGGTGGGGCTGATGGCCAACTACACCGGCTTTCTGGCGCCCAAGGTGGCGCTGTTTTCCAACATCGCGCTGATGGTCGCCATCCTGCTGTGGCGTCCACAGGGCGTCTACCCCGTAGCCAACCGATGAATACGAAGACCCCCCGGCTTGCCCACTGCGTGTGGCCGCTTTCCCCCTTGCAGGGGGCAACACCAGCAGCCCGGCGATGCCGGTTCTGCGGCGTTCCTGATTGAAGACACGCATTATTAGAGGCTTATGTATGTTGCAACGATTTCTCTCTAACGATTTGCCGCGCAGCCGCTGGTTGTCGGGCTTGCTGATCTTGCTGGTGCTGGCACTTGCGTTGACGCCCTTCATCTTCCCGGGCGTCAAGGCGCTCAATGTGGCTGCCAAGGTGCTGGTCTTCATCGTGCTGGTGGCCAGTTTTGACTTGTTGCTCGGCTACACCGGCATCGTCAGTTTTGCCCACACCATGTTTTTTGGCATTGGTGCCTATGGCATTGCCGTGGCCACGACGCGCATGGGCCCGACCTGGGAGGCTCTGGCTGTGGGGCTGGGTGGCAGTTTGGCGCTCTCGTTTGTGCTGGCGCTGGTGGTGGGGCTGTTTTCGCTGCGCGTGCGCGCCATCTTTTTTGCCATGATCACATTGGCGGTGGCTTCAGCTTTTCTGACACTGGCCTCACAGTTGCATGAGATCACGGGCGGTGAAGACGGTCTGTCGTTCAAGGTGCCGGAGATTCTGTCACCCAGCTACGAGTTCAGTGAGCAGCCCTTTCTGGGTGTTTCGCTGGACGGTCGCCTGCTGTGCTACTACCTGTTGTTCGTGACGGCGGTGGTGCTGTTTCTGGCCTTGCTGCGCATCGTCAACTCTCCGTTTGGCCGGGTACTGCAGGCCATCCGCGAGAACGAGTTTCGCGCCGAAGCTATTGGCTACCGTGTCGTGGTCTACCGCACCACATCGGCCATTTTGTCGGCGCTGTTTGCTTGCCTGGCGGGGTCCATGCTGGCCCTTTGGCTGCGCTACAACGGACCTGACACCTCGCTGTCGTTCGAAATCATGATGGACGTGCTGCTCATCGTCGTCATCGGTGGCATGGGCACGATGTATGGCGCCATCGTGGGTGCCTCTCTCTTTCTGGTGGCGCAAAGCTACCTGCAGGATTTGCTGCGCCTGGGCAGTGAGGCGGCCAGTGCTTTGCCGTGGTTGTCGGCACTGCTGTCGCCGGACCGCTGGCTGCTCTGGCTGGGCGTGCTGTTCGTTCTTTCGGTTTATTACTTCCCCTCCGGTGTGGTGGGAAGGCTGCGCGCACGGAGCGTGCGGCTGTGACCACGCCTTCATGCCTTGATTTCAAAAGACAACAGGAGACATCCATGCAAAGCACTATCGAGACCCATACACTGAGCCTGAATCTGACCCGCACAGCCACAGCCGTCGCATTACTATGCGCGACTGCGCTTGCCGGTTGCGGCGGTGGCACTGCCGATCCCGAGGTCAATAAACTACCCACGGGTGTTAGTGATCTGGGGGTGAAGAGCTACCGCGCTACGGCGATTGGCGCAGCCAGCACCGCTTCCGGTCAGGATTTACTGACCGCTGGCCTGGGTAAAAGCGGTCTGATCAACACCGCAGCGGCGACCCTCGTGGCCTATGTTGACCCGCTCAATCCCACGGCCGACGAGTTGCGCCGCAATGCCATTCAATCCAATTACCGTGGTGTAGTGGACAACTCCGCCAACGGCGGTTTTGGCACGCTGTATGGTCCCAACATTGACCTGGCCGGAAAGAACACCCTGGGTGAAGGCCTGGTGCCCGGCCTGGAATATGTCGGCGTGCTGGACGACGCAACAGGGCGCAAGCGCGTCACCATGGCGGTTCAGATTCCTGACAGTTTTGATGTCAATGCGCCCTGTGTTGTGGTGGGGCCATCATCAGGCTCGCGCGGTGTCTATGGCGCCATTGGCACTGCAGGTGACTGGGGGCTCAAGCGTGGCTGCGCCGTGGCTCTGACCGACGCAGGCAAGGGCATGGGTCTGTATGACCTGGGTGATGACACGGTGCATCGCGTCGACGGTACGCGCGCAACCCGCACAGTGGCGGGCACGCTGTCCCACTTTGCGGCCAATGTCACCGACGCTGCGCGTGCGGTTTACAACGCGGCGTTTCCGAACCGGGTGGCGCTCAAGCACGCCCATTCGCAAGTCAACCCCGAAAAGGACTGGGGCAACGACACCCTGGCCGCTGCGGCCTACGCCCTGTACGCACTCAATCAGCAGTTCGCGCCCACCGTTCCCAACGGAACGGCCAAGGCCTTGCGTTTTACAGCGGCCAACACCCTGGTGATTGCCGCTTCCGTGTCCAACGGAGGCGCCGCCGTATTGCGCGCTGCCGAGCAAGACACTGCCGGCATCATTGACGGCGTGGTTGCAGGTGAGCCCAGTGCCCAACCCGCCACCACAACAGGCTATGGTGTGCAGTTGGGGGGTGTTCCGGTTGCGGGCTACGGCAAGTCGATGATGGACTACTTCACCGTCGGCAACCTGTTTCAGCCCTGCGCCGCACTGGCGGCATCCGCCACCGTGGCCGAAGTGTCGGTCTACAACTATCTCGGATTGACAGCACAAACCACCACCGCGACCAACCGCTGCACACAACTGGCGGCCAAGGGTTTGGTCACTGGCGCCACAACGGCGGAGCAGGCCGCCAACGCGCTGGTCAAACTGCGCGCGGCCGGTTGGAGCGCCGACAACGACACCATGCACAACGCGCATTACGCGCTGGGCAATGCAACCATCATTTCCATGATGTACACCAACGCCTATGGCAAGTTTTCGGTGACTGACAACCTGTGCGGCATGAGTGCCGCTGCGGCAACTGCGGGGGTGCCTGCCGCCATGGCCGCCGCAGTCAAGGCCGCCAGCTACGCGACCGGAAACGGTACCGTCAATGGCACACCAGCGACCGTGATTTACAACGACTCTGTTGGCGGCGCGAAAAGCTGGAATCTGGGCGTGTCACCATCTACCGGCGTGGCCGACTTCTCGCTGGACGCAGCGCTCTGCCAACGCGCGCTCTTTACTGGCGCAGATACGGTGACCGGGGCTGCCCTGACCGCTGCCACCACACCCACCAAGGCGCAAAGTGATGCCGTGCGTGCGGGTGTGGCCGAGGTTCTGCTCAACGGCAACCTGCGCGGCAAGCCCACGCTGATGCTGGCAGGCCGCAGCGACGCATTGCTGCCGGTCAACAACTCCGAGCGTGCCTATACCGCCTACAACCGGTCCGTGGAAGGCGCCAGCAGCAAGTTGAGCTACATCGAAGTGGCCAATGCGCAGCACTTTGACAGCTTCATCCCGTTCTCCGGCTTTGACACCCGCTTTGTGCCACTGCACGGCTACTTCGTGCAAGCCATGAATGCCATGTACGCCAACCTGAAGAGCGGCACGGCTTTGCCACCCAGCCAGGTGGTGCGTACGACGGTTCGTGGTGGCACCGCAGGCGCGGCACCAGCCATCACGGCGGCCCATGTGCCGGGCTTTGTTGCAGCGCCCATTGCGGCTGACGCCATCGTGTTCAGTGGAACATCGCTCAACGTGCCCAACTAAACCACTTAAAAGGGGATGTATTCATGAAAAGCCAGTCCCACTACGTCACCTGCTCTGGTCTGGAGATTCACACCACGGAGTGGGGTGCACCCGACGCTCCAGTGGTGGTGGCATGGCACGGCCTGGCTCGCACCGGGCGGGACATGGACGAACTGGCCGAACATCTGAGTCCGCAATACCGCGTGATTTGTCCGGACATGATTGGCCGTGGTCTGAGCCAATGGAGCCAGCGTCCCGAGCAGGAGTATTGTTTGGCGTTTTACGCGCGCATTGCGGCGCAATTGTTTGATCAGCTCGGCATTGATCGCGCCCACTGGGTGGGCACATCCATGGGAGGTGCTATTGGCACAGTGTGCGCGTCCGGCCTCTATGAACCGTCGATGCCCGCGCGCATCCAGAGCCTGACGCTCAACGACAACGCACCAGCGCTGGCAGCACCTGCCATTGCGCGCATCCGTGAATACGCGGGTAGTCCACCGGCTTTCGACACGGTGCGGGAACTGGAAGCGTTTTTCCGCCAGGTCTACAAACCCTATGGATGGATGAGTGACGCGCAGTGGCGCCGTCTGACCGAGACATCCACCCGGCGCCTGCCCAATGGTCGTGTGACCCCGCACTATGACCCCGCCATGGTGCAGCAGTTCATCTGCCACCCGACGGATTACGACATCTGGCCGCACTACGATGCGCTGCAGATTCCCGTGCTGGCACTACACGGTGTGGAGTCGGATCTGGTGCTGGATGAAACGATTGAGGCCATGCGCCACCGGGGTCCGGGCGCGGCGGGGCGTCTGCAGGTGATGGAAGTGCCCCATTGCGGGCACGCTCCTGCATTGAATGTAGCGGATCAGCTGAATTGCATACGCGACTTTATAGCGGCGTCGGCGTTGGTTGCGTAACCGCACGATCCAGAAACGTCTGGTACTGCGCGTCCGGCACCAGCAGCCCGCCCGTGGTCCAGACCACATGGTTGGCACCCGGGCAGGCCGGTGCGCTGCTACCCAGCTGACCCGGCCCGCTGAACCCGGCTGCGGCGGAGGGCTCGATGCGCATGCCCTCGGTGGCCATAAGCTGCGCCAGGTGGTCGAACAGCGTCTGATCTTCCACCGTGAACACACCGGCCAATAACTTGCTCATCACGCTGGCCGCCAACAACGAGGCGCGTGGCACGGCCAGGCCGTCGGCTTCGGTCTGGTTGCTCAGGCCAAAGTCATAGACGGATGGGCTGCTGCCGTCGGTCGCCAGCATGTGAACCAGAAAGCAGGGCGACTGCACTGGTTCCGCAAAAAAGCAATGCACGTGCGCGCCAAACAACTGGTGTAGGCCCCAGGCGATGCCGGCCGGTGCACCGCCCACGCCGCAGGGCAGGTAGACGATCAAGGGATGTTGCGCGTCCACCTGCACACCCTGCGCCCTCAGCTGGACTTGCAGGTGCAGGGCGGCAGCGCTGTAGCCCATGAACAGCGACAGCGAGCGCTCGTCGTCCACAAAATGGCACAGCGGGTCTGTCTGCGCCAGGCTGCGTCCACCGGCCACGGCCTGTTCGTAGTCGCCGGTGTGCTCCACCACCTCCACGCCACGCAGGCGCAGGCGCTGCTTTTTCCATTCCTTGGCTTCGGTGGACATGTGCACCACCGCCCGAAATCCCAGCGCTGCCGCCAGCACGCCAATGGCCATGCCGAGGTTGCCGGTGGAGCCCACGGCGATCTGGTGGCGGGCAAACAAGGCGCGTGCAGCGGGCTGAGCCAAAGCGCGGTAGTCGGCGTCGGGTCGTAGCAGGCCATGTTCCACGGCCAGACGCTCGGCTACTTCGAGTACCTCGTGAAAACCGCCCCGCGCCTTGATGGAGCCGGCGACCGGCAGGCTGTGGTCCGCCTTGACCCACAGCTGCCCTTGGGCGACTGACAAACCCAATGCCTTTTGCATGGCGGGAACCGGTTGCAGCGCCGATTCAATCCGGCCATCCATGGCGGCCAGTTCAGGAAAAAGGTTGGCCAACAGCGGTGCAAAGCGCGCGAAGCGCTCTTGGGCGACCTGCATGCCCTGCGGTTGAAAAGCTGAGTCGCTCAGACCCATCGGGATCGCGGGATCGCGCTGCGGGTTGATCCAGAGCTGCGGTGTAGCTGCACGCAGTTTGGTCAGGATTCTGTGTGTCAAAAGTGTCTCCAGGCCCCGTGAAGCATGCGCAAGCAGCTATCAAAAATATAGCATTAGATGAACGCTGCCTGGGCGACCCGCAGCTGCTTCTGTGCCATTTCAACCCACAGGCAATCACCATTTTGCGGTTTCAGGTGCAGCACCGTGCTGCGGCTGTGGCCATTGATGTGGCGTGTGACCACGTCCATCACCCAACCGTGCGTGACCACCAGCACGCGCTGCCCGGCGTGGCACGCGCCAATGTCGTCCAGCGCGGCGAGCACGCGGTCCACAAACTCATCCATGCTCTCGCCACCTACAAATTCGGCCGCCGGGTTGCGCCGCAGGATTTGCTCCAACAGGGCGGGGTTGAGCTCGGCCAGCTCGGCCTTTGGAATGCCTTGTATGGCGCCAAAGTGCTTTTCCTTCAGGCCCTCGTGACAGGATGGCGGTGGCAGCTGCAAAGCGGATGCGACGATATCCGCTGTTTCGCGTGCGCGCGCCAGTGGGCTGGACCAGACCGCGTCAAAGTTGGCATTTGCCAGTTTGGCTGCCAATAGGTGGGCCTGCTTGCGGCCCAGATCGTTGATAGGTACATCAAACCAGCCCTGCAAGATGCCGCTCTTGTTCCAGTCGGTTTCGCCGTGGCGGGCAATGCAGAGGTGGGCCGGGTTCATGTGCAAGCTTCAGGTCAAAAATGCACCTGATTGGCAGCAACCACCTGCACCCTCGGGCCAAAGCTCTGCATATTCGCTAGCGTCGTGTTGTGATGGGCC
>CAJAVE010000200.1 GCA_903945325.1 uncultured beta proteobacterium | reverse complement strand
GCTGGTCACGGCGCAGGAGCGCGACTTCCTCAAACAGGATTTGTCGCAAATGCTGGAATGGGCCATGGACTCGGTCGATATTGCCAAGCAGTTGCACGCCCAGAGCGATGTGATGTACCGCCAGTTCGGCAGCTTCCGCTCGAATCTGCTGTCGATAGTGCGTGCAGACGGAGCCATGGACCTGTATGACGGCGTGCTGCGCGTGCGCGATGCCAACGGGCAAATCCTTTTCGACGGCGTGGACGACCAGAAATACCTGGACCTGATCGAAGAGGAAGTCCGTTCCTGGAGCTACATGAAGTTTCCCCACCTGCGTGGCCTGGGGCGTGAGCAGGGTTGGTACCGCGTCGGACCGTTGGCGCGTGTCCAGAATTGCGACTTCATCCCCAGCCCGCTGGCTGAAATTGAACGCAAGGAATTTGTGGCATGGGGGCAGGGTGGACTGGTGCAGGGCTCACTGGCTTACCACTGGGCCCGCATGATCGAGCTGTTGCATGCCGTAGAAGTCATTGCGCAAATCCTTGACGACCCGGCGCTGCTGGCCGGTGACATGATGAGCCACGGTGTGCGCCAGCGCAGTGGCGTGGGCATCATCGAAGCGCCGCGCGGTACGCTCATCCACGATTACGAAGTGGGCGACGACGACCTGGTCACCCGCTGCAATCTGATCGTGTCCACCACCCACAACAACCAGGCCATGAACGAAGCAGTGCGCTCGGTTGCCAAAGAGTACATCAGTGGCCAGGAAATCACCGAGGGCCTGCTGAACCACATCGAAGTGGCCATTCGGGCCTATGACCCCTGCCTGTCCTGCGCCACCCATGCCCTGGGGCAGATGCCGCTGGACGTCACGCTGGTTGCGGCTGACAGTACCGTGCTGGATCGCGTGCAAAAGTCTCCCACACAAGGGTTGACGCGCCAGATTGACGGCCCCATCGGTCTGGAGGCATGAGCGAAAAGGCGGGGATTCTGGTACTGGGCTGGGGCAACCTCAGCCGTGGCGACGACGCCTTGGGCCCCCTGTTTGTCGCAGGTTTGCAGGAAGTGCTGGCGTCCGACCTGCGCCAGCAAGTTGAATTGTTGGATGACTACCAGTTGCAGGTGGAGCACGCGCTCGATCTGGAGGGGCGCCGTCACGTCCTCTTTGTGGACGCGAGTCTGGATTGCAAGGCTCCGTTTGAGGTCCGCCCGATACAAGCCCGGCGCGATACCAGCTACACCAGCCATGCCCTGTCTCCCGAGGCGCTGTTGCAGGTCTATGAGGACATGCAGAGTCATGCTTCACCACCGGCAACACTGCTGGCATTGCGTGGCGAGGTTTTTGGTCTGGGTGAACCCCTGTCTGCCACGGCAAAGGGCCACTTGCAGGCTGGACTGGAGTGGGGATTGAACTGGGTTCGGCAGACTGCCAAGCCACCGGTCGCTTAACGCCTTAATGTCAGCACTTGTCTCTCTGCGGCCAGTAGGCGCTCCTCCTGCGTGCCGGTAATACGGACATGTGGCCAACGCGGTTGGCTCAGCGAGCGCTCAATGCGGCCATGAACGGCAACACGTTGTGCGATGCCGTCGCGCTGCAAGCCGTCGGCCACCCATGGAATATCAGGCTCCAGCAGCAAGGTCAGCGCGTAGCGGGCGTGCAGAATGTGTGCCTGCGGGTACAGCGATGCATCACCAAAAATGTGGTCACTGTAGACGGCCGTAAGTAGCGGCGCAGTGTCGCAAAAGACCCATGTGCGGGTCTGCACCCGGGCGGTTTCCAATGCTGCGGTCTCCTGTCGCACCTGCTCGCGCAGGATGGCCAGCTGTTCGTGCTGCACGGGCGTGCGGCCATTCGCATCGGTAAACGCGCGCAGGTACTCGGGCACCCACAGGCCGCCCATGCGCTCGGCCAGAGCCTGAGCCAGCGTGGTCTTGCCGGTGCACTCGGCACCGATCAGGCAGATGAGGCGGGGGGCCATGATGGCTGCATTTTTTAAACAGTTGGGGTCAGAGCACATCGCTTCGCGAGTGGTCTGACCCGCAAGGTTTCAGAATTCCACCGTCACCCGGGCCCGCACGGTGCGCGGAGTGGACGGGAACAGGTAGGTGCCGCCCCAGTACTGCGTGGGCGCCTCGCGCCAGTAGCTGCGGTCGGTCAGGTTCTCCACATTCAGCCTCCACTGCGTGAGCGTGCCGATCAGGCGGTTCTGGTAGCGCACAGCGGCATCCAGCTGCCAGGCGGCAGGCAGGGCCACGGTGCCGTCGACTGTCACGGTCTTGCCGCTCTCGGCGGTGAGCAGGCCGCTGATGGATAAGCCGGACACGCTGGCGATCTTGTAGTCGGCAAACAATGATGCTTTGGTCTTGGGCACGTTGGTGACCTGTTGGCCCACCAGGATCGGGTCCACCGCGGTGGTGTACTTGGCGTCCAGCAGGGTCAGGCTGGCTTGCAGGGACAGTTGCGTGTCCACCTGGCCTACGGCTGAGAGCTCTACCCCGCGATGGCGCGCCGTCTTGCCGCCGGCCACACGCAAGGGAATGCCGCTGGCCGTGGCCAGGTCGTCCGCATAGGGCTTGTCGATGCTGAAGGCTGCGGCGGACACCAGCACGCGGGCATTGGGCTGCCACTTGACGCCCAGCTCGGTCTGCTCGCTCTTCAGTGCCGGCAGCACCTGGCCCGCATTGACGAACTTGGTGGGTCGGTTGGGAACGGCTTCCAGCTCCACGCCCTGGCCCCAGGACGCATACAGCATGGTGCTGGCCACCGGCGACCAGGACAGGCCGGCCCAGGGGGTGGTCACGGTCTGCTCGAAGGCAATGGCGCGCGATCCGTCGCTACGCTCGCTTGAACGTGTCAACCGTGTGGTACGAAAGCCCACAAAACTCTGCACCGTGGCCGTCAGGTCACTGACCAGCGAGGCCGAGGCATCGATGGCGCGCTCGCGGCTGTTGGTGTTGAGGTCCAGGGTCGTGCCGTCACCCGGCAGCGCAATGGGCGTGTTGATGTTGGTGGTGCCGACCCAGTTGTAGGCCTGCGTGGGATTGAGTTCGGTCGTGGCATTGCGGCCGCTCACGCCCAGGCTCAGGCGGTGCTGCACTCCCAGGGCAGAAAGCTTGCCGTTGAGCTTCACATCCCAGGCCCAGGTGCTGCGCACTTCGTTCTCGCTGCGGTAGTCGTAGATGTCCACGTCACCATTGGCGCACAGGCCGGGGTAAACGTAGTTGGCTGCACTGCTGCAACCATCAGGAAAGGCCAGGCGGTCCTGCGCCACCGTGCGCTGCGTGCCCAGGCCCAGGCGGGCTTGCCAGTCGGCGTTAATCTGGTGGTCGATCGCGAACTGCGCGTTGGTGCTGGTCGCCTCAAAAGGCTGGGACCAGCTCTGGTTGTTCAGGTTCAAGCGCGAATAGTTGCTGGCCGGCAGCGTGTCGGCCACACCGTCACCATTGGCATCCAGCAGGCCCAGACCGGGGACGGATGGCTGCTTCTTGTGGTGGTATTCCAGGTCCGCGGAAATCTTGGTGCCGGGAGCCAGGTTGGTGGCCAGCGCCACGCTGGCAAGTTCACGCTTGCCATCCGCATGGTCAAAGACTGTGTGCAGGTCTTCGGCCGCCAGGTTGACGCGCACGCCCATTGCACCCCAGCCGGTGTTGCTTTCCAGGTGCACCTTGCTGCCGCCATTGCCATCCGCGCCCAGCGACACGGTGGTGAAGGCATCGCGCTGCGGTGCCTTGGTGACCAGGTTGACCAGGCCGCCGGGCGCGGACACGCCGGACTGCAGACCCGCTACGCCCTTCAAGACCTCGATTCGTTCCTTGTTCTCCAAGGCCATCGGTGCGTAATTGGAGACGGGCAGGCCATTGCGCAGAAAGTTGTTGCCCTGGTCCAGCAGAAATCCGCGCACCGAAAGGCCTTCGATAAAACCGGTGGTGTTGTAGCTGTCGGCCAGCGAGGCGTCGAGCTTGATGATCTGTGACAGGCTGCTGCTGGCCGTGGCCGCCAGCAAGTCGGCGCCCAGCACGGTCACGCTTTGCGGTGTTTTGGCCAGCGTCTGGCCCAGTCCGCCCACGTCGGCGCGGTCAATGTCCAGCACGGGAGCGGCCTTTCCGGTGACGGTGACGCCTTGCAGACTTTGGGATGGCGCTGTTGTTTGCGCCCATGCAGGCGCAGCAAATAACAGGGCCAACGCCGCGGTGATGGTGGTCAATTTCAGATGAAGACGGGTTGCCATCGATTTTTCCTTTGGTTCGACGGCAGGGGAGTGCAGACATGCCACTGAGCCCCGCAAAGCGGGTGCAACAGCATTTCAATCACGCTTCCCTGCGCAAGAATTACCTTGATCAAGTTCCAGGGTGTTATCTCAGCCAACCGCCTCGCGACGGTCAGCACCCCTAGCGTTTACAGGACAGCGGTGTGCCGTTCTGCGGGTGGCATTGTAAGTGCGATTGCTTTGATCTGGCGGTCGGCCAGTTTTGTCTGGCAGACGTTATTGGTGAACCATGAACCCTTTTTACCGCAATTTTCACATCAGTTTCACCCTGCTTCGGGCTCTGTTCGCATTGCTGGTTGCTTGCACTGCGTTGGTCGCAAGTATTCGCGTGGCCTGGGCCAATCCGGCGGCTGGTGCGGGATACATTGCCGAGGTTGTGGGTAGCGCCTGGCGGGTTGACCCCAGCACCAGGGCCTGGGCGTCGGTGCTGCGCAACCAATTGATTGGTCAGGGTGACCACTTGCGTACCGACCCCAACTCGCGATTGATTGTGCGCATGGGCACCACTACGTTGTGGCTGGACACTCAAACCGAACTTCAGGTGATGCAAATCAACGGTGCCACGCTCACGCTGCGTTTGCTTGCGGGAGATGTAGCTTTGCGGATGCGTAGCGCGCAAGCGGTGCGGGAAATCCGCGTTCAGACCCGCGAAGGCGTGATAAGTCACCCAATGGATGGCTTGGTTCGCATAGCTCAGGGCAACCGCGTCACCCGCGTGGGCGTGCTCCAAGGCCGCGCCCAGTTCGACTCCGATCCAGGCGCGCCCTTGCAGCGGGCGTGGCTGCGCGAGGGCGAGCAGGCAGAGTTTGAGTGGGCCGACTCCGCACGCATGGAACGCCAACCCCTCGGTTTCGATAACTTTAGCGCCTGGTTCATCAACCGCGACCAGTTTGAAAGCGGGCTGACCCAGCGCGGCGAGGTTTACTACGCGCCACCCGAGACAATTCGTGCCGAGACGGTGTATCCGTACGACAACCGCGGCTCCGCTGTGGTGGAGTATGGGCGTGTCTGGATACCCACCCCGCCTGCCCGCGTGTGGGAACCGCATCGCCGTGAAGTGGAGCCAAACCGGCACCCGCAGCCACATTTCCGGCCACAGATACAACCAGAAGTACACAAGCAGCCACAGCCGCACATGCAGCAACAGACCGAACCAGGGCATTACCAGCCGCGACCAAACTACGACCCGCAAGCGCCAGGCTTCAACCGCGATCGTGACCGTGACCGTGGCAGGAATTCACCGGAACAAAACCAACGCCCGTTAGTGCCATTGGCTAACAACATGCCTGTTGCAACCGCAATGCCTGTGTTGCCTGCCATGCCTGCCGAACCTATTCCCCGTGTGGTTCTTCCCACCGCGCAGGTAGCTCCTGCAGCACCGGCTGCGCCCAGGCAGACCAATCCTGTAGTGGACGAAAAGCGCGACAACCTGCGTCACAACAAACGCGACAACCTGGACCGCGAGCTGCGCAGAAAGGAGGTTGACCCGCTGCGCTAGGTTCTGTCAATTTTCCATTCCAGCGCGACAGAGGTCGTGGTCTTCACCACGCCTTCAAAGTTGCCCATTTCATCCAGTAGCGTGTTCATGCGCAGTGCCGTCTCGGCGCGCAGCAGAACTACGTAATCAAACTCACCGCTTACGGCACAGAGTTGGCGCACTTCAGGCATGCGACTGAGCTGGCGCACCACTTCGCGCCCAGCCTTGGGACTTACGGTGACGCCAATGAAAGCTTGCAGACCCCGGTCCACCACGTCCTGACCCAATCGAACGGTGTAGCCCGCGATAACTCCTTCGCGCTCCATGCGGGCCAGGCGAGCCAGAACCGTGGTGCGCGCCATGCCCAATTGGCGAGCCAGGTCAGCTGTGGATGCGCGCGCATTGGCTTGCAGCAGCGCGAGCAGATCGCGGTCCAGCTGATCGCGGAGTGCGCCGCCATGGTCTGTCTGGGGTGGTTTTGCGACTCCACTGGTTTGTGGCTTTGGTTTGGTGCTCATGGTGTTGAAAGACTAATTTCGTCAAAATTTATTGACGAAATGTCGCTTACTAAGTCTATTTCGTCAATATGATTGATAATTTCGTCCGGTACAACACCTAAACTTTCACCATCAATATCCAGAAGCAGGAGAAGAATCATGCGTGTTGTTCTGATGGGTGCGGGCCACATTGGCCAAACGATCGCGGCCTTGTTGTCGGGCTCGGGGGACTACCAGCTCAAGGTGGTGGACCGCAGTGCAGAGGCCTTGCGCAAGCTTGAGCAACTGCCACTGGAAACCGCCCAAATTGACACGACGGACGCCGCCGCGCTGCGCGCAGCCTTGGGTGGGTGTGATGTGGTTGTGAATGCTTTGCCCTACCACCTGGCCATCATGGCTGCGACGCAAGCACTGGATGCGGGTTGCCATTACTTTGACCTGACCGAAGACGTGGCCGCCACGCGGGAGATCATGCGCTTGGCCGAAGGCGCCAGGACCGCCTTCATGCCCCAGTGCGGGCTGGCGCCTGGCTTCATCGGTATCGTGGCCCATCACCTGAGCAAAAAATTCAGCAAGCTGCACGAAGTCAAGATGCGTGTGGGCGCCTTGCCCGCATTTCCCACCAACTCCCTGAAATACAACCTGACCTGGAGCGTGGACGGCCTGATCAACGAATACTGCCACCCTTGCGAGGCCATTCGCGACGGCCAGATCATTGAGGTACTGCCGCTCGAAGGCATGGAGCATTTCTCGCTGGACGGCACCGAGTACGAAGCATTCAACACCTCGGGCGGCCTGGGCACGCTATGCGAAACGCTCAAGGGCCGGGTACAAAACCTGGACTACAAGACCGTGCGCTACCCTGGCCACCGCGACATCATGAAGATGCTGTTGCAGGAACTGGGCATGCAGTTTGACCAGGAAAACTTGAAGAACATTTTGCGCAACGCCATTCCGCTGACCATGCAGGACGTGGTGCTGGTGTTTGTCACTGTCAGTGGCGAACGCGATGGCCAACTGGTGCAGGAAGTGTTTGCCCGCAAAATCTTTGCTGACCGCAACGAAGCCGCGCCCTTGAGCGCCATCCAGATCACCACAGCGGCGGGCATTTGCGCCGCTGTGGATCTGTTCCGCGAGGGCAAGTTGCCGCAGTCTGGCTTCATCCGCCAGGAACAGGTAGAGTTGCCAGCATTCCTGGCCAATCGCTTTGGCAGCGCCTACCAGCAGTCGCGTCAGGTCGAGTCCATCGGTTGATCTATTTGCGGAGCACCCATGCCAAACACACATACTACCGTTGAGACCCTGCTGGCATCGCTGGGCGTGCCCCCAGACGCCTACCAGGGCGGCAACTTGCCGTCGTGTTCGCCCATTGACGGGCGGGCACTTGGCCTGGCACATGCAACACCGTTCAATGAAGTTGCCGCCGTTATTGCCCGCGCACACGCAGCACATCAAACCTGGCGCAGTGTGCCAGCCCCCCAGCGCGGCGAGTTAGTGCGCCTGCTGGGCGAAGAGCTGCGCACCCACAAGCAGGCACTGGGCACGCTGGTGTCGCTGGAGGCCGGAAAGGTGCTGTCTGAAGGCCTGGGTGAGGTGCAGGAGATGATCGACATTTGCGACTTTGCAGTCGGCCTGTCGCGCCAGCTTTACGGTTTGACCATTGCGTCCGAGCGCCCCGGCCACCGCATGATGGAAACCTGGCACCCGCTGGGTGTGGTTGGTGTCATTACCGCCTTCAATTTCCCTGTGGCTGTATGGGCCTGGAACGCAGCGCTGGCCCTGGTGTGCGGCGACACCGTGGTGTGGAAGCCATCGGAGAAAACACCGCTGTGCGCGCTGGCGGTGCAGGCCATTTTTGAGCAGGCCTGC
>CAJAVE010000199.1 GCA_903945325.1 uncultured beta proteobacterium | reverse complement strand
TCTGGTCATCTGGTCGGACACGACTTCAAACGTGCTACCTGCTACAGCACGGCGGGCCAAGGTGTCTTTCAACACACTCAGCGTTACACCGTTGCTGCGCGCGGTGCTGCGCAGTTTTGTCATGTCAGCGACCGTGATGCCGCGGTACTCCGCGATCACGAGCGTTTGAGCTTTAGCGGCGAGGCCGGTCACATCACTGATGACCGCTTCTTTCTCACTGCGATTCAGACTCAAGGTCTACTCCTTAAATTGCGCTTTGCGGCTGACGCCACGTAACGCTACACATTGCAGCGACCAACTGTTAACAGAAATTTTCATTCCATCTGCAGCGGGATCGCCATCTGCGTTGGCTGATTCATTAAGCGCAGCAAGCTGCACGCCAACGGTCTCGGATGGCCCGCCGAAACCGTTAAGTCCCAGCAGCCCACCACATTGGGTGCCGTATTCACAGCCCCCAAATTTTTGCAATTACGCCGCGATCGATTGAATGTCCACGCGGACACCCACACCCATGGTCGACGAAACTGCAACTTTCTTCAAATAAACACCCTTGCTCGACGCCGGTTTGGCTTTTTGCAACGCCTCCACCAAAGCTGCCAAGTTGCCTTGCAACTTGTCAGAATCAAACGAGCGACGTCCGATGGTTGAATGCACAATACCGGCCTTGTCGACACGGAATTGCACTTGGCCAGCCTTTGCGTTGCGCACCGCTGTTGCTACGTCGGGCGTGACGGTACCAACCTTTGGGTTGGGCATCAGACCACGTGGCCCCAGAATTTGACCCAGCGTACCCACCACACGCATTGCGTCAGGGGCAGCGATTACGATGTCAAAGGGCATATCGCCCGCCTTAACCATGGCAGCAAGGTCGTCCATACCAACGATGTCAGCTCCAGCCGCTTTGGCTTCTTCAGCTTTGGCGCCTTGTGCAAATACCGCAACACGCTTGGTCTTGCCAGTGCCGTTTGGCAATACGACAGCACCGCGAACCACCTGATCAGACTTCTTCGCATCGATACCGAGTTGCACGGCAACGTCGATGGACTCGTCAAACTTGGCTGTGGCGAATTCTTTCACCAGACCCAAGGCATCCACCAAGGGGTACAGCTTGTTGCTGTCGATCTTGCCAACTTGGGTCTTTTGTTTTTTTGTCAGAATGGACATTTACACGCCCTCCACATTCACGCCCATGGAACGGGCAGTTCCAGCGATAGTGCGAACCGCAGCATCCAGATCGGCAGCCGTCATATCCTTCATCTTGGTCTTTGCAATCTCTTCGAGCTGGGCGCGAGTGATCTTGCCGACCTTGTCTTTGAGTGGATTGGCAGAACCCTTGTCAAGTTTGATAGCCTTCTTGATCAAAACAGTCGCTGGCGGTGTCTTGATAATGAAAGTGAAGCTCTTGTCTGCGTACGCGGTAATCACCACGGGCAAAGGCAATCCTGGCTCAACGCCTTGCGTCTGCGCATTGAATGCCTTGCAGAACTCCATGATGTTCAAACCACGTTGGCCCAAAGCGGGGCCAATGGGAGGGGATGGATTGGCCTTACCAGCTGGCACTTGCAGCTTGACAAAACCGACGATTTTTTTCGCCATGATTTCTCCTTACGGGTATTAGCGCCTGGTTGCAGAGCAATTCCGGCCAAGCTTCCCGCGGGTTAAAGACTCTTTTCTACAGCTCTCGCGCCGAGTCGGGGAAGCGCGAAATCAATTTTCAAAAACCGGTGTCTATGTTTTCTCGATCTGAGAAAACTCCAATTCCACCGGCGTAGATCGACCAAAAATAGTGACCGACACCCGCACTTTGCTTTTTTCGTAATTCACATCTTCAACAGAGCCATTGAAATCGGTGAACGGCCCTTCCTTGACACGAACAAATTCGCCCACCACAAATTCAACTTTGTGCCGCGGTTTATCTGTACCCTCTTGCATTTGGATCACGATTTTTTGCACTTCGGCTTCGGAAATCGGGGCCGGGCGGTTCTTGGCTCCACCCACAAAACCAGTAACCTTGTTGGTGTGCTTGATCAAGTGCCAAGTGTCATCGTCCATGACCATTTCAACCAGCACATAACCAGGGAAAAACTTTCGTTCGGTAGTTTTCTTTTGGCCGTTTTTGACTTCAACCACCTCTTCCATCGGAACCAAGATACGGCCAAACTTACCCTGCATGCCTGCGCGCGTTATGCGCTCCTGGATGTTGCGCTCAACCGCCTTTTCCATGCCGGAATAGGCGTGAACAACATACCAACGCAGGTCTGGATTGACTACTGGCGTAACCGCCGATTCAACCATTGGGGTTTCTACGACATCAGTCATTATTTTTTCCACCCCAATATCAAATCATAAAGAAGCCACTCAAGCGTCTTGTCCGTAAGCCACAAGAACATCGCCATGATCAGCACAAAACCAAAGACATAGGCCGTTATCTGGATCGCCTCTTTGCGCGCAGGCCAAACAACTTTTTTCACCTCACGCCACGCATCCCGACCAAAGGCAATCAGTTCCTTACCAGACTCCGAGGTGAAAAACACCGCAGTTGCCACACCTAAACCCAGCAGCAAAACCGTCCACTGAACCAGCGCACCTTGCTTGTCGAGCAGGTAAAAGCCAGCCAACGCCGCAACCACCACTACGGATGCAGCTGCCAGTTTGGCTTTGTCTGCCCCTGTATTGACGGTTTCAATTTGTGACGTGGCCATAATTTTGCTACTTGCGTTTCCGATTTGATTCAAACCTATTCAGCTCAAGACGCCAAAGCCCGCTACGGCGTAGCGGGCTTAAGTGCCACCAGTGTTAGTGCAACCGGGTGGCAGGGGCAGTAGGAATCGAACCTACAACCTTCGGTTTTGGAGACCGACGCTCTGCCAATTGAGCTATACCCCTTCG
>CAJAVE010000198.1 GCA_903945325.1 uncultured beta proteobacterium | reverse complement strand
GTCAAGTGTGTATAGGTCATGGTGCAACGTTTGGGACTGGCCGGTCACAAAAGTGCATCCTATTCACTCTTGGCCCAACCCGGTTTCAAAGCGTTGCACTTCGTACTTGAATCCGCCGTCATATATTTTTGGCTCTGGAGCCCAAAACGGCCGCACCGATGATCATGGCCGCCGCTACTGCCACTGAGAGGCTGGGCATTTCGCCACGGACCCACAAAAGCGCCAGCGTCGACAGCAGCGGTGTAAGGAAGGACAGCACACCGATTTGCCGCGCGTCGCCCTGTTTCAGAGCCGCATCCCACAGGTAAAACGCCGCACCCAACGGCCCCAAGCCCATGGCGACGACAAAACCCCAGTCCGTGCTGCTCAATGTGACGGCTGGCTCGAGTGCTACATGCCACAGCAATGACAGCACGCCCGACACCAACCCAAACAAGCCAATGGCCGCACTGGGAAAGGGCGGCACCCGCTGCGTCAGTAGCGAGTAGCTGGCCCAGACAAACGCAGAGGCCAACGCGGGCAGATAGCCCCAGGCAAATCCGCCCTGCAGCGCATCGCCGCGTCCGCCCAGAATGGCCAGCGCTGCGCCGCCAAACCCCAAGAACGCCGCTGCAATGTGCAGCGCGTGCAGGCGCATGCCGGGCAGGAACAGCGGCGCCATCAGCACAATGCCCAGCGGCCACAGGTAGTTGACCAGATTGGCCTGCACGGGCGGCGCATGGCGCAGGGCAATAAACAGCAGGAAGTGAAAGCCGAACAGGCCGTAGACTCCCAAGGCCAGTGTGCGCAGCGGTACCTTCATGGAAGATAGGTTTCCACCTGACAGCGGCAGCGCAATCAGGCTGCCCACTAACAAGCCCAAGCCAGTCAGCAGGAAGGGCGGTACATGGGCCAGCAAAACCCCCAGCGGAGCCAAGCTACCCCACAGGGCAATAGCTCCCAGGGCCAGCAAGGTGGACCTAGACATTGCTAACGGCCTCTTTGCGCAGCAGTCTACCCGCGGGAAAGGCCTGTGAGAACGCTGCAAGGCGCTTCCAGCGCACGGCCAGCACGAGGCCGCAACAGACCACCGCCGCAAGCGCTACCACTTCCACAGGCGTGTGGAGCCAGTGCACAGCACTCAGGCCGATGGCCGGGGCAACCAGTGGCAACATCAGTCCCGGAAGTGCGCTGATGGCATTGGGTGGCTGGATGCGGGCCCAGTCACTGATCACCATGGGCAGCATGACCAAAGCACCCAGGTAGAAACTACCGACAAATAAAACGTCCTTGTCTGGGTACGGCAGCGCAACGACACTTACAAAGGCCACCAGCCACGCGATAAAGGCATGGCGCAGATGCCGCATAGCCAACAAGCGGTTCAGTTCACTGCCTCGCGGCATACCCGGCAATAGCAGCATCAGCTTTTGCTCGGGCGCGGTGATCCTCAGCGTCTCTGGCAACGACAGCAGGGGCGCAACCGCTGCCATCAGGCTGCCCAACGCGATCAGAATGGCCCAGCCGCCCGAGATGGACGCGGCTCCTGCGCCAACGGCCATGGGAACAATGACAACCACCAGCAGCACGACGGTCCAAAGGGTCAGCATGGCGCAGACTTGCATCAGCCAGTGCACAGAGGTCCCCAGGCCCAACATGGACCGGGCCAGCACTTGTGGGGCCCGAGATGCGTGTTCAGGCGCCGGGAGCGGCAGGTCCAATGTGTGGCGCAGGTACAGCCGCCACGGAAACAGAAGCCATTGCCAAGCCCACTGCAGACCCTTTGCCAAGGGACTCACCGCATGGGTGGTGGCCTTTACAGGAGTCTCTGCGCCGGGTGCCGCGTTCTGAATCTGCAGAATGCGGGAAAAAACCGCTGAAAATCGGCTTCCGTTGGCAGCAATCAGCCGCGTTACCAACCAGGCCATGCCCAGGTAGCAGGTGATGGCGAACGCCCAGCCCAACGCGGGCGAGCCAAATATCGCTTTCACAACGGCTGATTCGATAATTTCGGTGCTTCGACGACCTGCAAAAACCAGCAATGCCATGAAGATGGACCACTGCACCGGCCAGCGCCACGGCGTAATGATGAGTAGCATAAAAACGCCCGCGCTGAACCCGAGGAAAAAAGCCCCGCCCAACGATTTACCTTCAAAAAGGCCGGTGATGATGCAGATACCCAACCACAGCGCGAGTGCGGCGCGCCGCAGTCGAAGCGCATAGTGCGGCACCGTGCGCGTCGCATTGGGGGTGTTGAGCCGTATCAGGGTTGCCGAAACAGACACCCAGGTGATCTGCAAACACACTAAGAACGCATTGACCGCTGTCTCCAGCAGCGCGGCCATGCCCCATTTCAGGCTGATGCCACCGCCCACCATCATGAGGGTCAGGCAGCAGGCCAGCGTCACGTACAGCCAGCGTGCCTGCGTGAAGCCCAGGCTGCGCCAGATCGCCTTGCCGATTTGCACGTAGGGGTTCAGGGCGAAAAAGGTGGTCTGGTTCATCGCCGGGATGCGTGGATTGCCAATTGCTGTCGTCATGCCAGCTCCATGAACAGTTCTTCCAGGTTAACCGCTTGCAGCGGCAGTCCATCGTCTTCGGCAGCAGCACCAGACGGCAGCGTCAATAGCGCCAGCTCCTGGTCGCCACCCAGTGCGCGGCGCTGCAGAACCTGTGCATTGCGCTGGACGCAAAAGGCGTCGACCTGCTCACGCGTCCCCGTGACTTGCCGGGTGGTATCGAGCAACTCGTCCAGCGGCGCCTGCACGGCGATGCGGCCATCGCGCAGAAATGCCACGTTGAATGCCACACGTTCCAGGTCAGACAGGATGTGCGTCGAGAGCACCACCGTCGTGCCCCGGTCCAGCACCTGGTCGACCAGTTCACGCAAAAATTCGCGACGCCCGGCCGGGTCCAGGCTCGACACCGGTTCGTCCAGCACCAGCAAGTCGGGTTCGTGCGCCAGCGCCCGGATGATGGACAGGCGCTGCTGCTGGCCGCCAGACAGCCGGGCAATGGGTTGGTCCCGCGCAATGTCCCAGCGCGACAGCAGCCCATCCACCTTGGACGTGTTCCAGCGCGGGTAAAAACTGCGGAAGTAGGCCAGCAGCTCGTTCGCGGTAAAACCCTCAAACAGATCGCTGCGCTGGGGCACATAGCCAATGCGCGCCCGTGTGCCGTCGCTCAGCTGCGGGCCGGATTCGCCAAACAGCTCCACGGTGCCGCCATGCAGGTCGCGCAGGCCCAGCATGGCTTCCAGCAGCGTGGTTTTGCCCGCGCCATTGCGCCCCAGCAGCCCAATCACCTGGCCGGGCTGCAACTGCCAGTCGAGCCCTTTGAGTACGGGTTTTTTGCCATATGCAAGGTTCAGGCCGCGCATGGTGGCGGTTGGACGCGCGGCGACGTGGGCGTTGGCTACCGAAGCCGGTGGGGTCGCAGTCATGGTTTTTCTCCCTCATTCAGAATCAGCTGAAACAGTTTTAAAGCCTGCGTGCTGGTCAGCTCCAACTGGCGGCTTTCAGAGGCGGCTTTTTCCAGTGTGGGGCGCAGCAGCTCCACCCGGGAAGCAGATGGCTCGGCGTGCGTGTGCTGCGCGGCCACCACCATGGACAGCCCGCGCCTGCGCTCCAGCAGGCCCTGTGCTTCCAGCAAGCTGTAGGCCTTGGAGACGGTCATCGGATGCACGGCCAGGGTTTGCGCCAATTCGCGCACCGACGGAATTTCTTGCCCTGCGCTCAGCTGGCCCGCCGCAATGCGTCGCCGGACCTGCTCAACCAGCTGGCGGTAAATGGGCTCGCTGGAACCGGTATTGATGCTGAAAATCAGGTCGGTAGTCATATGCGGTGTCTATGTGTATCACTACTATAGTACACGTAGACACAAGTTGCAAGTCTTTCGGGTAGCATCCAGCCTCACCAACGAATGATTGCACCCCTTGACCGACGAAACCCCCAAGATTCAGGAGCCGCGTTTGTGGCGCGACAACGGCTGGACCGCACAGGTCATCAAGAACGACGACGATGACGGCTGGGCCGTAGCTATGACACGGGACGGTGCGTCTGAGCCCGCCCTGATCGGCCCGTGGACCATGGGGCGCGACAAAAAGAACCCCAAACCGCTCGATGGATCGGCATTCATCACGCTGGTCAAAACCGCCAGCGAGTTCGTGCGGCGCAGCGAGCAGCAACTGCATGCCACGCTGCACCAGAGCATTGAAGTCACGGCCGCGCTTGGCCGTGTGACCGTGTCGCTGGACATCGTGCCCGATGAAGACAACCCTTACGCCACGCTGAGCGCAATGGACGACGGCGGCGAGTCGCTGGCCCAGATCCGGGTGTCGCCCGCGTTCAAGCTCAGCCGCAGCAGTGCCGTGGCGTGGGTGGATGGCGGATTTGCCAAACCAGGCGCGTGAAACGGCTGGTTGCCGGAAGACAACCAATGCATCGCCTTGACAAGGCTGATGATTGATACTAAAGTGATATCACTTTGATCTCATTGGCGAATGTGCACAACGGGATGCAAGGCGTCTTCAACCTCCGGGGTTGAAGCGAACACCAAGGATCGCCATGGACAAACAAGCTTCCAATGAATACCAGGCCAAGACCGGCAGCGGCTACGCAGCGGTGGCCATCGGCGTCGTTTTGCTGCTAGGCGCCGCGCTACTGGTGCTGCGTGCGCCGGGTCCGTTAACCTTGGGTATCGCCGCGCTGGCAGTGCCCGCTGCCCTGTGGTTTCTGACCGGTCTGTACACCCTCAATCCCAACCAGGCAGCCTTGCTCAAACTGTTTGGCAGCTACCGCGGAACCGACCGCAACGAGGGCCTGCGTTGGAGCAACCCGTTCTACAGCCGCACCAAGGTGTCCACCCGCGCGCACAATTTCAACAGCGAAAAACTCAAGGTCAACGACCTGCGGGGCAACCCCATCGAAATTGCCGCCGCCATCGTCTGGCGGGTGCAGGACACGGCCCGCGCCAGCTTTGACGTGGAAGACTTCGAATCCTACGTGCTGACCCAGGCCGAGGCCGCCGTGCGTCACTTGGCCTCCAGCTACGCCTATGACAACCTGGACGACAAAGACGAAGCGCTGCCCAAAGAGATCACCCTGCGCTCCGGTGGCGAGCAGGTGGGCGCAGCCCTGTTGCACGAGTTGCAGGCGCGTTTCTCATTGGCCGGCATTGTGGTGGTGGACGCCAAACTCACCCACCTGGCCTATGCGCCCGAGATTGCCGGCGCCATGCTGCGCCGCCAGCAGGCGCAGGCCATCATTGCAGCCCGTAGCCTGATCGTGCAAGGTGCTGTCGGCATGGTGGAGCTGGCGCTAAGCGGCTTGCAGGAACGCGGCCTGGTGCAACTCGACGATGAGCGCAAGGCTGCCATGGTGACCAACCTGCTGGTGGTGCTGTGCTCGGACCACGACGCCCAACCCGTCGTCAACACGGGTACGCTTTATAACTAGGTCCACACCAAGGAATCACCATGGAAAAGCCCGCTTCGACATCCGTCTTTGTGGCCAAGATCGCGCTGGCTGCCAGCCTGCTGATGGCGTTGGCCGGTGTGGCCGGGTCACAGTTGGCGCCCAAGATGCCCTTGTCGGAAGTGCTGTTGTACAGCGGCGCTCTGGTGCTGTGCCTTTTTGCGCTGTTGGTGGTAGCCGCTGTGATTTCATTGACCGTATACCAGGCAGTTTTGAGAATGGGCGGCACGGACCCGCAGTGGTTCTGGTTTCGCAGCGAGCCACCGGGTCTGGTTGCGTTGCGGGCGCAAGCCAAAGACAGCGCTGCCAACGACGCACAGCCGCACGGAACCCCAATCTCCCGCTAGCCCTGCGATCCATGGCCAGCCCCGACAAGAAATCTTTCGCGCTGCGCATCGATCCGGTGCTGTGGGCGCAGATCGAGCGGCTGGCCGCAGCAGACCTGCGCAGTGTCAATGCGCAGGTGGAATATTTGTTGCGTGAGGCGCTGCGTGCCCGCTTGGGCAAAGCGGTTGCTGCGCCATCAACCGGCGATACCGCGCCACCGACAGCGGACGAAGCCACACAACTCTGATCTGAATCAAGCCACTGGCGTCTGTCCATTGCCACCGGGCGGTTGGTACGCGCAAAATGGTCTTTGCAGCGCGACGGTACTCCCAGTTGGTTCGCGATTGCAGACAACTCGAAGGAGATGGATATGGCCAAGGTTTCAATGCCAGTACTGAAGTGGTCGCTACCGCATATGTCAGCCATCCAGCGAGGTCTGATGGCTGGCGCCGCTGTGGCTTCAATGGCCTTGCTGACCGGATGCGCGGTAGAACTACAGAACACCCAGGCAGCCCAAGAACTCAAACACGCATCACAGCCACCAGGCTCGGTTTACGCGGGCTGGCGCGTCTTTCAGGACAAGTGCGCGGCCTGCCATGGGCCAGCGGCAATGGGAACTGCGGGTGGCCCCGACTTGCTGCCCCGCGTGCGCGACATGGGGCCGCACCAATTCGTCAGCCTGGTGCTCAAGCGCTACGACTGGAGCCATGCGGGCGTGCAGCCCGGCAGCACGGGCGCGGCGCGGGACGCCATGGTGGAAGAGCTGGTGCAGCGCAAGAATTACGGCCTCACCATGCCCGCCTGGGAAGGCGAGCCACGCGTGAGCGCCCATATCGTCGATCTGTTTGCCTACCTCAGCGCGCGCGCCCAGGGGACACAGGGCCCGGGTCGCCCGGCACTGTAGCGGGCGGAACTGAATTGCTATCTAATTTATAGCTGCTTGCGCACATTTCACGGGGCTTGTGGCTATTTTCCCCTCTAGGCCGACAGCGGCTTGAGCAACTCCGCGAGATCATTTTCCGCAAACAGCGGCTGCTTGCGCCCGGTGGCTCCGCTGTACATGCTGTCGGCCAGCGCCGCCTTGCGTTCCTGTAGCGCCAGAATGCGCTCCTCAATCGTGCCCTGCGCCACCAGCTTGTAGACAAACACGGTGTGCGTCTGGCCGATGCGGTGGGCGCGGTCGGTGGCCTGGGTTTCGACGGCCGGGTTCCACCACGGGTCGTAGTGGATGACGGTGTCGGCCTGCGGCAGGTTTAACCCCACGCCGCCGGCTTTCAGGCTGATCAAAAAGATAGGCACCGCGCCGCTGGTGAACTGCTCAATCAGCGCATCGCGGTTCTGGCTTTGGCCGGTCAGCTTGACCCAGGGGATATCTCGCTGCTTCAGCTCGGACTCGATCAAGCTGAGCATGCTGGTGAACTGCGAGAACAGAAGAATGCGCCGTCCCTCGGCCACCATTTCGGGCAGCAGCTCCATCAGCTGCTCCAGCTTGGCCGAGGTCTTGACCTTTTGCGCGGCGGCCAGCTTGAGCAAGCGGGGGTCGCAGCAGACCTGGCGCAGTTTCAGCAGCGCATCCAGAATCGTGATTTGCGACTTGGCCAGTCCTTTGGTGTTCAAGGCTTCGCGCACGGTCTTCTCCATCCCCAGACGAATGGTCTCGTACAGGTCAGCCTGCTTGCCCGACAGCTCGACGCGCTCAATGGTTTCCACCTTTGGCGGCAGCTCGTGGGCCACCAGCGCCTTGGTCCGGCGCAGCATGAAGGGCGTGATGCGCGCGCGCAACTGGTGCAGCCGCTCGGGGTCGCCCTGCTTTTCAATGGGCGTGCGAAACAGCTCTTTGAAGCGTTGCTGGCTGCCCAGAAAGCCGGGCATCAAGAAGTGAAACAGGCTCCAGATCTCGCCCAGGTGGTTTTCCATCGGTGTGCCCGACAAACACAGGCGGTGCCGCGTCTGCAACTGACCCACCACCTGCGCGGCGTGGGTGCTGGCGTTCTTGATGTTCTGCGCCTCGTCGAGCACCACAATGTGCCACTGCGCCTCCAGCCAGCGCTCCTTGTCGCGCTGCAACAGCGAGTACGGCGCAATCACGATGTCGTGTTCGGCAATGGTTCCGGCCACCTCGTGCCGGTCTTTGCCGTGAATCACCAGACAACGCAGCTCGGGGCAAAAGCGCTCGGTCTCGCGCCGCCAGTTGCCCATCAGGCTGACCGGCGCAATGATGAGGGCAGGGTGGGTCAGGCGCCCTGCATCTTTTTCGACCTGGATGTGGGTCAGGGTTTGCAAGGTCTTGCCTAGCCCCATGTCGTCGGCCAGGATGCCGCCCAGGCCGTGTTCACGCAGAAACTGCAGCCAGTTCAGGCCTTGCTGCTGGTAGGGGCGCAGGCTGGCCTGCACGCTGGCCGGTACTGCCACCTCGGGCATTTCGGCGCGGCCACTCAGGCGCTGCACCATGTCGCGCAGGTGCTGGGCACCGTCCCACACCGCGCCTTCGCCCAAAGCGGCGGTGGTGCGCATCGCGTCCAGCCTTGAAAGTTTCAGGCTCTCGCCGCTGAAGTCATGGTCACGGTCACCCACCAGTTCAAGTAGCGCCGCCATCCAGGGCTTGAGCGCGTCCGTGGGCAGGCGGATGAAACCGCTTTGACCGGCCTGCTGGTTCGGCAGGTAGACGAAGGGCGGAATCTCGGGCAGGCCGGTTTCGGTATTGATGGGGCTGTTGGCCGCAGCGGCAATCAGCTCGGGCAGCAGCGGCAGGATGTTGTGGCGCTGGCCGTTGATTTCCATGCCCAGTGACAAGTCGAACCAGGGCGAGGTGGCGCCATCCGCGTGGTCGTCTGCGTGGCTTTGGCCTTGCGGCTGCAGTTGCACCTGTAGCGTGTCGGCGTGGGTGATCCAGCCTTGCAGGGCATCGTCCAGCGTCACCTCAAATCCGGCATCGCGCAGCACGCGGTAGTCGTTGTCGGCCCAGTGCAACCAGCTGTGTTGGGGCGTGTCGCCGGGGATGCCGAAGATGCCGCCCTCTGCCGACAGCAGCCCCAGGTTCATCAAGCGGGTGATGGCGTCCAGTTCGGCTTCGGCATCACGGTGCAGCAGCACGCGACCTTTTGGGCCATCGACCAAAACGGAGGTGCCTTGCCCAGCCCACCAGCCGCAATAGCCCTGGTAGTCAAAGCGCATTTGCACCTGGATCAGCCCTCTAAAGTGCGCCAGATCGGGCGGGTTGGGGGACAGGTGCAAGCATGCAGTAGGCGTGATGCCGTCGAGCTTGGTCAGGCTCTCCAGCACCGGTGGTGCGGGCAGGTCACCCAGACGCTGCATCAGGTCGAGCTGGTGTTTTTTCAATGCGGAGGGTTGCAACACTGGGGCTCGGAGCAGCACGGCAAGCTGGTCATCGGATATTCCGGGCGCTTGCACTGGTCCGCACAGGCCGTTTGCGCTGTCCAGGTACAGCGGCGGGGTGTTCAAGAACAGCCTGGCTGTGGCTTGGTCGCTGCGGTGTGATGTGCCCGAGTGCGCGGTCTGCGTGTCGCCAGCGTCCGCCTGATGCAGCTTGGCGCGCAACGCCCAGCCCGGTGTGCCTCCATGCGCAGGGGTGACTTCATGCCAGTTCCAGTCCAGCGTTTTCGGTGGCCCCCATTGCAGCGCAACGCCGGGGCTGCCATCGGCCTGGATGGCAACCAGGCGCCCGGTGCTGGCAGCCTGTTGCAGGGCCATCAGGCCGACAGTGCCGCGCGGTGTCGCGCCCGGGCTGCCGCTGTAGGCACTGTAGTAGGAGCGGTTGGGGTCGGGCATGGCCAGCAACAGTTGCAGGATTTCGCGGTCCGTGTCGCTGGCCAGGTCATACGCCGCTTGCCCCGCGTGCGGCGGCGTACGAATGGCTTTGGGCTTGGCCCACTCGCCATTGGCTTTGCGGTAGGACACCATCGCCTCCAGGTGCAATTGCTGCGGACGGGTGCTGGGGCCAACGCATTTCAGCAGGTAGATGTATTGTTCCGGGCGATTTTGGTTGCGCGGACTGATGGCCTGCGGCGTGTTGCTGCCGCTGGCACGGTCCATCTCGTAGAACCAGTTCAGGAGGTGGGCCTCGGCTTCCAGGCGCAGGGCTTCATCCAGGCGGGCCTGGGTTGCCAGCCTGGCGGCTTCCAGCGCTTCGGCAGTGGGTGGCGTGTGGCTGACCGGACGCACGGCTTGCAGTGCCGCCTCGCTGCCAAGTAGGCGCAGGCCTTGGTAAGCCGCCTTCATGGTAAGGGCGACGCCGTGTTTGCAGTTGTAGCCAACCGGGCAACTACAGTCGGCGTCCCAGGTGTCAATCTCGCCTGCCTCGGTGAGCGTGAGCTCGATGGCCAGCGTGTAGGGCCAGCG
>CAJAVE010000197.1 GCA_903945325.1 uncultured beta proteobacterium | reverse complement strand
CCAACTCGGCCTTCGCCGCCTCGGCAAACAGGGTCTTCAGCGCAGGGTCGGTCAGCGTCTGGTGCATTAGCACCTGCAGCTCGGCCATGGCGGCGGCGCGCGCCTCGTTGCCCTTGGCAGGCATCATGGCGGCCTGGTCCCAGCTGGCGATGGAGGACAGGTGGCTGAAGTTGTGCAGGCGCTTGAAAGTGGCGTTCAGCGTGGTCAGTGCGGGTGAGGTCATGCGTTGTCTGGGGTGATGTTGGGGGATAAAGGCGCCAAGTCGCGTACTCAGGATGGGGCAGGACTGGCGATGGGGCGCGTCGGTACCGTGCGGTTGCAGATGTTGCTGTGCAGCGCACTGCGCACGGCCCAGCCGCCAATGGCGTGGCGGCTGGCTTCCACCAGCTTGCGCCAGGTGGCTGTGTCGGTGCGCATGATCTCAATCGCGGGTTGTTCGGCAGTCGGCATGTCGCCCAGCACACGGGCGCGGGTGATGGGAACGTAGTGCTCGGGCTTGTCATAAAAACCCATGGCACTGGGGCCGCGCGGCAGCGACGACAGCACCTCCATGCCCTTGACCACGCGCCCCACCACGGTGATGTTGAGGTCCAGCGCCCGCGGTGCCTGGCCGTTAATGGCATACAGACTGGTGCCGTTGCTGCTGTCGGGTTTGCCGCTGCGCGCCGCGCCCACCATGCCATAACAGTGTGCCAGCCAGGCCTTGTTCTTGGCGGGGTCGGCCGCCACAGGTAGACCATCCACAAAACCACTGACGGGCGCCCAGCCATCGGGGTCGGTGAACCGGGTCAGTGGCAAGCCCTTGAAAGGAATCGAAAACTCGGCTGGCAAATTGGCCAGCGCCGCGCCCAGGGACTTGACCTTGTCCTTCTCCTTTTCTTCATCCGCCGGATCGGCCCACTGGGTCACATAGTTGTCTTGCACCCGCACAATGGCTGAGCCGGTGTAGTAGCCCTCCCGCGCCAGCGTGCGGATGTTGGCCGCGTGTTGGGGGGCAAAGCGTGGTGCGAGTTCCAGAATCACCGACTGGCCGTTGATTTCCATGACCAGGGTGTTTTCGGGGTCGAGGCGGCGCCAGTCGCTGGGGGCGGACTGTTTGATGATGTCAGCCTGGCTGGTCTGGGGTGGCTTTGCGGCTTGCGTGGCGGGGCACGCCAGCAGCGTGAGCATGAGCAGAGACAGCACCAGGGGTGTTGAGGCGCAGTGGTTCAAGGGCAAACTCCTTTTGAGGTACGGCAAATCGCAGCAGCTGGTGGCGACTGCGCGGGCAAGGCTGCCAGCATAGCGCGACTCAATGCAACACCCTATTGCCCCGAATTTCCGCTCTTCGTCGTGGAGGGTCTTGCGTGACAAAAGTGCCTCAAGCCCCCGTGAAACATGCGCAAGCAGCTCCTAATTCAGTAGCAACCGCCCAATCTACTGCAAATCAAACCGCACCCCCTGCGCCAGCGGCAACTCCCTTGAGTAGTTGACGGTATTCGTCGCCCGGCGCATATAGGCCTTCCAGGCATCCGACCCTGATTCACGCCCACCACCCGTCTGCTTCTCACCACCAAAGGCGCCACCAATCTCTGCGCCCGAGGTTCCGATGTTCACATTGGCAATGCCGCAGTCCGACCCGGCGGCAGACATGAACTGCTCGGCCTCGCGCACGTCGGTAGTGAAGATGGACGACGACAAACCCTGCGGCACATCGTTGTTGAGCGCGATGGCCTCGGCGAGTTCGGCGTACTGCATCACATACAGTATGGGCACAAAGGTTTCGTGCCGCACCACATCGGTTTGCGCGGGCATTTGCACCAGCGCCGGGCGCACGTAGTAGGCGTCGGGATAGCGGTCCTGCAAAACGCGTTCACCACCGGCGACCATTCCACCTTGTGCCTTGGCTTGCTCCAGTGCGGATTGCATGGCGTCGAACGCCGCACTATCAATCAGCGGACCCACCAGCGTACCTTCTTCCAGTGGTGAGCCGATGGTGAAGCTGGCAAAGGCGCGGGTCAGACGGGACACCAGGTCGGCGTGAATGGAACTGTGCACGATCAGGCGGCGTGCCGTGGTGCAGCGCTGGCCGGCGGTGCCGGCTGCGGCAAAGGCCACGGCGCGCACGGCCATGTCCAGGTCGGCTGAGGGCGCCACGATGATGGCGTTGTTGCCACCCAGCTCCAGCAGGCTGCGCCCGAACCGTGCCGCCACGCGCGGCCCCACAGCCTGACCCATGCGGGTGCTGCCGGTGGCCGACAGCAACGCCACCTGCGGGTGGTCTACCAGCGCTTGTCCCACATCGGCGCGGCCCATCAGCAGTTGTGACAAATTGGCTGTGCGCTCGACACCAAAGCGTTGGCAGGCCTGCTCAAAAATGGCCTGCACCGCCAGCGCGCACAGCGGTGTTTTCTCCGATGGCTTCCACACCACGGTGTCGCCGCACACCAGGGCCAGCGCTGCGTTCCAGGCCCATACAGCCACAGGGAAATTGAAGGCGGT
>CAJAVE010000196.1 GCA_903945325.1 uncultured beta proteobacterium | reverse complement strand
TGCCTGGTCACTTGAACAGTCGCATTGACGAATTGCTTCCGCACCGCTGGCAACCACAATCCTAAATCCAAAGCATGGTCAATGTGCCGTGCCCAGCCGCTTACGGGGCTTGAACCCTCTCAGCTGTCACACGTTGAGGCCCGCTCAGGGAGGTGAAGCGGGAGGCTTGCGCCTGACCAGAGTTTACACCTTGATTTAGATCAATGTGTAACACGTATGTAAAGCCGTCAACCGCACCAGTCCCAAAAGCAGAAAACCCGCACTAGGAGGGTTGATTGAATTTGATTGTTTTTCAATAGCTTGTCTATGTCCGTTCGTCCAGTTCGGAGAGATACACGGCCAGCGCATCAGGCGGTAGGTCCAAACGTTTAAGAGCGTCGGCGGGTGTCTCGCCATCCATCACAACAACGACTTTCAAGGCTCTATCGCTGGCGCTGCTTTCCAGTGCTGCTATTCGCTTTTTTGGTTATTCGCACACACAAGTGCAACGCTAGAGCGAAAAACTAAATTGTGTCCAGCGATTTCTGAATTGCTCTATGGGTTCACCGATGACCTACGAACTTAAGAGTTCAGTCTGGCACCGATTGCAGGCATGTTCTATAGATTTTCGAGCCGCGCCAGCGCAGCCAGCAAGGTCACATCCTGCTTGGCAAAGCAAAAACGCACCACGTGCTGGTCGAAACCGTCGCCATAGAAGGCGGACAGGGGAATAGCGGCCACACCCACTTCGGCTGTCAACCATTGGCAAAAATCCGCCTCGCTCAGGCCACTCACGTCTGAGATGTCCACGCACTGAAAATAACTGCCCTCGCTGGGCAGCAGTTTGAAGCGCGTGTTGGCAAGACCGCTGCGAAACAGGTCACGTTTGCGCTGGTAGAAGGCAGGCAGGTTGAGATACGGTGCCGGGTCGGCCATGTAGGCCGTCAACCCGTATTGCATGGGCGTGTTAACGGTAAACACGTTGAACTGGTGTACCTTGCGGAACTCGGCCGTCATGGACGCGGGCGCTGCCACATAGCCCACCTTCCAGCCGGTCACGTGGTAGGTCTTGCCGAAGCTGGAGACGATAAAGGCACGCTCGGTCAGGCCGGGGTAGCTCGCCACGCTCTCATGCTGGACGCCATCAAACACCATGTGCTCGTAAACCTCGTCACTGATCAGCAGCACGTTGGTGGCGGCAAGCAGTTCTTGCAGCGTCAGCATGTCCTCGCGCGTCCAGACGGTAGCGCTGGGGTTGTGCGGGCTGTTGATGATGATGGCGCGGGTCTTGGGCGAAAGAGCTGACCCAATCGCGGCAAAGTCGGGCCGGAACGTGCCTGGCGTCAGCGGCACACGCACGGCCACGCCACCAGCCAACTCGATATTGGGCACATAGCTGTCGTAACAGGGTTCCAGCACGATGACTTCGTCGCCCGGGTGCACTACGGAAAGAACAGCGGTAATGATGGCCTGCGTGGCCCCGGCGGTGACGGTGATCTCGTCGGCAGCCCGATAAGTACGGCCATGCAGTGCTTCAATTTTGGCAGCGATGGCCTCCCGAAATTGCGGAATGCCAGGCATGGTCGGGTACTGGTTGTGTCCGGCCTGCATGGCCTGCGTGACATGGTTCACCAGCGCCGGGTCGCAGACAAAGTCCGGAAAACCCTGGCCCAGGTTGACGGCCTTGTGCTGCACCGCCAGTGCCGACATTACGGAAAAGATGGTGGTGCCCACGTTGGGCAGGCGCGAGGACAGCGTTGGTGTGGTCATCAGTAGTCGTAGTTTTCAATATGCCCGTCCATGGCGCGGGCGATCAGTTTGCGGTCCAGTCGGTCACTCAGCAACTCGGCAAAGGTATAAACAAAGTTGCGCAGGTAGGCACTGCGTTTGAACGCGACCCGAGCCACGTTCTGGCCAAACAGATTGCCCGCAGGGCGCACCACCAGGCCGCCTTTGCCGCCATCGTCCACCACATCGCGCACGGCCATTTCGGCCGCAATGCCCACACCCAGGCCCAGACGCACATAGGTCTTGATCACGTCTGAATCAATGGCCTCCAGCGCAATGCGGGGCTCCAATTTACGGGTGGAAAATGCCTGGTCGATCTTGGTTCGCCCGGTAAAGGACGGGTGGTAAGTGATCAACGGCTCCAGTGCGATATCTTCCAGTGTGATGCGTTCTTTGCGTGCCAAAGGGTGGTCGGTGGGTAGCACCAGCATGTGTTGCCACTCATAGCAGGGCAGGGTGACCAGCTCGCTGTAGTTCGCCAAGGACTCGGTCGCAATGCCAATTTCGGCCACTTCATCAATTAGCATGCGTGCCACCTGGTCGGGGGAGCCCTGGTGCAGGCTGATGTTCACCTTGGGAAAAGCGGCGCGCAGCCCGGCCACCTTTTCGGGCAACACGTAACGCGCCTGGGTGTGGGTTGCTGCGATAGACAAGGTTCCGCTGTCTTCAGCGCTGTATTGCTCGCCAATGCGCTTGAGGTTGCCGACTTCGCGCAATATCACCTCAATGCTTTTGAGCACATGCTGGCCAGGCTCGGTGACGCGTTTGAGTCGTTTGCCGTGGCGGGCAAATATCTCAACGCCCAGTTCCTCTTCGAGCTCGATGATGGCTTTGGAGACGCCGGGCTGTGATGTGTGCAGCGCTTTGGCTGCTTCGGTCAGGTTGAGGTTACGCCGTACGGCTTCCTGAACGAAGCGAAATTGGTGCAGGTTCATTTCCCAAGAGCAATTTTTGCAATGAGCTGGATCAGCCGGACATCTTCTCCCACGGCGGGTTGCAAGGTGAATCGAACGTCCGGGTGGTTGGCCTGCAAATTGGTCATCAATTGGGGCAGGTCCTCGCGGGCGTGTTTGCCAACACCCAGAAAAAGCGGCACCACGGTGATCGCGGTTACGCCCCGCGCTATGAGCTTATGGGTTGCGGTGGTGAGGTCGGGTGTGCTTATTTCCAGGTAAGCACATTCGACCGGAGTTTGCACCGAAGCCGTCGCAATGTGGGCTGCCACTGCCTCCATGGGCTTGTGCCACAAGGGATCGCGCGAGCCGTGTGCAAAAAGCACAATGCCGTTTTGGGGGGACTCATTCGTCGTGTTTGTCATGGTCGTCGTGGTCGTCGTGGTTGCGGTCATCGTCGTATTACCAGCCAGGCAAAGGCTGTCAGGGAAATAAATGAATAGATCAAACCGGGAAGTGCCGCAGTAATCCATGGCTGCCAGCCTTGCATAGCACCCAGGTCACCCAGCACGTTGTTGAGCAATACAAAGCTGATGCCTGCCATAACACCACCAAACACATAGGTCGCCACACTACCCGAGCGGAAATGCAGGTAGGCAAAGGGCAGTGCCAGCACCACCATGACCAGGCAGCTCAGCGGGTAAAACACTTTCTTCCAAAACTGGATCTCGTATTTTTGCGCCGTTTGACCGTTGGCATTGAGGTGGTGAATGTACTGAAACAGGTCAATCGTTCCCATTCGTTCGGGCCGCAAAACGGCGGTGGCCACCATTTCCGCACTGATTTGTGTGGGCCAGCGAAAGGTAGGCACCGTAGTGCGGTCCACCCGCGTTGCATTGGCGTCAGCAGTGCTGAATTCGGTGTGATCAACCGTCTCCAGCAGCCATGATTCGTCCTTGTTGAACTTGGCGGTCTGGCCTTCAGTGGCAGAGACCAAAAATCCCTGGTTGTCGAATTCAAAAATACGAACGTCGCGCATGCTGGCGTCGGGCGCCAGGGCACCCACATTGACTGCATAGTGGCTGTAGGCCTGCCGCTCCTTGAGCCAGGCACCGGTTTTGCCCACTGTGACCTGGCCCTGGTAGCGCGATTTGAGCAACTGCGCCGTCTTGTCTGCCAGGGGCGCCAGATAGTCACCCACCGCAAAGGTGAAGAAAACAAAGCCCAGGCCCAATACCAGTAGCGCCCGCAACGCACGCCACGGCCCCAACCCGCTGGTGCGCAAAATCGTGAACTCGGAGCTTTGCGCCAGCCTGGCCATCACAAAAATGGTTCCAATCAGCACCGTAATGGGCAGCAACTCGTACAGGTGGCTGGGCAACATCAGGGCCACATAGAGCAGTGCCTGGGCCACGGTGTAGCCGGTTTCGCGGTGTTTGCCAACTGCCTGAAGTTCTTCAACAAAGTCAAAAAAGTAAAACAACGAGACAAAGCCCAGAGTGACCAGCGCCACGGCCAGCACCACTTCGCCATACAGTAGACGCCGGATCGTCTTCACGCCGTATCCTTTGACGGCGCTTTCAGCGCAGCCAACTTGCGACTGGGGCGCAACACCCAGTTATTGTGGCGTTTGGCAAGCCACAGCAGCGCCAAAGCCAGGGCACCGCCATGCAACGCCATCAAAAAAACGCCAAACTGCACCTGGCCGGTCTCCACCCAACTCTTGCCCAGAATGAGCAGGTTGAAGTACACGATGAACGCCATAAAGGCAAACCCCAAGTTGGCGGTGCGGCCCACACGAGGGTTGACCCCAGCGGTCGCCAGGGCAATGACGACAAAATTGACGGCTGCCAACGCCAAACCCGCGCGCCAGGATATTTCGGCCAAATGGGCATTGGTGGGAGATTGCAACAGCTCCAGCGTGCTTTTTGCGCGGTACGGCACAAAACTGCGCGCCGACTGGTCGTCGGCATCCACCTTGGCGCCATAGGTTTTGAATGTAGCGACGGTCAGATCGGGCTTGCTGGTCACTTTCTCCAGGCGCTGACCATTTTCAAGAACCAGAAATTTTTCGCCATTGGTGATCTCGACCCGACCACTGCGGGCCGAGGTAATGCTTTCCTTGTTGTCCTTATGCTGGGCAATGAACACGTTATTGCCGGCTTGCGTTCCATTGGTGTCTTTCTCTATGAAAAACACCCGTTCTCCGTTCGCCGACTCCTGAAACTGACCGGGTTCGATGCGCGCAATGTCGCCGCGCTTTTCGTAGCGGTCGCGCATGTCCTCGATGCGGGAAAACGCCCACGGCAAGATCAGAAACGCCAGAGCGGTGATCACCACCAAAATGGGCCAGGCGAACCGGAACAGCGGCTTGATCAGCGACGTCAATCCACGCCCGCTGCCAAACCAGATGACCATTTCACTGTCGCGAAACATGCGTGTCAGTACATTGAGCACAGCAAGAAAAAGGCACATGGACAAAATGGTGGGCATGTCGGACAGCACCGTATAGCCCATGATGATCATCACGTCAGCCGGGTTAAAAATTCCGCGCCCGGCCTCGCCCAGGGTGCGGATCAGCGTCATGGTCATCACCACCGTGATCAGCACCACCAGCGTGGCGCCAAAACTGCGCGCGAGTTCTTTGCGGATGGAGGAATGGAATAACATGGAGAGCAAAGGAAAACCCGAATTATGAACTTTGAACTCAAACCCATGGGCCTGGCCGGGGCCTCTACCGAGAAATGTGACGCCCTGATTGTGTTGGTGCCACAAGAATTCAAGGCTGGCAAGGATGATTTGTCGGTTTTGGTGGCCCGGGCCATCAAATCATCGGACCTGGATACCAAGCCTGGCAAGCTGCTGCCGCTGTACCGCCCGGTTCAGGCCAATGCGGTCCGCGTGGTGCTGGTCGGCATTGGTAGTGGGTCCGCTCGAGATGTGCGCACTGCCGTCGTTGCTGCAGTGGCGTCCGTCAAGACGGCGTCTTTGAAAAAGCTGCTGGTGTGTTTTGCCGCGCCCGCACGCGAAGAAGCGGTGCGCGCCGTAGTTACCGCTGTGGCGGACGCAACCTATGTGTACACCCATACAAAATCCAAGCCCGAAGGGCGCAGTCTGAGCAAAGTGTTGGTTGCAGCCACCAACGCCACCGAGGTACAGGCATCCTTTGATCGGGCGGCTGGAATCGTCGACGGAGCCGAGCTCGCTAAAGAATGGGCCAACCGGCCCGCCAATCACGCAACCCCCACCTTGCTGGGCAAGGCGGCACAGGAACTGGCCAAGCTGCCCAAGATCAGCTGCGAAGTACTCGGCCCCAAAGAAGTAGCCAAGTTGGGGATGGGTTCGTTCATGGCCGTGGCGCAAGGCTCTGACGAGCCGCTGCGGTTTATCGTTTTGCATTACAACGGTGCCGCCAAGACGCAGGCACCCACGGTTTTGGTGGGCAAGGGCATCACGTTTGACTCGGGTGGCATCTCCATCAAGCCCGCGCCTGAAATGGATGAAATGAAATTCGACATGTCGGGCGCCGCCAGCGTGTTGGGTACGTTCCGCGCACTTGCTGCGCTCAAGCCCGCCATCAATGTGGTGGGGCTAATTGCGGCCTGTGAAAACCTGATCAACGGCCAAGCTGTCAAGCCCGGTGACGTGGTGACCAGCATGAGTGGTCAAACCATCGAGATTCTCAACACGGACGCCGAGGGGCGGCTAGTGTTATGCGATGCATTGACCTATGCCGAGCGCTTCAAGCCGACCGCCGTGGTGGACATTGCCACCTTGACTGGTGCTTGTGTCATCGCCCTGGGCGGTGTGCGCAGCGGGCTATTCTCTACGCAGGACGCGCTGGCCAATGCGCTGTTTGCAGCTGGTGATGCAGCGCAAGACTTGTGCTGGAGAATGCCATTGGACGAAGACTATGCCGAGGCGCTGAAGACCAGCTTTGCCGATGTTGCCAACGTGGGCGGTCGGGCCGGGGGCTCGATTACCGCAGCCAAGTTTCTGCAGCGCTTTGCAGAGAAGTTTCCCTGGGCCCACCTGGATATTGCCGGTACGGCCTGGAAAAGTGGCGCAGCCAAGGGTGCAACTGGACGTCCCGTTGGCTTGCTCGTCGAATTCCTATTGGGTCAGGCACGCAATACGTGACCGAAATCGCCTTTCACTTTGGAGTGCCCGACAAACTGGCTTACGCATGCCGCCTGCTCCGCAAGGCAGCGGGCAGCGGGTCCAAGGTTCAGGTACTGGGAGACGAAGCTACCCTTGCAACATTGGACTCGGCCCTATGGGCGATTTCACCGACCGATTTCGTACCCCATTGCCTAGCCGCGTCTGAATCATCGGTTCGCGAGCGATCAAGCGTGTTCCTGGGGACGGATGTTCATCCGGCTATTGGCGTGCGCGACATACTGGTCAACCTGGGCAATTCGGTGCCTGATGGGTTTACTGCTTTCAATCGGGTGATTGAAGTGGTTAGCACGGATGGCGCAGATCGAGACGCTGCACGTAGCCGCTGGAAATATTACAGCGAACAGGGTTACGCCATTGCCAGACACGATTTGGGACTAAAGCGCGTGGATTGATGCAGACCACAAAGCCATTTCCCCGATTCGTCCCCACTCTGACGGAAGTGGTGCGTCCCGATCTTGCTGCACAAGCACCATTGATTGACCATGATGTCCTTGTTCGACAGGTGCTCGAAGCGCTCCAGCCGCGCTTGGAACAGCAATTGCGTACCGCGCTTCATGCAGTGGTTGAAGACCAACTGCGCAAGGCTTCCAGCCGTTGGCAGCTTGAAGTCGAGGTCGCAGTGAGCACAGCCGTCGAGCAGGCACTGTCCCAGCGGGTACCTCCTGAGAACTGATTCACGGAGCGGCGCATACGACACATTACTTTCAAGTGGTTGGCGGTCTCTGGCATGGCCAGCTTGCTGTTGGGTTGTTGTCAGCAATCGCCTCCAGCGCCCACCATCGCTGCTTCAGTGACCATACCAGGCTCGTCAGCCTCGCCGCGTGCCATTGGCACAATCGGCCACGCCGGACCCACCAGCGGACCGATTCCCCACGTCGAAAAAGACAATGAAAACGATGCGCGCCTTGCTGTGGAAGTGCTGAACGGCATAGGGGGTAACATTTGGCGGGATGCCGGTGTCGCTTGAGCGAATGGTTGAAGATGGTGCCGCTGACCCCAAGCATGGCACTACAGCGGAACCGAAGTTTGTGTATGCCAAAGTGGCTGGCGCAATTGGAAACCTGACCTCGGTTACCACGATTCCTGAGTTTACTCTGTATAGGGATGCGGGCAGTCCACAAATATCACCGTCGGCGACTAACCCCAGATACACGCGCCAGGGCTTTGAAACGGCTTTCACGGTCATCGCCGATGGCGCACAGTTGGGTAGCAGCTTGGGCAAGTACGCAGTTGGCACGCTGAAAGGCAAAGCCATTGCAGTGATTGACGATCGCACCACATACGGCCAAGGCGTCGTAGACCAGTTCACTAAATCCATCATTGCTGCGGGCGCACACGTAGTGGCCAAAGAGTTCACAACCGATATGGCGACCGACTTCAGCGCCACCCTGACCACGCGAAAGAGCAAAAAAAACCTGACATCATTTTTTTGGTGGTATGAATGCAGTAGTCGGCCCCATGCTCAAGAAAATGCAATCGCTAGGCATCAAAGCCAAGTTCATGGGAGGCGACGGCATTTGCGCGACTGAATTGCTCCAGCTCGGTGGTGATTCGATTCAGGATGATCAGGTTTATTGCGCTGAAGCAGGGGGAGTGTAAGGTGCAGGCAAAGCCGACATGGACGCGTTAAAGAACCAAGTTCAAAGCAAAATATGGCCCTGACGTTCAGGTCTATGCACCCTATGTCTACGACGCCGTGAAAGTCATGGTGGCAGCGATGGTGCAAGCCAGGTCGGCCGACCCAGTGAAGTATTAACCAGTACTGGTTGCCACGACAGGCCACAATGGGGTTACTGCCTATATTGCGTTTGACAGCAAGGGCGACATCAAGAATGGGGCATTGACGCTCAAGACGGTTCGCGGTGGCCGGTTTGAAACGTTGGCCGTGATCCGCTAACGGTCGTCCAATAAAAAACGGTCCGTTTTCAACATTTGTAGTCGGTTGAATCTGAATCCAGCCCAAAGGCAGGTTAAACTCAATGGCTCTGGAGCGGTGGATGAGCGGTTTAAGTCACACGCCTGGAAAGCGTGCGAGGGGTAAAACCCTCCGCGGGTTCGAATCCCGCCTGCTCCGCCAGTGATAAGTCTTTAACGGTCTCCAACCGCTTAGAGCAACCCCCTAAAAGCCCTTGTTTCCCAGTGAAGCAGGGGCTTTTTTACTACCTCCAAGACGTCCTGGCAGCATTCCTTGAAAATCGCAACCCGGCTGGGTCATGATTTTTGTATCTGCGCCATCTTCATGGCGGACCCGATCAGTGCGGCAACCTCGGTCATATTGCTCGGCACGATCAGCGTGGTTGTGGCCTCGGATGCCACCTTTGAATACGCAAGTACCGCTTGTTCCGCAACTTTTAACTGGACAGCCTGTTCACCGCCCGGCTGACGGATGGCGGCGGCTACCCGTTCAATGGCCTGCGCGTTAGCTTCGGCAACCGCCAGAATGGATGCGGCCTGACCTTGCGCATTGTTGATGGCAGCCTGCTTTTCGCCTTCTGATCGGGCAATAAAGGCTTCGCGTTCACCAGTGGCAATATTGATTTGTTCCTGGCGACGTCCCTCCGATGCGGCAATCAGTGCGCGCTTTTCGCGTTCTGCGGTGATCTGCTGCTGCATGGCATGCAGAATTTCCTTGGGTGGCGTCAGGTCCTTGATTTCATAGCGCAGTACTTTCACGCCCCAGTTCAGGGCCGCTTCATCAATGGCCTGTACCACTTGGGCGTTGATGATGTCACGCTCCTCAAAGGTCTTGTCCAGTTCCAGCTTGCCGATGACTGAGCGCAACGAGGTTTGCGCCAATTGCGAAATGGCGATGACATAGTTGCTGGAGCCATAGCTGGCCCGCATGGCATCGGTCACTTGAAAATACAAAATGCCATCGACCTGCAACTGCGTGTTGTCGCGCGTAATGCAAACCTGGCTGGGGATATCCAGCGGAATTTCTTTCAAGACGTGCTTGTAGGCGACACGGTCTACGAACGGCATCAAAAAGCTGAGCCCGGGAGTCAATGTCCCGTTGTATTTGCCCAAACGCTCAATCACATAGGCGTGCTGTTGGGGAACGACCTTGACCGACTTGGTGATAAAGATCACCGCGATGACTAATAATATGAGTCCAAATTCCATGCTATTTCCTTAGAGTTGATGCGGCAGGACCGATGAGGCCCAAAGTTATTGTTTCTGAACGACCAACCGGCTACCCACTACCTCGACCACCCGGTATGGACCGCTGGTAAGTACATCGCCTGGGCTACTGGATACCGCCCAGTTGGCACCACGGTACTTCACCGATGTCGTGCCGTCGGGATTCCAGCTGTCTACATGCACAATTTCGCCAATGTCCAGATTGACGTCGCGGTTGGCATTGGCAGGTGCTCCTGCAGGCTTTGACTGCTTGTAAGCGCGCCAGGCCAAAACTGCCCCTGCACCCACCACGGCAGCAACCACAATTTGCACTGTGGACGAGGCACCTGCATGTGCCGCTATAGCGGCGGCTGACAGGCCGGCAGCCAGCATCAAAAGATAAAAGGTTCCGGTCGCCAGCTCAACGCCAACGGCCGTGCCAGCAAGCAGCCACCAGATTGTTGATTCAGCCATAGGATCCTTGCATGTGTTGCGATCACCACATTTTGGGGCAAAAGGCTGGCGACGCAAGCCGCTCGACACAATAAGTCCTTACACTTCGCGCCTGTTTTCTTCATTTTTCGCTTGTGGCTGGAGCCTTGTCATGAAATTTCGCTTTCCCATTGTCATCATCGACGAGGATTTCCGGTCTGAAAACACGTCCGGGCTGGGTATTCGCGCCTTGGCACACGCAATTGAAACAGAAGGTTTTGAGGTGCTGGGCGTCACCAGTTATGGCGATCTGAGCCAGTTTGCACAGCAGCAAAGCCGGGCCAGCGCCTTCATACTGTCGATTGACGATGAAGAGTTCACACCGGGGCCTGATCTGGACCCTGCCGTCCTGAATTTGCGCCACTTCATTGAAGAAGTGCGCCGCAAGAACCTGGATGTGCCGATTTATGTGTACGGCGAGACCAAAACCTCGCGCCATATTCCGAACGACATCCTGCGCGAATTGCATGGTTTCATTCATATGTTTGAGGATACGCCCGAGTTTGTGGCGCGCCACATCATCCGTGAGGCCAAGAGCTATCTGGAAGGCGTGCAGCCGCCCTTTTTCAAAGCTTTGCTGGACTACGCGGAGGACGGTTCTTACTCATGGCATTGCCCGGGACATTCAGGTGGTGTAGCGTTTCTCAAAAGCCCGGTGGGGCAGATGTACCACCAGTTTTATGGCGAGAACATGTTGCGCGCTGACGTGTGCAACGCGGTGGAAGAACTGGGGCAATTGCTGGACCACAACGGCGCAATTGGCGAGAGCGAGCGCAATGCGGCCCGCATCTTCAACGCTGACCACTGCTTTTTTGTAACCAACGGAACGTCCACGTCCAACAAGATGGTCTGGCACCACACGGTGGCCCCAGGCGACGTGGTAATCGTGGACCGCAATTGCCACAAATCCAATTTGCACGCCATCATCATGACGGGTGCGATTCCGGTTTTTCTGAAGCCCACGCGCAACCACTTTGGCATCATCGGCCCGATCCCGAAGAGCGAATTTGAGCCCGCCGCCATTCGTGAAAAGATCAGGGCCAACCCGTTGTTGATGGGTGTGGACGCCAACAAAGTCAAACCGCGCATTCTGACGCTCACTCAAAGCACGTACGACGGTGTGCTCTACAACACCGAAACCATCAAGTCCATGCTGGACGGGTATGTAGAAAACATCCACTTTGACGAAGCCTGGCTGCCCCACGCGGCATTTCATCCGTTTTACGGAACCTACCACGCCATGGGCAAGAACCGTGCGCGTCCCAAAGAGGCGATGGTGTATTCAACCCAGTCCATCCACAAGCTCCTGGCCGGTATCAGCCAGGCCAGCCACGTGCTGGTGCAGGATTCGCAAACGGTGAAGCTGGATAAGCATTTGTTCAACGAGGCGTACCTGATGCACACGTCCACCTCGCCGCAGTACAGCATCATTGCCAGTTGTGATGTGGCTGCTGCCATGATGGAGCCCCCCGGCGGCACCGCGCTGGTGGAAGAGAGCATTGCGGAGGCGTTGGACTTTCGCCGCGCTATGCGCAAAGTGGACGAAGAATATGGCGACGACTGGTGGTTCAAGGTGTGGGGGCCAGACAAGCTGGTTGACGAAGGTATTGGCCGCGCCAGCGACTGGGTCATCAAGGGAGAGTCCAAAAACGCGAAGGCCAATTGGCATGGTTTTGGCAAAATGGCAACGGGCTTCAACATGCTGGACCCAATCAAGTCCACCATCGTGACGCCAGGCATGGATTTGAATGGAAAGTTTGCCAAGACCGGCATTCCCGCCAGCATCGTGACCAAATTTCTGACCGAGCATGGTGTGGTGGTCGAAAAGACCGGCCTGTACAGCTTCTTTATCATGTTCACCATCGGCATCACCAAGGGCCGCTGGAACAGCATGCTGACCGCGTTGCAACAGTTCAAGGACGATTACGCCAAGAACCAGCCCATGTGGCGCATCCTTCCGGAGTTTTGCAAGGCGCACCCCAAGTACGAGAAGATGGGTCTTGCCGACTTGTGCCAATATGTGCACGCGCTGTATTCGAAATACGACATTGCCCGGCTGACTACGGACATGTATCTTAGTGATTTGACTCCCGCCATGAAGCCCAGCGATGCCTACGCCCATATCGCGCTACGCCAGACCGAACGAGTCGAAATTGACGATTTGGAAGGCCGTATCACCGTGGGCTTGGTCACGCCGTACCCACCAGGCATTCCGCTCTTGATTCCGGGTGAAGTCTTCAACAAGAAGATTGTGGATTACCTCAAGTTTTCACGCGAGTTCAACGCCAAGTGCCCTGGGTTCGAGACCGATATCCACGGACTGGTGGAAGAGAAGGATGCGGAAGGTGTTGTCCACTATTTTGCGGATTGTGTGCGATAAGCCTTTACGTTTCAAAAATAAATAGCGCCTTCAAGGCGCTATTTATTTGATAGCTAGCCCCGCAGAATCTGCGGGGGCCAGGAGCAACTTTAAGCTGTTGGTGTTTCCAGCACGGCCACAGCGGACTGGCTGACACCGCAGTCCACATAGGTAATCTGCCCGGTCATGCCGGAAGCCAGATCACTGAGCAGGAACGCGGCCACATTGCCGACTTCGTCAATCGTCACATTGCGTCGCAGCGGAGAGGCGTTGGCGGAGATGGACAACAACTTGCCAAAGTCTTTGATCCCGCTGGCGGCGAGGGTCTTGATGGCGCCGGCGCTCAAACCATTCACCCGCATGCCACGCGGGCCGATGGCCTCTGCCAGATAGCGCACGGAAGATTCCAATGAAGCCTTCGCAAGGCCCATGGTGTTGTAGCTCGGTACCACCCGCACGCCGCCCAAGTAGGTCAGCGTCAGCAAGGAGGCGTTGTCATTGAGGTAAGGCAGGGCCGCCTTTGCCATACCAGGGAAGCTGTAGGCACTGATATCGTGCGCGATGCGGAAATTTTCACGGGTCAGGCCATCCAGGAAGTTGCCGGAGATAGCTTCGCGGGGAGCGAATCCAATACTGTGGACAAAACCGTCAAATTTATGCCAATGCGTGGCGAGATCGACAAACAAATTTTCGATTTGCGCGTCGTCACTCACATCGCAGTCGAATATTAGGTTGGAGTTGAAATCGGCTGCAAATTCGGTTATCCGTTCCTTGAAACGCTCACCGACGTAACTGAACGCCAACTCGGCGCCTTGCGCGTGGCAAGCCCTGGCGATGCCATACGCTATGGACCGGTTGGACAGCACACCGGTAATCAACAATTTTTTGCCCGCTAAAAATCCCATTACATCCTCTCAGGTATTGCTTAACTCAACACAGAATTGTCGCACGTTATTCAATTACTCCTTACGAATCAAGGCACTTAGCGCATTTTTGCAGTACAATCCGGGCTCACGACCAAACGGGCGGGTAACTACCGCCCGTTTTTTTTGGGCGATTGTTTTTGAAGGGGCGAATTCGAAGTGGCATTGCAGGACATTGTTGAACAAACTGTGTGTGGTTTGGGATATGACTTGGTGGAGATTGAACGCTCTGCCGGTGGGCTGTTGCGTATCACGATTGATTTGCCTTGGGTGTCGCCTTGTGGCGGCGTTGCATCGCCAGAGCAATTTATCAACGTGGAAGATTGTGAAAAGGTCAATCGCCAGTTGCAGTTTGCGCTGGAAGTGGATGGTGTTGAGTACAAGCGGCTGGAGATTTCATCGCCGGGCATTGACCGCCCCTTGCGTCATGTCAAGGATTTTGAGCGTTTTGTTGGGCATGAAATTGACATCACGTTGAAAGCGTCCATTGGCGCTGCGGCCGGCGGGCAGGTGCATGCCAGTCGCAAAAAGTTTAGAGGCACGCTGGAAAAAGTGGCGTCTGCCGATGGTGCGGTGGGCTGGCAAATTGTTTGGAGCGATGCGCCGCCGGTCAAGCCGGGACAAAAAGTCAGCAAAAAGCGTGTTCCGCCGCCATTGCAGGCGTTGGGGTTTACTTTGGATGAGTTGCGTGAATCGCGCTTGGCGCCCATTGTGAGTTTCAAGGGCCGCAGTGCAGAGGATGGCGTAGACGGCGACACGCTGTAGTTAGTGACCAGACTGCTTCGGGTCTGGTGAATGGTTTTGTATTGGTTAAATCGAGTGTTCAGGAGAGTCATGGCATGAATCGCGAACTGTTGATGCTGGTAGAAGCAATTTCACGTGAGAAAAACGTGGAGCGTGATGTGGTGTTGGGTGCTGTAGAAGCGGCTTTGGCACAAGCGACCAAAAAACTGTATCCCGGTGATGTGGATATTCGTGTTGCCCTGGACCGCGATAGTGGCAACTACGAGACGTTTCGCCGTTGGCATGTGGTTCCCGATGAAGCAGGTCTTCAAATGCCTGACCAGGAAATCCTGTTGTTCGAAGCCAAGGAGCAAATTCCTGACATCGAAGTGGATGAGCACATTGAAGAATCTGTGGCTTCTGTGCCCATTGGTCGTATTGGTGCGATGGCTGCCAAGCAAGTTATTTTGCAAAAAATTCGGGATGCCGAGCGCGAAATGCTGCTCAACGACTTTATGTCGCGTGGCGAGAAAGTTTTCGTGGGTACCGTCAAGCGCATGGACAAAGGCGACTTGATCGTGGAAAGTGGTCGCGTGGAAGGCCGCTTGCGACGCAGCGAGATGATTCCGAAAGAGAATTTGCGAACCGGCGACCGTGTGCGAGCCATGATCATGGAAGTGGACCTCACACTGCGTGGCGCCCCCATTGTATTGTCACGTTCCGCTCCTGAGTTCATGATTGAGTTGTTCCGACAGGAAGTGCCAGAAATCGAGCAAGGCTTGCTGGAGATCAAATCCTGCGCCCGTGACCCCGGTTCCCGCGCCAAGATCGCTGTGCTGTCTCACGACAAGCGCGTTGACCCTATCGGCACCTGTGTTGGTGTGCGTGGCACCCGTGTGAACGGCGTGACCAACGAACTTGCGGGTGAGCGTGTCGATATCGTTCTGTGGAGCGAAGATCCAGCCCAGTTTGTGATTGGCGCCTTGGCTCCTGCCAATGTGTCGAGCATTGTGGTTGATGAGGAGCGCCACGCAATGGACGTGGTGGTAGACGAGGAAAACCTGGCGATTGCTATTGGCCGGGGCGGCCAGAACGTGCGTTTGGCGTCTGAGTTAACCGGTTGGCGCATCAATATTCTGGACGCAGCGGAGTCTGCCCAGAAGCAAGCCAGCGAGACCGACAGCGGTCGCAAGCTCTTCATGGAAAAGCTCGATGTGGACGAAGAGATCGCGGACATCCTGATCGCCGAAGGCTTCACCAGCCTCGAAGAAGTGGCCTACGTTCCATTGCAGGAAATGCTGGAGATTGAAAGCTTTGACGAAGAGACAGTGACTGAATTGCGCACACGCGCCAAGAACGCATTGCTGACGATGGAAATCGCCCACGAAGAGAGTGTGGAAGAGGTCTCACAGGACTTGCGTGACCTCGAAGGCTTGACCCCCGAACTGATTGGCAAACTGGCTGGCGGCGGTGTGCACACGCTCGATGACTTGGCCGATCTGGCGGTTGACGAGCTTACGGATATCACCGGCCAGTCTGAGGATGAGGCCAAGACCCTGATCATGAAAGCGCGCCAACATTGGTTTACCGATGAAGCTGCTTCTCAAGAGTAATGGTTATGTAAATTAAATTTCAGTTAAGGCCTGCAACCACTCATGGAGTGGTTGGGCCGTCGCCAAAGGTTACACATCAAATGTCCAGTACGACTGTCGCCGAGTTTGCAAATGAACTCAAAAAATCCACTGACACGCTGCTTGAGCAGCTGAGGTCAGCCGGGGTCGCCAAGTCGGCTGCCTCCGATATCCTGACGGACTCCGATAAGCACAGCTTGTTGAGCTATTTGCAGAATAGCCACGGAACTGTCAGCGCTGACCGCAAGAAGATTACGCTGGTCAAGAAGCAGACGACTGAAATCAAGCAGGCGGATGCCACGGGAAAAGCGCGCACGATCCAGGTGGAAGTGCGCAAGAAGCGCACATTTGTACGTCGCGACGACGAAGTAAGCGCCGGTCCTGAAAGCTTGGAGGGAGAGACCCTTGTTGTCCCGACCGCGCCCCTGATTGACGACGCCGAGTTGGCGCGCCGTGAAGAAGAGGCACGGCGCCAAGCTGAATTGATCCGCCGCCAGGAAGAAGAATTGGCGCAGCGTCGCCGCGACCGTGAGGTGCAGGAAGCACGTGCCCGTGATGCGGCAGATGCATTGGCTGCACAAGAGGCTGCTCGCAAAGAGGCAGACGCCGCTTCAAAAGCAGCGAATGATGCAATCGACAAGGTAGTGACACCTAAGCAAGTGGAGTCATCAGGCGCCGCTGAGGCAGCAAAAGCGGAAACGCTGGTGCGGGCAAAATTGGCCGCGGCTGCCGCCTCCAAAGCGATTGCTGATGAAGAGGTGGCGCGAGCCGCTGATTTGGGTGATCGTCGCCGCAAGGCCGAAGCTGAAGCCGCTGCGATACGCTCGATGATGGCGGCGCCCAAGCGCGTGTTGACGGCCAAGAAGCCCGAGGAAGTAAAACCCGCTGTCGTGGATGCTAAAGCGGGCATGAAGGGTACGTTGCACAAGCCTGCGGCGGGTACAGTGGCCAAACCTGTGAAGCCGGTTCCGGGTGCGCCAGCCAATGCGCAACCAGGGTCTGGTAAAGAGGTTAAGTCCGCCAAGCTCTCCAGCAGTTGGGCGGGGGATCCTGCCAAGAAGAAAGCCATTCCTACGCGCGGTGACAGCGGTGCAGGCGCTGGTCGGTCAACCAACTGGCGCAGTGGCCCTCGTGGCCGCCGTGGAAGCAATGATCGTGATCGCGAGCACCAGCCTGTTTCTGCGCCCGTCGAAGCGCGTGTATTGGAAGTCCATGTGCCTGAAACCATCACTGTGGCCGAATTGGCGCACAAAATGGCAGTCAAGGCTTCTGAAGTCATCAAGCATTTGATGAAGTTGGGGCAGATGGTCACCATCAACCAACCGCTGGACCAGGACACCGCCATGATTTTGGTGGAAGAAATGGGCCACAAAGCGGTTGTCGCTGCACTGGACGACGCTGAAGCGTTTACCGATGATGAGGTGCTGCAACAGCACGCCGAAGCTCTGCCGCGTGCTCCAGTTGTCACCGTCATGGGTCACGTCGACCACGGTAAAACGTCCTTGCTGGATTACATTCGCCGCGCCAAAGTGGCGTCCGGGGAAGCCGGTGGCATTACTCAGCACATTGGTGCATACCACGTGGAAACACCTCGCGGCATGGTGTCCTTCCTGGACACCCCCGGTCACGAGGCCTTTTCGGCCATGCGAGCCCGAGGTGCCAATGCGACCGACATCGTGATTTTGGTGGTGGCGGCCGACGACGGCGTGATGCCACAAACCAAGGAAGCCATCAAGCACGCCAAGGCGGCCGGTGTTCCCATCGTCGTGGCGATTAACAAGATCGACAAGCCCGATGCCAACCCTGAGCGTGTGAAGAACGAACTGGTGGTGGAAGAGGTGATTCCCGAAGAATTCGGCGGCAGTTCACCGTTTGTGTCGGTGTCGGCCAAGACCGGTCAAGGCATTGACGAGTTGCTGGAGCAAGTTCTGCTGCAGGCCGAAGTGCTGGAACTCAAGGCTCCCGTCGATGCCATGGCCAAGGGGCTGGTTATCGAAGCCCGTCTGGACAAAGGCCGCGGCCCTGTTGCTACCATTTTGGTGCAGTCGGGCACGCTCAAAACCGGCGACGTGGTGCTGGCTGGCCAGACCTACGGCCGGGTACGTGCCATGCTGGACGAAAACGGCAAGCCAATCAAGACCGCTGGCCCGTCGATTCCGGTCGAGATTCAGGGTCTGACCGAAGTACCACAGGCTGGCGACGAATTCATGATCCTGGCCGATGAGCGCCGGGCCCGTGAAATCGCCACCTACCGCGCAGGCAAGTTTCGCAACACCAAGCTGGCCAAGCAACAAGCTGCCAAGCTGGAAAACATGTTCACGGATATTTCTGCCGACGAAGTCAAGATGGTCCCGATCATCGTCAAGGCGGACGTGCAAGGTTCACAGGAAGCCTTGGCGCAGTCCCTGCTCAAGCTGTCTACCGACGAAGTCAAGGTGCAGATGGTGTACACCGCGGTGGGTGCCATCAGCGAGTCCGATGTCAACCTGGCCATCGCTGCCAAGGCCGTCATCATCGGGTTCAACACACGGGCCGATGCCGGTGCACGCAAGCTGGCCGAGAACAATGGCGTAGACATTCGCTACTACGACATCATTTACGACGCTGTGGATGACCTCAAGCTGGCCATGTCCGGCATGTTGACGCCCGACAAGCGCGAGGAAATTCTGGGAACTGCCGAGATTCGCAACGTGTTCGTGGCGTCCAAAATCGGCACCGTTGCGGGCTGTATGGTCACTTCGGGCCTTGTCAACCGCACCGCACGCTTCCGCCTGTTGCGCGACAACATGGTGGTGTACACCGGCGAACTGGACTCCCTCAAACGGGTCAAGGACGATGTGCGCGAAGTCAAGGAAGGCTTTGAGTGCGGTATCAAGCTCAAGAACTACAACGATATCTCGGTAGGCGATCAGCTGGAGTTCTTCGAAATCCGCGAAATTGCCCGCACGCTGTAATTAACAGGTTTTCATGGCGCGCAAGAAGTCCTCCACACCCCATCGCGGATTTCGCGTGGCCGATCAGATCCAGCGGGATCTGACCGAGTTGATCGCGCGCGAGTTGAAAGACCCGCGCGTCGGCATGGTGACGATTCAGGCGGTGGAAGTCACACCGGACTACGCGCACGCCAAGGTATTTTTCAGTTTGCTGGCCGGAGATCCGGTTGCGTGTGCAGAGGGATTGAACCAGGCGGCAGGATTTTTGCGCGCCGGATTGTTCAAACGTTTGCACATCCACACCGTACCGACGTTGCACTTCCACTTTGACCGGACTACGGAGCGTGCCGCCGATATGAATGCCTTGATCGCGCAGGCAGTGGCCTCGCGATCCAAGAACGAGGAATAGCATGAACGCGCCGCGCACCCGGGTGCCCAGGCGCCCTGTGCATGGGGTGCTGCTGCTGGACAAGCCACTGGGCTGGTCGAGCAACGACGCACTGCAAAAGGTGAAATGGTTGTTGCGAGCCGAGAAGGCCGGGCATACCGGTACGCTCGACCCATTGGCCACTGGTGTGCTCCCTCTGTGTTTTGGTGCGGCCACCAAGTTCAGCCAGCTCCAGCTGGACGCGGACAAAGAATATGTGGCAACGGCGCTGCTGGGAATCAAAACCAGTACCGGCGATGCGGAAGGTGATGTGATTGCAGTGCGTCCAGTCCATGTGACGGCAGAGGATGTTGCGCGGATCGTTCCGGTGTTTGCCGGGCCCATCCTCCAGACGCCGCCGATGCACAGCGCCTTGAAGAAGGATGGTAAGGCGTTGTACGAATACGCGCGTGCTGGCATTGAGATAGAGCGGGAGGCTCGTGCGGTCACTATTTTTGAGCTAAAAGTGACTCTAGCCCCCGTCGATACTGCGCAAGCAGCTATCGAAATGATAGTAAAATGCAGCAAGGGAACCTACATCCGGACGCTCGGGGAAGACATTGGGGAGGCATTGGGATGTGGTGCGCATCTGACCCGCTTGCGCAGAACGTCTACAGGCAACTTCTCAGTGTCGCAATGTGTGACCCTGGAGGCTCTCGAAGCCATGACAGAAGAAGAGCGGCAGGCTTGCCTGCTGCCAGTGGATGCCCTGCTGGAGCGCCACATTGCTGTCACGCTGGACGGCGAAAATGCAGGGCGGTTTTTAAGCGGTATGCGCCGACGCGGAAACTGGCCGGACGAGGATTTGGTGGCGGTGTATGGCACACAGCCGCGCGCTTTACTGGGCACAGCCCATGTCGAAGCAGGGGAGTTAATACCGGGGCGCTTGCTGAGCCCGCTTGAGATTGCACAGTCTCATACCCAGCAAGCATGGAACCAGGAACCAGCCTGAACGCCCAAGGCGTGCGGCACAACAGATTCAAGAGAAAGTGAACCATGACGACTAAACAGATACGCAACATCGCGATCATCGCCCACGTTGACCACGGCAAGACCACCATGGTCGATCAATTGCTCCGCCAGTCAGGAACGTTTGCCAGCCACGAAAAGGTGGTTGACACCGTAATGGACAACAATGCCATTGAAAAAGAGCGTGGCATCACGATTCTGGCCAAAAACTGTGCCGTTACCTGGGAAGGCACGCATATCAACATCGTTGACACCCCCGGACATGCTGACTTCGGTGGTGAAGTGGAGCGTGCCCTGTCCATGGTGGACGGCGTGGTGTTGCTGATTGACGCGCAGGAAGGCCCCATGCCCCAGACGCGCTTTGTGACCAAGAAGGCACTGGCCCTGGGCTTGAAACCCATCCTGGTGGTGAACAAGGTCGACAAGCCTGGCGCTCGCCCGGATTTTGTGGTGAATGCTGCTTTCGATCTGTTCGACAAGCTCGGTGCCACCGACGAACAGCTCGATTTCCCCGTGGTCTACGCCTCGGGCATCAATGGTTGGTCGTCGATGGAAGAGGGCGGACAAGGGGAGCAGTGGGGCCCCGATATGTCGGCCTTGTTCAACACCATTCTCAAACACGTGCCGCACCAGGAAGGCGATCCGAAAGCGCCGCTGCAGTTACAAATTTCGGCGCTGGACTTTTCAACCTTCGTCGGTCGTATCGGTGTGGGCCGCATCAGCCAGGGCACGATTCGCCCCATGATGGACGTTGTGGTCATGGAAGGCCCGGATGGCAAACCCGTGAAAGGCCGCATCAACCAGGTTTTGACCTTCGAAGGTCTGGAGCGGATGCAGACCACGGAAGCAGGCCCGGGCGAGATCGTTTTGATCAATGGCCTGACGGACATTGGCATCGGCGTGACCATCACCGACCCGGTCAATCCCATGCCCTTGCCCATGCTGAAGGTTGATGAGCCGACCCTGACCATGAACTTTTGCGTGAACACCAGTCCGCTGGCGGGTCGCGAAGGCAAGTACGTGACGAGCCGCCAGATTTGGGATCGTTTGCAAAAGGAGTTGCAACACAACGTAGCCTTGCGCGTCAAGGAAACAGACGAAGAAGGTATCTTTGAAGTCATGGGCCGCGGCGAATTGCACCTGACGATTCTGCTGGAAAACATGCGCCGCGAAGGTTTTGAGATGGCGGTCAGCAAACCCCGCGTCGTGTTCAAGGATGTCGATGGCGAGAAGCATGAGCCTATCGAAATGGTCACTGCCGACATCGAAGAACAGCACCAGGGTGGCGTGATGCAGGCCTTGGGCGAGCGCAAGGGCGATCTCGTCAACATGGAGCCGGACGGCCGTGGCCGGGTGCGACTGGAATACCGCATTCCGGCACGCGGCTTGATCGGTTTCACCAACGAATTCATGAATTTGACCCGTGGTTCGGGGCTGATCTCCAACATTTTCGACAGCTATGAGCCGCACAAGGGTGAAATTGGCGGCCGCAAGAACGGTGTGCTGATTTCCATGGATGCCGGTGAGATTTTTACGTACGCCCTGGGCAAACTGGATGATCGCGGCCGCATGTTCGTACGCGCCAATGATCCTGTGTATGAAGGCATGATTGTGGGCATCCACAGCCGTGACAACGATCTGGTGGTCAACGCCACACGCACCAAGCAGTTGACCAACTTCCGTGTGTCCGGCAAGGAAGACGTGATCAAGATTACCCCTCCGATTGAGCTGACTCTGGAATACGGCGTCGAGTTCATTGAGGACGACGAACTGGTCGAGATCACGCCCAAGTCGGTCCGCCTGCGCAAGCGCCACCTGACCGAGAGCGAGCGCAAGCGCGCTGGTCGTTCGTAAGCTCCCCCCCCGAAGCGGCCTTTGGCCGCCTCCCCCGAATGAAACTCACACACAACCGGGCGGTGGTACTCATGGTCGCGGTGGCGTTTATGTGGTCCACTGCAGGCGTGGTGACGCGCCATTTGGACGCTGCCCGCAGCTTTGAGGTCACTTTCTGGCGGGCGCTATTCACGGCGGTGTCCTTGCTGTTCATCTTGCCGCTGATGCGTGGGCGCAGTGTCTTTGCCGATATCCGCCATGCGGGGACCGCATTCTGGGTCTCCGGCCTGTGCTGGAGCGTGATGTTTACCGCTTACATGGTGGCGCTCACGCTGACCAGCGTGGCCAATGTGCTGGTCACCATGTCGTTGGGACCTTTGATGACGGCGCTGATCGCCCGCATTTTCATTGGCCACCGCATACCGCTGCGCACGTGGGTGGCCATCGTCGTTGCCGGTGCCGGTATTGCTTACATGTATGGTGCACAACTTGCGGGTGGTCAAATGGTGGGTACGCTCGTGGCTCTGTGCGTCCCCGTCGCTGGCGCCACCAACTGGACCGTGACCCAGAATGCCCACGCAAAGGGCCATGATGTGGATTTGGTGCCCGCCGTGTTCGTGGGTGCTGTTATCAGTTGCCTGGTCACCTTACCGTTGGCCTACCCGTTTCAGGCAACGGCACACGATCTGGGGCTGCTGGCTTTTCTGGGCGTGTTCCAACTGGCTATTCCCTGCGTGCTGTCGGTCCTGTGTGCCCGCGTGCTCAAGGCCCCTGAACTGTCGCTGCTGGCGTTGCTGGAAGTCGTATTTGGCATTGGCCTGGCCTGGCTGGGTGCGGGTGAAGCACCAGGCCCCACTGTGCTGGTGGGTGGCACACTGGTGATAGGCGCCTTGGTAACGAACGAATTGTTGGGCTGGAAACAAAGGAACATGCAACCATGAATCACACAATCACAGAAGTACACACGGCGGTGTCAGGCGGCATTGGCCTGATCACGCTAAACCGTCCCAAAGCACTCAACGCGCTGTCTCTGCCAATGGTGCGGGCCTTGCTGGCCACGTTGCAGGCGTGGCGCGATGACGCGGGTGTATTTGCCGTTGCTATTCGCGGCAGCAACAAGATCGGCCGACCGGGTAGTCCGGAAGCCTTGTTCGGCGGCTTCTGCGCTGGTGGCGACATTCGCTTTTTCCACCAGGCTGCGCTGGCGGGAGATCCAGCGCTGGATGACTTTTTCACCGAGGAATACACCCTCAATCACCTGATCCACAATTACCCCAAGCCCTACATCGCTTTCATGGACGGCATCGTGATGGGCGGGGGCATGGGAATCAGTCAGGGTGCAAGGCTGCGCATCGTCACCGAGCGCACCAAGATGGCCATGCCGGAAACCGGTATCGGTCTGTTTCCCGATGTCGGTGGTGGCTATTTCCTGAGCCGCTGTCCCGGACACGTGGGTGAGTATCTGGCGTTGACCGGGGACACCATTGGGGGGTCTCAGGCCGTAGCCTGGGGTCTGGCCGACGTGTGCGTGCCGTCTGAGGCATTGCCTGCGCTCTGGGGGTCTTTGCAGACACAGGGTTCCGCAGAAAATCTACAGCAGTGGATTGCTACTAATGTGATAGCTGCTCACGCAATACATGCGGGGACTGAGGCCGAAATCGATATCAAAAATTGTGCCGCGTTCGGTCATGGTGGCGTGTCTTCGATCGTTGCCGCCCTCGAAGCGTCGGGCACCAAACCCGCACGCGCCATGGCAGCAACCTTGCGCCACCGCAGCCCGCTCATGCTGCATGTCGTGCTGGAACAGGTTCGCCGCGCCCGCAGCATGACGCTGGCAGATGACCTGCGCATGGAGCGTGACCTGGTGCAGCACTGCTTTTATACGGCCCACTTGGACCGCTCAGGCGTAAACAGCGAGACGGTCGAAGGGATTCGAGCATTGGCGATAGACAAGGACTACAAACCTGTGTGGAACCCAGCGCGCATTGCAGATGTGACGCCGGACATGGTCGCACCGTTCTTTGTCAGCCCGTGGCCAAAGGGATCCCATCCACTCAAAGACTTGGTCTAGCTAGAGGCTGGGCGCCATAGCGTTTTGCTCCGTGTCCCCCGCCCGCTGCGCGGGCTCCTCCTTGACCTGCGCAAAACGCT
>CAJAVE010000195.1 GCA_903945325.1 uncultured beta proteobacterium | reverse complement strand
TGGGCCAGGATCGCATTGCCAAAGGTCTCGGCGGTAATGCCGGTTCCATCGGATACAAAAAATACAGTGCGGTGGGTCATGGTCTTGGGTTGCCGGGTTGTCAGTGATTTGCAAGCGCAGGGATGTAGCAGCCGCCAGGAGATTTGGTTTTCGGCCCCTACAATCGCTTCAATTGAAGCATTTTCTCACTCCTCGGCGTCCCAAATAGCAACAACATCGGGCTGAAGTGGAGTGATCGCTGCTGACCGGGCGGGCGTGTGCCGGTGCCGGGAGCAACGAAACGGTTTTTAACTTCCGGAGCTTTGCCATGTCAACACGATTCAGCCAGACCGATCTGGTCGTACCTTTTGAGAGTCTGCGCATGACTGACGTCGAGTCCGTCGGCGGCAAGAACGCCAGTCTGGGTGAGATGATTTCCAACATCCCCACCGGGGTCAAGGTGCCAACCGGCTTTGCCACTACGGCCCATGCGTTCCGGGAATTTCTCAAATTTGACGGACTGACAGAAAAGATCAGCGCCAAGCTCAAGGCCCTTGATGTGGAAGACGTGCGCACCTTGGCCCAGGTGGGCGCCGAAATTCGCGCACTGGTGGAAGCCCAGCCGTTTCCGCCTGAACTGGAGCAAGGCATTCGCGAAGCCTTTGCCACCCTGAGTGCCAACAATGCCGAAGCCACCTTTGCGGTGCGTTCTTCTGCCACCGCGGAGGATTTGCCCGACGCGTCCTTTGCTGGCCAGCAGGAAACATTTCTCAACGTGCACGGCATTGAGGACATCCTGCACAAGATCCGAGAGGTATTTGCCTCGTTATACAACGACCGTGCCATCAGCTACCGCGTGCACAAGGGCTTTGCCCACGATGTGGTGGCGCTCTCCGCCGGCATCCAGCGCATGGTGCGCTCTGACCTTGGCGCCGCCGGTGTGATGTTCACTATCGACACCGAATCGGGTTTCGATCAGGTGGTGTTCATTACGTCCAGCTACGGCCTGGGCGAAACCGTGGTGCAGGGCGCTGTCAATCCAGACGAGTTTTATGTGCACAAGCCCATGCTTAAGGTGGGCAATCGCGCCGTTATTCGCCGCAGCCTGGGGTCCAAACTGATCCAGATGCAGTTCACCACGGCCGAGGAAAAGGCCCAAGGTGGCAAGCTGGTCAAAACCACCGATGTGCCGACCGAGTTGCGCAACCGCTACTCGCTGAGCGATGCCGACGTCGAGCAACTGGCCCGCTATGCGCTGGTGATTGAAGAGCACTACGGTCGCCCCATGGATATCGAGTGGGGCAAGGACGGAATTGACGGCGAGCTCTATATTTTGCAGGCACGCCCTGAAACCGTAAAAAGCCAGGCCGGCAATCAGGCCGAATACCGCTACAAACTCAAAGGCTCGGGCACGGTTCTGGTCGAAGGCCGCGCCATCGGGCAAAAGATCGGTACCGGCCCGGTGCGCATCGTGCACAACATCAGCGAGATGGACAAGGTGCAGGCGGGCGATGTACTGGTGACCGACATGACCGATCCCAACTGGGAACCGGTCATGAAACGGGCCTCTGCCATCGTCACCAACCGTGGCGGGCGCACCTGCCACGCCGCCATCATTGCCCGCGAACTGGGCATTCCGGCGGTGGTCGGCTGTGGGAACGCCACAGAGGCTTTGAAGGAAGGCATGCTGGTGACTGTGAGTTGTGCCCAGGGCGATACCGGATTCATCTATGACGGCCTGTTGGAAACTGAAGTGACCGAAGTCCAGCGCGGCACCATGCCAGAGAGCCCCGTCAAGATCATGATGAATGTTGGCAACCCTCAGCTGGCATTCGACTTTTGCCAGTTGCCCAATGAAGGCGTGGGCCTGGCGCGGCTGGAGTTCATCATCAACAACAACATAGGTGTGCACCCCAAGGCCATCCTGGACTACCCCAATGTGGATGCTGATTTAAAAAAGGCTGTGGAGTCGGTGGCCCGTGGCCACGCCTCGCCCCGGGCTTTCTACGTCGATCGCGTGGCCGAAGGCGTGGCCACGATTGCGGCTGCGTTCTGGCCCAAACCAGTCATCGTCCGCCTGTCGGATTTCAAGAGCAACGAGTACCGCAAGCTGATTGGCGGCAGCCGCTACGAGCCGGAAGAAGAGAACCCCATGCTGGGCTTCCGCGGTGCGGTGCGCTATGTGAGTGCGGAGTTCGGCGAAGCGTTTGCAATGGAGTGCGAGGCTTTGAAGCGGGTGCGCAACGATATGGGCCTGAACAATGTGCAGGTGATGGTGCCCTTTGTGCGCACTCTGGGTCAGGCAAAAAAAGTCACGGAACTATTGGGCAAGCACGGATTGAAGCGTGGCGAAAACGCGCTAAGGCTCATTATGATGTGCGAGATCCCCAGCAACGCCATCCTGGCAGAGCAGTTCCTGGAGTATTTTGATGGTTTCTCAATTGGTTCCAACGACCTCACGCAGCTCACTCTGGGGCTGGACCGCGACTCTGGGCTGGAACTGCTGGCCGCAGACTTTGATGAGCGTGACCCGGCGGTCAAGTCCTTGATTGGCCTGGCCATTGCCGCGTGTAAGCGCCAAGGTAAGTACATTGGTATTTGTGGCCAGGGTCCCAGCGACCATTCCGACTTTGCGCAGTGGCTGGTGTCTGAGGGGATATCCTCCATTTCACTCAATCCGGATTCGGTCATTTCTACCTGGCAAAAACTCGCCGCGCAATGACCAAGCCTGTGATCAAACGACGGTGGACCCTGCACGCAGGTTTGCTGTCGCTTTGGTTTATGGCGTCATTCGGGGTGGTCTTTTTTGCCAATGACCTCCAGTTTGTCGTTGCAAATTGGCCGGTCGGGTTTTGGTTTGGCGCTCAGGGTTCAGTTCTGGTCTTTATCGCCATTGTTGGATTTTTTGCGTGGCGCGCTAACGGTTGTGAATCCTTGGAACCGGGCTTTGACCCGACGGCCTACGCGGTTTACAAGCGCAAACTGCATCGCCGATTTGTTTGGTACGTGGCCAGTCTGCTTGCCTTTCTGCTGGTGTTGGCGCTTGCCGAGCGAATGGGCTTGTCCAAGGTCTGGGTCGCTGGTATTTTTCTTTCGGCAACCCTGGTGCTGTATGCCGTGATTGGTGTGTATGGACGTACTGCGGAAGCCTCTGAATATTACGTTGCTGGGCGGCGCGTTCCAGCGATCTACAACGGCATGGCCACAGCCGCAGACTGGATGAGTGCTGCGTCGTTCATCAGTTTGGCAGGTGGGCTGTACCTTCAAGGGTTTTCTGGTGTCAGTGGTCAGTCCGGCGGCCTTGCCTATGTGCTGGGATGGACGGGCGGATTTTGTCTGGTCGCGTTGTTGGTTGCACCGTATTTGCGACGTATGAATCTCTATACCGTACCCGACTATTTTGCGGTCCGCTTTGGCGGGCGCTGGCCGCGCATGATCGCTGCCTTGGCTGCGGTTTTGTGCTCGTTCACCTATGTGGTTGCCCAGATTTATGGGGTGGGGTTGATTACCTCTCGTTTGACCGGGGTTCATTTTGAAATTGGCATCCTGTTGGGGCTTGGCGGTGTGTTGGTTTGTTCATTCTTGGGCGGTATGCGGGCAGTAACCTGGACGCAGGTGACCCAATATGTGGTCATCATCCTTGCGTTCTTGATCCCGGTGTCGTGGTTGTCTTACAAACAGGTGGGCAATCCCTTGGCACCACTGGCCTATGGCCAGCAATTGCAAAAAATCGCCGCGATGGAACTGCAACTCATGGATTCTCCAGCCGAGAATCAGGTAATCGAAGAGTACGCGCGTCGTGCCAGGTTGTATGAAAGCAAGCTAAAGGATGTGGAGGGTGCACTACAGGCAGAGCGTCAGCAGCTGCGCCGCCAGTTGCGCACCCTGGGTGATTTGAAGGCAGATGACGAGCGTGCAACTGCCTTGCGCAGGGAACTGGCGGCTGTTCCCAAAGACGTCAATTCTGCCCGCGAACTTTGGACGCGAGCCATGGCTGAAGACTGGGCACGAGCCAAGCCGCTCGGTGGCATGCCACGCCACGCGACGCCATTTTCTGGAGATCCGCAAGGTTCAAAGGTGCAGAGCCAGGAATTTGAAACGTCACGGGTCAATTTTCTGGCATTGATGTTTTGTTTGATGGTCGGAACGGCTGGTTTGCCGCATTTGCTGACACGTTTTTACACCACGCCGACAGTGTCTGAGGCACGCAGTTCCGTTGCTTGGTCCCTGTTCTTCATTGCGTTGCTCTATCTTTCTGCCCCGGCTTTGGCAGTGCTGGTCAAGTACGAGGTGATGGCGCATTTGGTAGGCCAGCCCTTCGATAGCCTGCCTGCATGGGTTGCGCAATGGTCACGCGACCCCAGTCTTCTGACGGTTTCGGATGTTAACGGTGACCGTATCCTTCAATTCGCCGAATTGAAAATTGGCGCTGATCTGGTGATGTTGGCAACCCCTGAAATTGGCGGCTTGCCCTATGTAGTGTCGGTGCTGGTAGCTGCCGGCGGCCTGGCAGCAGCACTCAGCACAGCTGACGGGTTGCTCTTGACCATCGGCAATGCCATGGCACACGATACGTATTTTTCGGGAGACGGAGACAAGGTTCAGGCCATGCGCCGGGTCATGTGGTCGAAATTCGCCTTGTTGGTCGTGGCACTCGTTGCTGCATATGTGGCTGCCCAGCGCCCTGCCGGCATTTTGTATTTGGTATCGGCATCGTTCTCCCTGGCCGGTGCCGCGTTTGTGCCGGTCATGGTTCTAGGCATCTTCTGGAAGGGCACCACACGCGCCGGTGCCGTTGGCGGCATGCTTGCAGGCCTGGGCGTGACCATCTACTACATGGTGATTAATTTAACAGCAGTCCGTTTGTTCCTGGGGTTCGCAGGCGATGGTTTGTGGTGGGGAATCCAGCCAGTGTCAGCTGGCGTTTTTGGTGTCTCGGCAGGCTTGGTGACGGCCGTTGTGGTAAGCCTCTCAACTAGACCTCAGACCGCGCCAATGGCGACCATTGCCGAGTCACCTCGGTCTGGGCTATAATCTTTGGCTTCGCCTTGCTGCACCTCACACGACGCTGAGGGCAGCTTTTCTTAGTCCCCTCAATCATCAATCGGGGGATATCCAAAAGGAGTATCAATGCGTCATTACGAAATCATTCTCATGATCCACCCGGATCAGAGCGAACAAGTTCCAGCCATGCTGGAGCGTTACAAAGGCATGATCACTGCCGGCGGTGGCAAGATCCACCGCGTGGAAGACTGGGGACGCCGCCAGTTGGTCTACATGATCAACAAGCTTGCCAAAGCCCATTACCTGTGTGTCAACATCGAAGCCGACCAGGCTGTGATGTCTGAACTGGAACACGCGTTCAAGTTCAACGACGCCGTGCTGCGCCACCTGACCGTGCTGAAGAAGAAGGCTGATACCGGCCCTTCGTCCATGATGAAGCAAGTCGAGCGCGAAGAAACACGCAAGACACAACAGGCTGAATACCACGCTTAACGGCGCTTTTGTTTAACGGAGTGTGCCTGCGAATTCCCTTGTTTTAAGCGCCTGTATTGCAGAGCTGGATGCCCTGCGCTACACGCCGGCTGGAATACCCGCTCTTAACCTGCAGCTCGAACACGAGTCTGCAACACAGGAAGCCGGGCAGGCCAGGCAAATCAAGGTGGCAGTTAAAGCGGTGGCTTTCGGTGCATTGGCAGAGCGGTTGATCAAACAACCCATTGGCAGTGTCTGGAGGTTCAGCGGTTTTTTAGGCAACGCCCGTCACGGCAAAAGTATCGTTTTCCATATTCAAGAATTTTCGCAAGATTAGTTTCGCAAGATTTGTTTTTAGGAGGCCCACATGGCCACGTTCAAAAAATTCAACAAAGACAAGCGCCCCAAGCGCCCCGCACAAAACCTGCTGTTCAAGCGCAAGCGTTTTTGCCGCTTCACGGTGACTGGTGTCGAAGAGATCGACTACAAAGACATCGACACCCTGCGTGATTTCATTGCCGAAAACGGCAAGATCATTCCCGCACGCCTGACCGGCACCCGCGCGATTTTCCAGCGCCAGCTCAACACCGCTATCAAGCGCGCTCGCTTCCTGGCGATGCTGCCTTACAGCGACCAGCACAAGATCTAAGGAGTACAGACATGCAAATTATTCTGCTCGACAAGGTCGTGAATCTGGGTAACCTGGGCGATATCGTCAAGGTGAAGGACGGCTATGCACGCAACTTCCTGATCCCGTCTGGCCGCGCCCGTCGCGCCACCGAAGCTGCAAAGGCGTTGTTCGAAACCAAGCGTGTTGAATTGGAAAAAGCGGCTGCAGCCAAGTTGGCTGAGTGCCAGGCGCTGGGCGAGAAGCTCGCTGGAACCACCATCAAGTTGACTCAAAAAGCCGGAGTAGATGGCCGCTTGTTCGGCTCAGTGACCAATGCTGACATCGCTGAAGAGCTGGTCAAGAATGGTTACAAAGTGGTTAAGTCGCAGATCCGCATGCCCAATGGTCCTATCAAGACCGTGAGCGAAACTTCTGTGGCAGTTGCTCTGCACACTGATGTAGTGGTTGAGATCAACGTATCTGTCTACGGCGAAACAGCCTAAAGACGTTTGACCAGTCCGCAAGGGCTGGGATGTTGCTATAAATAGCCGCTAGGGTTCGCCCTGGCGGCTTTTGTTTTTGCAGTCTGCATTCATCCCGAGCAATCCACCGCTTTTCCACAGCTTCTTCCCAGCCATTGCCATTGCTGTGACACGCCCGAGCACTTAGGATCAAAGTCTTCAAGGAACACACATGTCTAGCGTCCTTTCTCCAGTAGATGAATACAGTCAAGACCGTCAAATTACCCAGTTGCGCGTGCCGCCGCACTCTATTGAAGGTGAATCTAGCGTGCTGGGTGGCCTGCTGCTTGACAACAGTGCCTGGGACCGCGTGGGCGACATTTTGATGGATGGCGACTTTTACCGGTACGAACATCGCTTGATCTATGCAGCGATAGGTGCGCTGGTCAACGCTAGCAAACCTGCGGATGTGATAACCGTATTTGAGCATATGCAAAACCAAGGCAGGGCAGAAGAGATTGGTGGGTTGGCTTATTTGAATTCCTTGGCGCAGTACGTACCCAGTGCCAGCAATATTCGCCGCTACGCCGAGATCGTGCGCGATCGCTCCCTGTTGCGCAAGCTGGTTAGCGCCAGTGACGAAATTGCCACGAATGCCTTCAACCCCAAAGGCCGCCCGGTGGCCGACATTGTGGATGAGTCGGAGCAGAAGATCTTCAACATCGGGGAGCAGGGCAAGCGCAACAACCAGGGCTTTCAGGCTATGGACTCCCTGGTTGTCAAGTTGCTGGACCGCGTGCAAGAAATGGCGGACAACCCCAATGACGTGACGGGTGTGCCAACCGGTTTCTACGACCTGGACCGCATGACAGCAGGCTTGCAGGCTGGCGACTTGATTGTGCTGGCTGCGCGTCCTTCCATGGGCAAGACCGCGCTGGCCATCAATATTGCCGAACATGTGGCGTTGAATGAAGGCTTGCCGGTTGCAGTGTTCTCGATGGAAATGGGCGCCGCTCAATTGGCGGTGCGTATCGTGGGTTCCATTGGTCGTATTGACCAAGGTCATTTGCGCACGGGCAAGCTAACCGATGACGAATGGCCGCGCCTGTCGGAAGCCATTGAAAAGCTGCGCACCATCTCCCTGCACATCGACGAGAGCGCCGGTCTGACCTCCAGCGAATTGCGAGCCAATGCACGCCGTTTGGCGCGTCAGTGCGGCCAGTTGGGCCTGATCGTAGTCGACTATTTGCAACTCATGAGCGGCTCAAGTAGTGATGGCGAGAATCGTGCGACTGAGCTGGGCGAGATTTCCCGGGGACTGAAAATGCTGGCGCGTGAACTTAAATGCCCGGTAATAGCCCTTTCTCAGCTGAACCGAAGTGTGGAGCAACGACCAGATAAACGCCCGATGATGAGTGACTTGCGCGAGTCCGGTGCCATCGAGCAAGATGCTGACATCATCATGTTCATCTACCGCGACGAGTACTACACCAAGGACGCCTGCAAAGAGCCAGGCGTTGCCGAAGTCATCATTGCCAAGCAACGTAACGGCCCAACCGGGACCGTCAAGCTGGCCTTCATGCGCCAGATCACCAAGTTCGAGAGCCTGGCTTCGGGTGGCGGCGGGGACTATTGAACGGTGGCCTAATCATTTGGGGTCAGAGCACACGCTCAAGCGAGTGGTATGACCCTCAAAGACTAGAGTACTTCACTCGCAAAATCGGCCAGGCGTGAACGCTCGCCGCGCGCCAGCGTGATGTGCCCGCCATGCGGCCATCCTTTGAAGCGGTCCACTGCAAAAGTCAGGCCAGACGAGCCTTCGGTCAGGTAGGGCGTATCGATCTGAGCCAGATTGCCCATGCAAATGATCTTGGTGCCTGGCCCCGCGCGGGTGATCAGCGTCTTCATCTGCTTGGGCGTCAGATTTTGCGCTTCGTCGATGATGACATACTTGTTCATGAAGGTGCGCCCGCGCATGAAGTTCATGCTCTTGATCTTGATGCGACTGCGAATCAGCTCATTGGTTGCTGCGCGGCCCCATTCACCAGCACTGGTATCGGTCTTGCCCAGCGCCTCCAGGTTGTCATCCAGTGCACCCATCCAGGGCCCCATCTTTTCCTCTTCGGTTCCCGGCAGAAAGCCGATGTCTTCGCCTACGCTCACTGTGGCTCGGGTGACAATGATTTCGGTATAGCGCCGGTCGTCCAGTACTTGGGTCAATCCGGAAGCCAATGCCATGAGAGTTTTTCCTGTGCCCGCAGTGCCAGTCAAGGTGACAAAGTCGACCTCAGGGTCCATCAGCAAGTTCAACGCGAAGTTTTGCTCACGGTTACGTGACGTAATACCCCAGACCGCATTCTTCAGGTGGGTGAAATCTCTCAGAGTCTTGATCACCGCAGTGGTGCCCCGAATTTCGGTCACTCTTGCATACAGACTGGGTTCACCTGGGGACTCGAAATAGACGAATTGGTTGATCAGCATGCTTGGCACCACGGGGCCATTGATCCGGTAAAAAGTGTGCTGGCCTTGTTGCCAGCTTTCCACAGTTTGCCCGTGGGTGGCCCAAAAGTCTGTGGGCAATGCCAGCGAGCCTGCGTACAAAAGGTCGCCGTCCTCCAGCGTCTTGTCGTTTTGGTAGTCGTCGGTCGCCAGACCCAGCGCGCGTGCCTTGACCCGCATGTTGATGTCTTTGGACACCAGAACCACTTCGCGTGGTGCCATGGCTTGGCGTAGGGCTTCGACCACTCCCAATATTTGGTTGTCCGCTTTGCCTTGCGGCAAGCTGGTGGGCAGGGCGTAGTTCAGGGGTTGCGTCTGGAACAACAATTTACCCCGTGCATCGCGGTGACCCGTACTGGCGAGCTGAAAACCTGCCGAAATGTCTGCTCCGGGCGTGCCAGCCAATGCATCCAACGTGCGACTGGTTTGCCGTGCATTGCGAGCGACTTCCGTCATACCCTTCTTATGACCGTCCAGTTCTTCGAGAACAATCATGGGTAGGTAAATGTCGTGTTCCTCAAAGCGAAACAGCGACATAGGGTCGTGCAGCAAGACGTTGGTGTCGAGCACAAACAGCTTGGTTGGGCCACTTCGAACTGCCTTGCGGGCTCTGACCGGTGCGCGATCTGGCACAGTCACGGCAGTAGCGGGCTCAATAGCTGAAGGCGCGATTGCAATTGGGCTTAACAATGCGACTTGGGTTTTGCGTTGTGCTTCCTTTGCGGGTCTCACGGTCGTCACGGGCTCAAGCACTGCCTGTTTTGGGGCCAGGGCTGGCTCCGGTTGAGCGCTCTTGCGTTTTGCGCCGCGAGCGGTTGCTACAAAAGCCTTTGGCGGCAAACGGTCAGCGGGTTTGGTGGGGGCAGAGGGCAGAGGCATGGATTCAGGCTCACAAAAGAGGATGGGAGAAAACCGTGCATTTCAAAAGCGAAAAAGCCGCCTTGGGCCAAGGCGGCTTTTTGTGGAGACGCGGTTGCGATGTTCAACGGCATTGGTCCATTATGCATGAGCCGCGTGACACCGCTGCCTCAGGGTGTCAAAACACCCTCCGGGATCAGGCCGTTTTTTTCAATGCTTTGACGGCTTTGAGAACATCGTCCACATGACCGGGAACTTTCAATCCACGCCACTCTTCCTTCAGCGTGCCGTCTGCACCCACCAGAAAGGTACTGCGTTCAATGCCTTTGACTTTTTTGCCGTACATGATCTTGTTCTTGACCACGCCAAACATATGGCACATTTTTTCTTCAGTATCGGCAATCAATTCAAACGGCAACTCCAGCTTGGTCTTGAACTCGTCGTGCGACTTCATGTTGTCGCGCGACACACCAAACACCGTAGCTCCAGCTTTCACAAAATCTTTGTACTTATCCCGGAACTGCATGGCTTCGGTGGTGCAGCCAGGCGTGTTGTCTTTGGGGTAAAAATACAACACCATGGTTTTTCCGACATGGGTAGTATTGCTAACTTTGATGCCGCTGGTAGCATTGGCTTCAAATTCGGGTAGGGGCTTGTTGACAATGATCGCCATAGGGTACTTTTAGTCTCGCGTTCTT
>CAJAVE010000194.1 GCA_903945325.1 uncultured beta proteobacterium | reverse complement strand
TTGAGCTTGTCGCCGGGAATTCCCAGCTTGTCGCGGCAGTAGATCACCTGCACGGCAAAGGCTTCGTTCAATTCCCAGAGGTCAATGTCGCTGACTTTCAGGCCCAGGCGCGCCAGAACCTTGGGGATGGCAAAAACCGGGCCAATGCCCATTTCATCGGGTTCGCAACCGGCCACGGCAAAACCCAGGAAACGGCCCAGAGGCTTGAGTCCTTTTTGCTCGGCGATTTTTTCGTGCATCACCACGACGGCCCCGCCGCCGTCGGAGAACTGGCTGGCATTTCCAGCAGTGATCAAGCCACCGGGAACGGCCGAGCGCAGCCCGCTGATTCCTTCCTTGGTCGTGCCATCCCGAATGCCTTCGTCGTTACTGACCGTTACCTGCTTGGTCATCAAGCCCATGACCTTGTCGGCCACACCCATGGTGACGGTAATGGGGGCAATTTCTGCGGCAAACAGGCCGGCGGCTAGAGCGGCGGTAGCCTTTTGCTGACTAGCGGCGCCGTACTCGTCCATCGCCTCGCGGCTGATGTTGTAGCGCTTGGCAACGTTCTCAGCGGTTTGCAACATGTTCCAGTAGATTTCTGGCTTGTTTTTGACCAGCCAAGGGTCAGCCAGCATATGTTGGTTCATTTCCTGCTGCACGCAGGAAATGGCTTCCACACCACCGGCCACATAGATGTCGCCTTCGTTGGCGATGATGCGCTGCGAAGCCATGGCAATGGTCTGCAAACCTGACGAGCAGAAACGGTTGACGGTCATGCCAGAAGTCGTGACCGGGCAACCCGCACGCAGGGCGATCTGACGCGCAATGTTGGCACCGGTTGCGCCTTCGGGTGTGGCGCAGCCCATGATGACGTCGTCGACCTCACCGGCTTCGATTCCAGCACGCTGGATGGCGTGTTCAACTGCATGGCCGCCCAGGGTGGCTCCATGGGTCATATTGAAAGATCCCTTCCAGCTCTTGGCGAGGGGGGTGCGGGCGGTCGATACGATAACTGCGGATGTCATGGTGATTCCTTATTCGTGTGTGCTTGAATGGCCAATGGGCGAATGCGCGCCTTAATTAAAGGTCTTGCCTTCAGCGACCAAACGGGCCAACAGAGGCGCGGGTTGCCAGAATTTGGCGTCGTCCAGTGGGTTTTGCGCAAAGCGGTTCATAGCTTGCACCACGTTGAACAAGCCAACCTGATCGGCATAGTTCATAGGTCCGCCGCGGTGTGCCGGGAAGCCGTAGCCGAATATGTAGACGATGTCGATGTCGCTGGCCTTGTTGGCAATGCCCTCTTCTAGGATATGCGCGGCTTCGTTGACCAGGCTGAACACCAGGCGCTGCACGATTTCTTCGTCGGAGATCTTGCGTGGCGTAATGCCCAGCGACTTGCGGTGCTCTTCGATCATGGCGACCACTTCGGCGTTCGGAATGGCGTCGCGCTTGCCAGCGATATAGTCATACCAGCCAGCCCCGGTCTTCTGGCCAAAACGACCCTTTTCGCACAACAGATCAGCGGTCTTGCTGTACTTCATGTTGGGCTTTTCCTGGTAACGGCGCTTGCGGATGGCCCAGCCGATGTCGTTGCCGGCCAAATCGCCCATGCGGAATGGTCCCATGGCCATGCCGAATTTCTCCATGGCCTTGTCCACCTGCGCGGGTGTGCAGCCTTCATCCAGCAGGAAGCCGCCTTGGCGGCCGTACTGTTCGATCATGCGGTTGCCGATAAAGCCATCGCACACGCCCGACACCACAGCGGTCTTGCGGATCTTCTTGGCCACCGTCATCACCGTGGCCATGACGTCCTTGGCAGTCTTGGCGCCGCGCACCACTTCCAGCAGCTTCATGACGTTGGCTGGGCTGAAGAAATGCAGGCCCACCACGTCTTCTGGTCGCTTGGTGAAGGACGCGATTTTGTCGACGTCCAGGGTGGACGTGTTGGATGCGAGGATAGCGCCAGGCTTCATCACGCGGTCCAGTTCCTTGAACACGGCCTCCTTGACGCCAATTTCTTCAAAAACCGCTTCAATGACCATGTCGGTTCCGCTCAGGTCGTCGTAGCTGAGTGTGGTGGTCAGCAGGCTCATGCGCTGCTCGTACTTGTCCTGCTTGAGTTTCTTCTTCGTAACCTGGGCTTCGTAGTTCTTGCGGATGGTGGCCACGCCGCGGTCCAGCGCTTCCTGCTTCATTTCCAGCATCTTGACCGGGATGCCGGCGTTCAGAAAGTTCATGGCAATACCGCCACCCATGGTGCCAGCGCCGATGACTGCTATTGAATTGATAGCTCGTTGCGCAGTATCGGCGGGGACATCCGGTATTTTTGATGCTGCACGTTCAGCCAGGAACAGGTGCCGCAGGGACTTGCTTTCGGCGGTCAGCATGAGGTTCATAAAAATCTCGCGCTCTGCGGCCATGCCGTCATCGAACTTCTTCTTGGTGGCGATCTCCACGATGTCCACGCACTTCGGCGGCGCCGGGAAGTTTTTGGACATGCCTTTGACCATGTTGCGGGCAAACTGGAAATAGGCATCGCCCTGGGGATGGCGGCATTTCAGGTCGCGTACCAATTGCAGGGGGCGCACGTCGGCCACCGAGCGGGCAAACGCCAGCGCTTCTTCGGCCAGCGATTCTGCGGACGCAGCCATCTTGTCGAACAGCTTTTGACCGGGCAACATGGCCAGCATTTCACTCTTGACCGGTTCGCCACTGACAATCATGTTCAGGGCCGCTTCCACACCCAAAACACGCGGCAGGCGCTGGGTGCCACCAGCGCCTGGAATCAGGCCCAGCTTGACTTCTGGCAATGCAACACTGGTGCCGGGCGCAGCAATACGGTAATGGCAACCGAGTGCCAACTCCAGCCCTCCGCCCATGGCCACGGTGTGGACAGCGCCTACCACCGGCTTGGCCGAGTTTTCCAGCACGCTGATGACGCTGAGCAAGTTGGGCTCCTGCACCGCCTTGGGCGAGCCAAACTCCTTGATGTCCGCACCGCCCGAGAACGCCTTGCCAGCGCCCGTGATGATGATGGCCTTGACGGCCGCATCCGCGTTGGCCTTGGCCATGCCGTCGGTGATGCCCAAACGGGTTGCGAGACCCAGGCCATTCACTGGTGGGTTGTCGAGCGTGATGATGGCGACATCGCCATGAACTTGGTATTGGGCAGTCATGCTTGAATTCCTTGGAGTGAGAGGGAAATAACCAAAATAGAACGGTCGTTCGTTTTAAATTGTATGGAGTTTACTGCTGTGTAAAACGCGATTTGTCGCGGTTGGGACAAACCCGCCTACACCTCTAACCATTCCTTGCGGATGTCGGTGTTGGCGCGCAGTTCGTCGGGCGTGCCTTCAAAGACAATGCTGCCGTGTCCCATGACCAGGCAGCGGTCAGAAATCTTCATCGCAATGGTCAGTTTTTGTTCGATCAGCAGCACCGAAATGCCGCGCTTGCGAAGCTCTTGCAGGTATTCGGCAACCAGTTCCACAATCTTGGGTGCCAGTCCTTCGGTTGGCTCATCAATGATGATCAGGTCCGGGTCCCCCATCAGCGTGCGACACAGGGTCAGCATTTGCTGCTCTCCGCCCGACAAAACACCCGCTTCAGTGTGTTCGCGCTCCTTCAGACGCGGGAACATGTTGTACATGTCGTCAAATGACCAGCGCGGGGTTTTTTGGCCCCGCTTCTGGCCCAGCAAAAGGTTTTGGTAAACGGTCAGCTTGGGGAAGATGTCGCGGCTTTCCGGAACATAGCCTATTCCCAGGTGGGCGATCTCGAAGGTCTTGAGGCCCAGCGCCTCTGTGCCTTTCCACAAGGCAGAACCCTGGCAATCGACCAGACCCATGATGGCCTTGGCGGTGGTGGAGCGGCCAGACCCGTTGCGCCCCAACAGCGCCACGATTTCACCGGCCTTGACATGCATGTCCACGCCGTGCAGCACATGGCTCTTGCCGTAGTAGGCATGCAGATTCGATACTTTCAATACCATCAGTGACCTCCTGCCTGCTCGTCGGCAACGGCTGAGCCCAGGTAGGCTTCCTGCACACGTGGATTGGCCCGTACCGCTTCGGGCGTATCAAAGGCAATCACCTCGCCGTACACCACCACCGCGATCTTGTCGGCCAAGCCAAACACCACACCCATGTCGTGCTCTACCGTCAACAGGGTCTTACCTTCTGTAACCTGTCTGATCAATGCGATGAAGCGCGTGGTCTCGCTCTTGCTCATGCCGGCGGTCGGCTCATCGAGCAAAATCACATTCGCGCCACCACCGATGGTGATACCAATTTCCAGCGCGCGCTGTTCGGCATAGGTCAGGTTGACGGCCAATACGTCGTGCTTCTTTTCGAGATTGACCATTTTCAGCAACTCGTTGGCTCGGGCATTGGCGTCATGCAGGTTCGCAAGAAACTTGAAGAAGCTGTACTTGTAGCCCAAGCTCCACAGCACGCTGCAACGCAGGTTCTCAAACACACTCAGCTTGGGAAAGATGTTGGTGATCTGGAAGCTGCGCGAAAGGCCCAGCCGATTGATCTCGTAGGGCTTCATTCCATTGATCACCGTGCCGTTCAGTAATACATCACCACTGCTGGCGCCAAACCGGCCGCTAATCAGATTGAACAGTGTCGACTTGCCGGCACCGTTGGGCCCGATGATGGCAATACGCTCACCGTGTTTAACCGCCAGATTGACACCGCGAATGATTTCGGTCTTGCCAAAGCTCTTGCGCAGGTCTTTCAGTTCCAGCGCGAATGTGTCTGGTGCGGTCATTGCGCATCCTCCGGGTTCATCTTCTTCTCAATGAACGCCTGGATTTCTTCCCATTCGCGCGCAAAACGGCGGCGGGCGATCTCAAACAGCACGATGCCCACGAAGAGGATGGCAGCGGCCCCCAACCAGTTATCCATTCCTGTGGTGTTGAGCGTTACACCCATGAATTGAATGTCCGGCCCTTCGGATGAACTAAGCTGCAAGTGATAGGTCATCTCGACCATGGCGGCGGCGCCAACCAGTGCCACCAGACCCGTCACCGCCAGCGCAAGGTAGCTGGACCAGAGCTGGCGCAGTTTGCCGAAGGCTGCTACCCGTAAATTCATCATGATCAGACTGGCAAAACCACCGGGCGCATACATCACCATGAACAGGAAGATCAGGCCCAGATACAGCAGCCAAGCCTTGGTGAACTCGCTGAACAACACAAAGGCCAGCACCATCAGAATGGCACCAATGATGGGGCCAAAGAAAAAGGTAGCTCCGCCCAGGAAGGTGAACAGCAGATAGGCACCAGAGCGTGCGGCGTGCACCACTTCGGCCGTCACAATCTCAAAGTTCAGCGCGCCCAGGCCACCAGAAATCCCGGCAAAAAAACCGGCAATGATGAAGGCCGTGTAGCGCACGCGTTGCGTGTTGTAGCCGACGAACTCCACCCGCTCGGGATTGTCCCGCACAGCATTGAGGATGCGGCCCAACGGCGTGCGGGTGAATGCAAACATTAGAACCACCGAAAAAAAGGTGTACACCGCGATCAGGTAATACACCTGAATCGGCGGTCCATAAGTGATACCCAGAAACGCCTTGCCGATCACCCGGTTGCCTGAGACGCCGCCCTCACCCCCAAAGAACTCGGGAATCATCAGTGACATCGCGAACACCAGTTCTCCCACGCCCATGGTAATCATGGCAAAAGTGGTACCCGCCTTACGCGTGGTGACATACCCCAAGAGCGCGGCAAAACCCATACCCGCGAGCCCCCCAACCAGAGGTACAGCGGACACGGGAATCGGCAGTGAACCACTGGACACGGCATTCAACGCATGAATGGCCAGGAACGCACCCAGGCCGGTGTACACCGCATGTCCAAAGCTCAGCATACCGCCCTGCCCCAGCAAAATGTTGTAGGAAAGGCAGGCAATGATGGCGATGCCCATTTGCGACAGAACAGTGAGACCCAATCCGCTGGTAAATACAAGCGGGGCGACTGCCAGAACTACGGCGAACAGACCCCAAGTTACCCAGCGCCCCACATTGATGGAGCTTGTTATTTTGTTGCTAGCCATTTTTTTACCCTTCCCTGGTACCCAGCAAGCCTTTGGGCCGGAAGATCAGAATCAGAACCAGAAACAAATACGGCAGGATTGGCGCGACCTGTGACAGAGTCAGCTTCACAAACGAATTGTTCGACGCTGCAGCGCCCAGCTGAATACCCATTTGCTGCGCCAGAGTTGCGACGGAAAAGTCAAAGGCCACGGCAAAAGTCTGGATAACACCAATCAACACCGACGCCAGAAAGGCACCTGACAGCGACCCCATGCCGCCCACCACCACCACCACAAATATGACTGAGCCTACGGTTGCAGCCATAGCCGGCTCGGTCAAAAACGTACTGCCACCAATGACACCGGCCAGGCCAGCCAACCCAGCGCCTGCACCAAACACCAGCATGAAG
>CAJAVE010000193.1 GCA_903945325.1 uncultured beta proteobacterium | reverse complement strand
CAGCATTTCACACTCTGCGGAGCGTAGAGGCGGTAATCCACCAACTCAGGCGACAAACGCACCTCACCATGGCACACCGCATGGTAGGCGATGATCACCTGGTTCATGCGCTGGAAGTCATACACACCGATCAGGTCGAGCGACCCGGTGGTCAGGTTGGTCTCTTCGGCTATTTCGCGGGCAATGCCTTCTTGCGGGGTTTCACCAGCCTCCATAAAGCCAGTGATCAACGCGTACATCTTGCCTGGCCATGCCGCATTGCGCGCCAGCAGGATCTGGCCATCGTATTCAATCACGGCCGCCAGCACAGGCACAGGGTTGTTCCAGTGCGTGTAATCGCAGGCGGTACAACGCAGGCGCATCTTGTCGCCACCGTCCTCAAGCTGCGTAATGAAATCCAGTGGCGTGGCGCACTGCGGACAAAACTTGAAAGTCGCTGTCATGCCGGAAACACTCCGGTTGAGAGATACCGGTCACCCCGATCACACACAATGAAAACAATGGTTGCGTCTTTCTCCCGACGCGCAATCTCCTGCGCAACCCAGCAGGCGCCCGCCGCGGAAATGCCGCCGAAAATGCCTTCTTCGCGGGCCAGTCGGCGGCACATTTCTTCTGCGTCCGACTGGCTCACGTAGACCAGTTCATCGACGTTGGCCGGGTCGTAAATCTTGGGCAAATATTCCTGCGGCCACTTGCGGATACCGGGTATGCGCGAACCCTCGGAGGGCTGGGCACCAATGATGCGCACCGCTGGATTCTTTTCCTTCAAAAAGCGCGCAACGCCGGTGATGGTGCCGGTGGTGCCCATTGCACTCACAAAATGCGTGACCTTGCCGCGCGTGGCCTCCCAAATCTCGGGCCCGGTCGTCTCGTAGTGGATGCGTGGGTTGTCAGCGTTGGCAAACTGGTCCAGCACCACACCTTTGCCATCGCGCTTCATCTGCTCGGCCAGATCGCGGGCATATTCCATACCACCACTCTTGGGCGTGAGAATCAGCTCCGCGCCAAAAGCCTTCATGGTCTGCACCCGCTCAATGGACAGGTCCTCCGGCATGATGAGCACCATGCGGTAACCCTTGATGGCAGCCGCCATGGCCAGCGCAATGCCGGTGTTGCCCGAAGTGGCCTCGATCAAAGTGTCGCCGGGCTTGATTTCTCCGCGCTCCTGGGCACGCTGGATCATGGACAAGGCCGGTCGGTCCTTCACCGAACCGGCTGGGTTGTTGCCTTCCAGTTTGCCCAGCACCACGGTGTTGCGCGCCGAGTTTTCTGCGGCACCAATACGTTGCAAGGCGACCAAAGGTGTTTTGCCGATCGCGTCTTCAATAGTTGGGTATTTCATGCCCTTAAATGTGCCATAATTTAGGACTTGATTGATAGCGTCGCCCGAGTGGTGGAATTGGTAGACGCACGGGACTCAAAATCCCGCGCCGCAAGGCGTGCCGGTTCGATTCCGGCCTCGGGCACCATGAATAGGGCCGGAAGGGTTCAAAACCTTCCGGCTTTTTCTTTTTCCCCTCTGAAAACCTGCTTTTAGTCGTGCGATAGCGTCCGCGTAAGTGTGCCATATTCCGGGGCAATAGGGGGGCACTTATGGGGGCAATTTTTCGAAAAGTGGGGGCATGGGGGCATTGCTGGGGGCAGTCTCAAGTGCCCCGTTTTGGGGGGCATTTGTGCCAGGTGTGCAGGGGCTGGATATTGACCACTTCGCCCCCCTCACCCCAGCACATTGCAAGACGTGACGGCAAAGCAACAAGGGGTACCCCGGGGGGTCGAAACCTGCGCACGCAAAAATTTGGTTAAGCGGTCGGTTTCCGCTTTAAAACTCCCAGACTTTTACCCCCCCTACCCCACCCTGTGCCGCCCCCTTGCTGATTCGCGCTGTGTCTTGGCCTCATGGCACGGGCGGCAAAGGCCCTGTACGTTGCTATCGTCGTCGGTGCCACCCTCGGCAAGGGGAGTGATGTGATCGCGCTGCGTGGCCAGCGTGACGCGCCCCAGGCGCTCACACTCCACGCACAGGGGATGGTCACTAAACAGGCGGTCACGCATGGTTTGCAATCGCCTGCCTGTGACGCGCTTCGCTGCGTTGGGCTGCTTTAGCCAGGCAACGCGGGGATGCTTGGCACAGCGGCCTGAACCATCACGCACAAGCACCCCACAACCGGGGTGAGTGCATGGTTTTGGGGGTGAAATTGGCATGATTCAGTTCCTTTTGATATGAATAGTGGTCGCTTCGCGTTGCTGGTTTACTTGCGTCAATCATGTAACTCTGTTACATCAAGCACCGCCAACAATGCAATACGACTTCGGCAAACCGTTTTTCTGTAGGGGACACAGGGGACACAGGGGACAAGCCCTATCCATGCGGGTTTGCGCGGTCCCCGGTACTTTGGACCTGTAGGGGACACAGGGGACAACTCACACCGCATAGGTGCAGGGAAGTCCAGCCACTGCACATCATTGGTATCTGGGGCACGTCGCACACCCCATTTGCAGCGCGAAAGAACTGTGCCCACACCGCCCCCCAGCGCGGCCCGATCTTGTAACTTTGTTTCAAACATCAAGGTCAAAGATTGCAGGCGGGATCAGGTAGCACCGTGCAGGCCCGATGCCTGGTAGCTTGGTCTTGATGCTGTAGCGGCCCGGCTCTTTGACGATCAGCGCCCCATGCTCCACCAGCACAGCGCACACGGCTTGCACGTCAAAGCCTTTGCATACCTCTGCCTTGAATGTCTCCGCCAGGACAAAGTATTCAAAGCTCACGCCCTCACCCAATGCAGCGGGCATCCGTTCGCCGTACTCTGCCCCGTGTTGGCTGTTGGTCTTGATCGGCTCACCTTCCTCGTTCAACATGCGCCGCACCCCGGCCCGGTGTAGGGTCTTGGCTGCATGGTCATCAGCAGCACGGTGCCACATAGCAAAGCGCCCGTCGCCGTGCGTCTCCAGGAAGGCCCGCACCTGCCTGAGCATGTTCGTTTTCTCGCTACTGCCAGCCCCGCCGCGTAACTTCAGCCAGGCATCAAAGCACAGGCGTGTCGCTCGGATCGCTTCGCCCACTGGCCAGGCTGTCAGGCCCGCCGCCGTGGCCATCTCGCCAGCAGCTGCAATCAGGGCAAAGCGCCGCCCGCCCCGCTTGACTTGACCCGATGCACCAGCGGGCACAATTTGGGCCTCTATCGCGTCCATACGCTCACGCAGCGCAGCCCCCAGGCCGTCAGTGTGGGCAACCAGATATTCAAGCCAGGCGCGGCCTACAGTGCCGTAACACCGTGCCGCGTTGTGTTGCACAAAGCTAGATAGCTCGTGCCCGCTGGCAAACTCGTGGAATGTTTCCAGGGCTGAACCTTCCTTAACTTCGGTGGGTATTGGGATCAGTCGCACCTCTTGCCCGCCCTTCATTTTCTTGCCCACTGTTTCCATGTGCTGCGCTAGCGTCAGCTCGCCACTACTCAAGAACAACAGCCGCCAGGTAGGCTTAGGACGCAAGCCCCCGGCCCCTTTGCCGCGTGTCTTGCCCATGCCGTCAGCCAGCATGTACGCCGCGTTTCCAGCGTCCCCCGCGTCCATTTGTCCCAGCTCGTCCAGGATCAAAGTGCAGTCGTTGTGCTGTTCGCCCTGGTACTCCAGGCCGTTGCTGGTTGCCCGCCATTTCTGCATATAGCTGTCGGGGTCTTTTTCGGTGCCTTTGCCCCACACGGACGCGGCCAGCAAAAAGCATGTGGTTTTGCCGATAGACGTTTGCCCGGTGTAGTGGATGCCCCCGCCAGTGACGCCCTGCGCCCACGCCAGCAACGGCCCGGCAAAGGCGGTAGACACGGCAAACGCGGCCCGTGAATTGCCCACGCATAGGCGGGCCAGGTCATCGCGCCACTGGTCAGCGGTGCCACGCTGGTTAAAGTTGGCTTCAATGCCCGCCTCACTGTGAAAAATCACGACTTCGCCGCTGGTGTTGGTGCCCAGGGTTTCAAGGGGCAACACATAGCAGCGCCCGGCCCACCCGACGCGGGGCACGTGCCGCACCAGTTGCAGGGATTCAGGGGCGCGGCTTTGCAGGTACTCAGTCAACCATTGCCGCTGTGCGCTCTTGGTGGGGGTCATAAAGCCCTGACTTAGCAACGCCGTGCGGTAGGCGTTGCCATCGCCTGCCAGCATGGATAGCGGCATCAGCCAGCGCCGCACCTTTGCAAACTGGGTGACAAACTCCAACAGTAACGCCGCCTGGTTGTCATGTGCATCACGCGCCAGCCCCACCACACGCAACACGCCGCACACCTTGCGGGCGGTGCCGCCATCATCGCCGGGCGGTGTGTAATACACGCCGTCGCCATCCACCACAAAAAAGCGGTCAAACACATTGCCGCTATCGCCTGCGTTTTGCGGCCCTGTGCGCTCACGGCTGGCGCTCTGGCCACGCTTGCCCGCCGTGGTCGCCTTCGTGCCTTGTGGCTTGTTCTGGTGCGGCTCGTGGCTATCAATGGCGGAATCCACAATAAGGCGCACCGCCTCCACGCCCGCCGCCTGGTGCAGGTCGTTAAAGTCGCTGCCACCTTCGGGCAAGCCTTCGGGAAACACTGCCAGGCCATGCACTGCCAGCGCCGCCGCCGTGGCCTTGTCGCGTCCGGGGTTGTGGCCAGCTCGTGCAAATGTCTGCACATCATCGTCACCGCACAGCACCAGCAAAGCGGATGGATACGACTTGTGCAGGGCGTTTGCCACGTGTGCCAGGTTGCCCGCATCAAAGGCCACAGCCACCGGGCGGCCCGTTGCCTGGTGCAGGCTTGCCGCCGTGGCGTAGCCTTCGGCAATCAGCAACACCGCAGCCCCCGCCGGATCGCCGCACCAGTGCCACAGCCCGGACTTGCGCCCGCCCTTCAAGAAAAACTTATCCGGCCCGCTGGCTGGCTTGTCGGGTGCGATGCGTTGCACGTTCCACAGCTTGCCCGATGCATCACGCACAGGCACCAACAGCCAGCCGTCAGCACCGAAGCGCACACCATAGGGCTGCACACCCTTGCGGGTCAGGTAGGCGCTCTCACCCGTGTCGCTGGCACTGTCCCACGCCTTCACCGCATCAAGCGCAGCGTCAGCATGTGCGGCCTGTTGCCGGGCCTGTTCTGCCTGTTGGCTTGCTGCCCGCTCACGTGCCAGGCGGGCGGCTGTTGCGGGGTCGGGTTTACTGGGTGCCTGGTTGGCTTGCGGCATCGCAAAGCCGTTTTCTTTGGCGAGGTGCAACAGGGTGCCAATGCCCACGCCGCCGCCTGCCTTGATACTGCGCCAGGTGTCGGCTACGTTCTTTGCATTGAAGCTGTCACCGGATGCGCTCCAGGTGGTAAACAGGTCGCGGCCTGTATCGTCTGGAAACTCGGATTTGATCGCCATGCCCACGCGTGCCCATTCGTCACGGGACAGGTTTGCCGGGATGTGTTGCAGTGCGGCCCGGATCAACTCGGGGGTGATGTTGTGGTGTGTCATGAAAGCTCAAATAAACCCGCTTGCCGTTCGTCCTTGACTAGCAAGTCATACAACCCAACACGGTTGACGCTGCCGTCTGGGTTGGCTCGGTGCAGGTGTTGCGTTGTGATGGTGTGCCCGTCTTTTCTCAGCTCGTGGATGCGGGCGCGGGGGTCGGGTGATTGGCACTGTGTCTGCAACTGTTCGCACGTTGCCGGGCCTTCGGTCAACCGTGCCAGGATGCGCAGCTTTTGCAGGCCGATGCCGTTGTATGTGGGCTTTGCAAGCTTGAACGTTTCGTTATCCACGTTGCACCGCCCCAGGATTGACGATCGCATCCAGCGCGGTTTCTGATGTTGGGGCTAGCACTAGGACAGATCGCCCATGAAGAACCCCGAGCCGTTCACCTACGTACACCAAGTAAAAGCGCACACCCCACAGTGTGAATGTGCGCCGCTTTGGGTTGCGTTGATTCACCTGGTGTGCTTCCCACCAAAGGCGGGCAAGCATGGGTCTATTGGGTGAATCGGCGGGTGGTGCCCTGTGCGGTTTCTTGCACGTGTAGAGCCAGGACTCGCGCCGTATCTCGATCAGCTCAAGCGGTACGGGCTGGCGCTGCCTGGTGCGCATCACTTCGCCCCTGCTTTGATGCGCTCCGTGATCCAGGCATCAATCGCCGCCGCTGGCCAGCACACGGCCCGGCGCGATAGCTTTATGGGGGCTGGAAATGTGCCCGCCTTGACGCCCTCGTAAATGGATGATTTGCGTATGCCAACTAAGGCTTCCACTTGCGGGAGTCTTAAGAGTTGTTGCGGGCTGGATGCCCTCGGGTTTGCTTGCATTTGTGCGGCCTTTCGTGAATCAGCCCGCACTTTGCAAGACCCCTAGGGAGAAGTCATCTGTTTTCGCCGAATCTCTAAAAACCGCGAAAGTGGTTTACTTCCGATAAATTCGATTTGGTTTCTTTCTACCATTAAAAAAAGCCTCTTCGCCGTAGTAACCTTGACGCCATAAGCACGTTGCTGAAGCGCTGCCAATATCGCCGCATCAAACGACAAAATTGATTCATCTTTCTGGACAATACGCCAGGTTGTGTGCCATATCTCACCGCCCAAATGCCAATCCTGTTTCGCTTTGGCCGCTTTTTTTGGGGTACTTGTGGGAAGTGCCGAAGTCTTGAAGGCATCATCAAGGCTCGCTACACCGCCAGGTTTCGTAAATCCCCCCAGTGCATGACAGTAGGCAGTTGCCAGCCATTCTGGAAGCGGTAGGTTTTCTTCGGCGAAAAAAGCCACCGCCTGTAGTAACGAGAATGTGTCCCCTTTGTCGAATCTTCGCTTGAACACCATCCCCATTTCATGCACTCTAACCATGCTCTGCGTACGCATACCCTTAAGACCGAAACGCACGCCGGTTCGGAACGCTAGCGCAGTTTTGGCCCATGCCGCGTCGAGTTTTGCTAACTCACGCTCACCATCATCAAAATGGCTTTCCAGGTCATGCCATTTGCAAAGGTTCTGCCATGCTTCCGCGTCTTTCATCGCCACCCCTTCAAGGTGCGGCCTTCATTGGGGGCCAGCGCCAGGCCGGTGAAGGTGTCCGACTTTTCCCCTTTGCGGATCAGGCGTGGGGTAGGCGTGGAAAACTGTTGCAGCCTAAAGCAAACCAATTTCAGCCATGCTCAGGGCCTTGTCACCGCCCACGATCACATGATCCAATACCCGCACATCAACCAGCGCCAGGGCGTCTTTTAGGGTCTGTGTAAGGGTTTGGTCTGCCCGGCTCGGTTGCAGGTTGCCGCTTGGGTGGTTGTGTGCCAACACTACGGCACTAGCGCCATGTGCCAGCGCCGCCCGAACAACTTCACGCGGATAAACGCTGGTCTGTGCAAGCGTTCCAGTAAACAGCTTGTCAAAGGCAATCGCCCGGTTTTGCGCGTCAAGGTACATCACACAAAATACCTCAACCGTCTCGCCGCCAATGTGCAGGCGTATGTACTGCTTCACCGCGTCGGGGTCTGCCATCACGACGCCGGGCTGGCGCAGGCATCGCCCCACAATTTCCAGCGCCCTATCGATCAGGCTACGCTCACGCGCTGCCAGGTCATGCCGGAATGACAACACGCCAGCTCCAGCGCCGTACATGGGCACGGCTTCGCGGGCCTTGGTTGTCCTGGTGCGCGGGCGTGGTGCCGCACGGGTTGCGGTAGAGTTCATATCAGCCATTTTGCAAGGTTCCTTTGCATTGTGGTCAGGGGCTGGTCAGTGTTAGCGCACTGCCCGGCCCCGCCTTTTTGCCCTGGTTGAAACGCGCCAGGGCTTCGCGTGGTCATTCGCTGGCGCTGTCTTTGGTGGTCGCCAGATACTTGGTGTGCAGGGCTGCAAGGTCTTGCATTGCACCCAGGTACGCACCCACCCACAGCGGGATAGGCGTCTTTTCAGTCATCCAGTTGCTGGGGGTCGATTTATTGACGCCGGTCTTGCGGCAAAAATCTGCCTGTTTCCAGTGCAGGGCATCCAGCGCAGCGGCGAAGGTTTCAGGGGTCATTGTGCATAGTCCTTTATGGTCTGGAAATTATGACACGTATTCCGCAAATACGTACAATAAAGCGCAATACGTACGAACAACTTAACATAACGCCCGTTGTATAAAGCAGAGAAAGTGAACAACTTTGTACGATTTTGCGGAATATTCAATGAATTCAACGGGTTGCGCATGGGGCTGTTGTGCTTAAATTTTGTGCAATTGACAGAGAGCATAAAACAGGGAAGTTATCCACAGGCCAGTTTTGCGCTGTAACGTGTGCCAGGGGGAGGCCACTTTGCGGCCATTTCCGGCAATGTGCGCAAGCATCCGAAGCGGTGCGAAGGGTTGAAAGCATGGGGAAAAGTGGGTAAAGGGGACAAGATAGATAGAGAGTTTGTCCCCTATCAGTCCCCTACTAGTCCCCTACACTGTCCCCTACAGTTTTTGCCTGTTTTCATTGGGGGATTCAATTTGTCCCCTGTGTCCCCTACAAAAACACACGCCCGGCCAAAATGTGCGCCGCTTTTCATGGTCACGCGGCCCGCTGGGGCATCTTCACCACGTTGCCAGCCTTGCGCCCGTCAAGGTAATCAGCCCACCACTGCATCAGGCGCTCACGGTCTGCCAGGTAGGTGCTTCGGTGGTACGCGGCCCGGATTTCGTTTTGCTCTTTGTGGGCTAGCTGGCGCTCTATCACATCCGGGTTCCACCCGCACTCATTGGCAATCGTTGAAAACGTCGAACGGAAGCCGTGAGCAGTCGCCGTGTATTTGTAGCCCATCCGTGCCAGTGCCAGATTAAACGTGTTTTCACTCAGGGGCTTGCTGCGATAGACGGGGCTCGGGAACACCAACGGAAGGTCACCGCTGAGCGGCTGCATGGTGCGCAATATCTCAACAGCTTGCGCAGACAACGGGACCCGGTGTTCGACCTTCATCTTCATACGCTTGCCAGGAATGATCCACAGTGCCGCGTCAAGGTCAATTTCGGACCACAGCGCCCCGCGTGTTTCGCCTGGTCGGGTTGCGGTCAGGATCAGGAAGCGTAGCCCATGCTTGGTGTGGGGGTCGCCTTCGTACGCTGCCAACTTCGCCAGGAATTCGGGAAGCTCTTTGTCGGTCATCGCGGCCCGGTTTGTCACTATGCGGGGCTTGAGCACTTCGGACGGCATCAGATCAAGCATGGGGTTTGAATCAAGGCGCTCGTGAATCACCGCCCACCGATACACCGCCTTAACCCGTTGCAGCACCCGGCCCGCCTGGTCGCCAGCGCCCCGCGTCTCGATCTTCTTTACCGCGTCCATGATTTCGCCAGGTTTGATGGAAGCCAGCGGACGAGAGCCCAGCGTTTTGAAAATGTCCTTTTCCAATGACGCACGGATGCGCCCTGCCGTGTCATCGTCCCACCGTGATGCCTGGTGCTTCATCCAATCGCGGGCCACCGTCTCAAGCGTATTCACGGCCTCTTGTGTGGCCTTGGTTTTTTCGTTTCTTCGCAGTTCGCTGGGGTCGCTGCCATCTTTCAGCACTTGCCGTGCCTTGGTCGCCAGCTCGCGGGCATCTTTTAGGGTGACGCCGGGGTAGACACCGAAGGCCAGGCGCTTTTCTTTGCCCCCGTAGCGGTATTTCAAGCGCCAGTATTTGCCCCCGCTGGGGCTTATCTCCAGGTACAGGCCGAAGCCGTCAGAGTGTTTGCCGGGCTTTGTCAGGTTGCGCAGTTGGGCGTCGGTCAGCTTCACGGGGGGTATCCTTCACATTCTGGGGGCATATTTGGGGGCATATTTCGCCATCATATGACCAGAAGCTAGGATTCATGCGGGTTGCAGCCGTTTTAGCGTGTGCGGCCTCGGCACCATGAATAGGGCCAGAAGCTTCCAAAAGCTTCTGGCTTTTTTCTTGTGTATTTAGAGGGTATCCCGCCATTCTGACTTCTTGCATTGCCAACTCAGTTGGTTTTCAGGAACCGTGCGATGACTTTCCCGGATTCATCGATCAAGCTCAATTGGTCACCGTCGAGCCTGGCGTTGCGGGTCAACTCCAGCGCTTTGAAGAAAAGGTCCTCCTGGGAACCTGGCATGCTCAAGCACGCCCGGCCCGTTGAAGCCAGCGGTCCGAGCCGCAACGTTCCAGTCCCAACCAGCGCGCTTCCCCGAAAGCCGTTGCAACCACCGGTACCGGTGATCTGGTCTGCACCGGTCCACCGCAACCTGGGTTTTGGAAGTGTGACCTCAGGCACACCGTCAATGGCAAAGGCCACCCACTCGGTGCCCGACAGAGTTGCCGAGGCTACAACTGGTGAAATCGGCGCATCCACACGTATTGGAAGCGCACATGCACTCAGAAAACCCATCAGCAGCACGATGCAAAGCTTGAGTCCGTGTTGCCTGTTTGCCATGGTGGCCATCAATCAAAAAATTGGGCATCGGCCCACAGGGCACCCGCCGCGTCCTTGGCGGACAATTTGGGTGCTTCGCCCAGATCCGGCCAGGTAATGTTCAGGAACGGGTCGTTCCAGGCAATGCACTGCTCATGTTCCGGCGCATAGTATTCGGTGGTTTTGTACAGAAATTCAGCGGCATCGGACAGCACCACAAAACCGTGCGCAAAACCGGGTGGCACCCAGAATTGCGCCTTGTTCTGCTCCGACAAAATGGCACCAACCCACTTCCCGAATGTGGGTGACGAACGACGGATGTCGACAGCCACATCAAACACCTCGCCTGCCACCACGCGCACCAACTTGCCCTGAGGCTGCTGGATCTGGTAGTGCAAACCACGCAGTACGCCGTGGGCGGAGCGGGAATGGTTGTCTTGCACGAAGTGCGTATCCACACCTGTCGCCGCAGCAAAGGCACGCTGATTGAAGCTCTCAAAGAAAAAACCGCGCGCGTCGCCAAACACCCGGGGTTCGATCAGCATCACATCGGGAATGGCGGTGCGCGTCACCTTCATGACTGGGCGCCTTCTTTCAGCAAGCCCAGCAAATACTGGCCATAGCCGTTCTTGGCCAACGGTTGCGCCAGTTTGGCCAGTTGTTCGCTGCCGATGAAGCCATTGCGCCAGACTATTTCTTCCAGGCAGGCAATTTTGAGCCCCTGGCGACGCTCCAGCGTGGCAATGAACTGCCCCGCTTCCAGCAAGCTGTCATGGGTGCCGGTATCCAGCCAGGCATAGCCGCGCTGCATGATTTGCACACTGAGTTGCCCGATATCCAGGTAGGCCTGGTTTACCGCAGTGATTTCGAGTTCGCCACGCGCGCTGGGTTTCACGGCCTTGGCGATGTCCACCACCTGCTTGTCATAAAAGTACAAACCGGTGACAGCGTAATTGCTCTGTGGTTTTGCGGGTTTTTCCTCGATGCTGCACGCCTTGCCTGCGGCATCGAACGCCACCACGCCATAGCGCTCAGGGTCTTGTACATGGTACGCAAACACCGTCGCACCATGCTGCTGTATATCGGCATTGCTCAGCAGAGTCTGCAGGTCATGACCGTAGAAAATGTTGTCCCCAAGAACCAGCGCGCTGTCGTTGTTGCCAATGAAATGATCGCCAATGATGAAGGCCTGCGCCAAGCCGTCCGGGCTGGGCTGCACCGCATATTGCAGGTTGATGCCCCACTGGCTGCCGTCTCCCAACAACTGAACAAATCGAGGCGTATCCTGGGGTGTGCTGATGATCAGAATGTCGCGGATACCGGCCAGCAGCAATGTGCTCAGCGGGTAGTAAATCATCGGTTTGTCATACACCGGCAGCAGCTGTTTGCTCATGGCCAGTGTGGCGGGGTGCAGGCGGGTACCAGAGCCCCCCGCCAAAATGATGCCCTTGCGGGAGGTGGCTCGGGGGTTATTGGTTGCGACCATAGTCAATCTCGCTCAACATGCGTTTCACGCCCGCTTGCCAGTGCGGCAAGCTCAGGTCGAAGGTGGTTTGCAGCTTGGTGGTGTCCAGGCGCGAATTGTGGGGACGTTTTGCCGGTGTGGGGAATGCCGACGTAGGCACAGCCGCAATGTCTTTTGCTACTATTTTTATAGCTGGTTGCGCACATTCAGCAAGGGCTAGCACGTGTTTTGCATAGGCATACCAGGTGGTGCAGCCCCCGGCGACCAGGTGGTAAATACCGGCTAGCGCCACATCGCCGCCTGGCTGACCCAGCATAACCTGGCGTATCACATGGGCGGTCACGTCGGCAATCAGGTCAGCACCGGTGGGTGCACCCGTCTGGTCGTCTATCACCTGTAGCGTCTCACGCTCCTTGGCCAGGCGCAACATGGTTTTGGCGAAATTGCCGCCACGGGCTGCGTAGACCCAACTGGTGCGGAAAATCAGGTGGCGCTCGCAGCGCATCACAGCCTGTTCGCCTTCGAGCTTGGTCAGTCCGTACACACTGAGTGGACCCGTCGCAGCATCCTCTTTCCACGGTTGGTCGCCACTGCCGTCAAATACGTAGTCAGTGCTGTAGTGCACCAACCAGGCGCCCAGGCGCTGCGCCTCGTCGGCCAACACCCCGGGTGCCAGCGCGTTCAATAGGCGGGCGAAGTCGGGCTCACTCTCGGCTTTGTCCACCGCCGTGTGTGCGGCAGCATTGACAATGACGCCGGGGCGCACCGTGCGCACCGTTTCGGCCAATGCGTCCAGCTGCGTGAAGTCGCCACACAGGCCACCGGGGTTGGTGGCACTGTCCTGACCCATGACAATCAGCTCGCCCAGCGGGGCCAGGCTGCGCTGCAATTCCCAGCCGACCTGACCATCGGTCCCCAGCAGAAGTATCTTCATGCGGCGGCGGCGGCGTGGCCGTATTGTGTTTGCACCCAATCGCGATAGCCTCCACTCTGCACATTGGCCACCCAGTCCTGGTTGGACAAATACCACTGCACCGTCTTGGCGATGCCGGTGTCAAAGGACTCGGCGGGCTTCCAGCCCAGGTCGCGCTCAATTTTGCGGGCATCAATGGCGTATCGGCGGTCATGGCCCGGGCGGTCCGTTACAAAAGCGATCTGGTCCGCATACGGTTTGCCATCGGCGCGCGGTTGCAATGTGTCGAGCAGGCCACAAATGGTGCGCACGATGTCCAGGTTGGCCTTCTCATTCCAGCCGCCCACGTTGTAGGTTTCACCCAGCTTTCCGGCTTCGAGCACGCGGCGAATGGCGCTGCAATGGTCTTTGACATAGAGCCAGTCGCGAATTTGTTGACCATCACCGTACACCGGCAAGGTCTTGCCCGCCAACGCGTTGACGATCACCAACGGGATGAGCTTTTCCGGAAAATGGTAGGGGCCGTAATTGTTTGAGCAATTGGTCGTCAGCACCGGCAGGCCATAGGTGTGGTGCCAGGCACGGACCAGATGGTCACTCGCAGCCTTGCTGGCGCTGTATGGGCTATTGGGCTCATAGGTGTGGGACTCGGTAAAGGCCGGGTCGCCTTTCGAAAGCGATCCGTACACCTCGTCCGTGGACACGTGCAGAAACCGGAAATCGGCTTTCTCGGTCGCTGGCAGGGCGCTCCAGTAACTACGCACCGATTCGAGCAACTGGTAGGTGCCCACGATGTTGTTCTGGATGAACTCACCCGGCCCATGGATGGAGCGGTCCACATGGGACTCCGCTGCAAAGTTCACCACGGCGCGCGGTTGGTGTTGGGCCAGCAATTGAGGCACCAATGCGGCGTCGCCAATGTCACCCTTCACAAAAACGTGGCGCGGGTCCTCTTTCAGACTGGCCAGGTTTTGCAGATTGCCGGCGTAGCTCAGCTTGTCCAGGTTGACCACGGTCTCTTGTGACTGCACAAGCCAGTCCAGCACGTAGTTGGACCCGATAAACCCGGCACCGCCGGTTACGAGAATGGTCATTGAGTGTTCTATCCCTGAAATTGGAATCAAGATAATACCTGCGCAGGATTTTCGCAGACAATGCCGCCAACCCATTCGCCCATGCAGAGCCCTTTGAATCAACCCGTACCCCGGCACCAGACACCCGTGCTGTTCTGGTGGATTTTGGGCGGTTTCGCGGCGCTGGCACTGCTACCGACGGCTTGGACCTCGCTGGACTTGAACGCGGCTGCACTCTTTATGGGGCCATCCGCTCGCATTGACGCGGCAAAGTGGTGGTGGGTCGAACTGATCAACCTCTACATACCGGCTGCCTTTCGAACGATGGTTTTCATGGCGCTGCTGGGTTGGCTGCTGGTCACCCTGGGTTCCCGGGGAAAGAGCTGGCGACTGCCATTGGCTTTTGTTGTGCTGTCGGGTACGCTGGGGCCGGGCTTGCTGGTAAACAGCGGGTTTAAAGACAACTGGCAGCGCGCACGCCCGTACCAGGTGCAGCAGTTTGGGGGCACCCAGCAATTTACCCGCGCCGCGGTGATGACCGACCAATGCAACAACAATTGCTCATTTGTTAGCGGACACGTGGCCTGCGGTTTTTTTCTGGCCTCGCTCATGCTGGTCCACCGTCGGCGCCACGGCATATGGGGCGCCATAGGCGTCACAGCGGGCCTGGCAATCGGCTTTTCCCGCATGGCAGATGGGGCGCACTGGCTCAGCGATGTGCTGTGGGCCAGCCCCATTACCATGCTGTGCAGCTGGTGCATTTGGAAAGTTTTGCTCCGCACCTACCCTGGCCCACAAGAAGCTCCTTCACGCGGGTAGCGCCTGGGCCGCATCTGCGTAAAATATTTTGCAGAACGCATTCTGTTTGAATACCCCAGGACTCACCCATGGAATTGATTTTTGCCGATGAAGACGCGCCGGACGCTGATTTCACCAAAAAAGCTGCCAAAAAACCATGGTGCATTTTGTTGGTGGACGATGATGCGGAGGTCCATGCGGTCACCCGATTGGCATTGAAGGGGTTTGAGTTCCAGGGCAGCCAGCTCGAACTTATCAGCGCGCACAGCGGACTGGCCGGGCGCGACGTGTTTCACAGCCGGGACGACATTGCGCTGGCTATCGTTGATGTGGTCATGGAAACCGACCACGCCGGCCTGGACCTCGTGCACTACGTACGCAACACCCTGCAAAACCACCGTACGCGATTGGTCATGCGCACCGGGCAACCCGGCCAGGCACCAGAGGACCGTGTCATCCGTGACTACGACATTGACGACTACAAAGAGAAGACGGACCTGACCATACAAAAGCTGCGTACCTTGCTTTACAGCAAACTGCGCGCATACCGTGACCTGTGCATCATCGAATACCAGCGCGACGGGCTGACACGCGTGTTGGGTGCAACCGCCATGGTGCAAAACGCAGAGTCGTTAACCGTTTTTGCAACCGCTGTTCTCGATCAGCTCACTTCTTTGCTGAACCTGGACCGCTCGGCCCTGTACTGCATCGTCCTGCCCAATCCGGAAAACGGCGAACATCAGTCAAAAACCATTGCAGCAACCGGCGACTTTGTGCAATACAGCACCGATACCCGCTTCACTGATCTGCCCGAGATCGTCTCCCAGCGATTCGCGCAAGTGCTCGAACAAAAGGCAGCCCAGCACTTTGAAGATGCATACGTTGTGTATACATCCTCCAAGAATGGTGGATGCAACTTGCTCTACCTGAAACATGCCGTCGAATTGGAAAAAATGGACCGCCAGCTCCTGGAGGTCTATACCCAAAGCGTCGCCATCACCTTTGAGAACATCAATCTACAGGAAGAACTGGGCGAGACCCAGAAGGAGCTGGTTTACACCCTGGCGGACGCCGTGGAAGCCCGTAGCAAAGACACCGGCGCACATGTCAAGCGGGTCGCGCTAACCTGCGAAATACTGGCACGCCTCTATGGACTGCCCGAAGCCCAGGTCATGCTGATCAAGACGGCCTCGCCCCTGCATGACATCGGCAAGGTTGCCATTTCCGACAACATCTTGCGTAAACCTGGCAAGCTGGAACCGAGTGAATGGGCGCTGATGCAACAACACGCCCAATTCGGACTGGAGATACTCCAGCGCTCCAACCGCCCGCTGATGAAACTGGGCGCAGAAATCGCCCTGTCACACCATGAGCGTTGGGATGGAACCGGCTACCCAAATGGACTGGCAGGAACGGCCATTCCAATTTCCGGGCGTATTACCGCGCTGGCCGATGTATTTGACGCATTGGGCTCGCGCCGCAGCTTCAAGGAACCGTGGTCAGAAGACTTGGTGACAGAAACGATTCGCGAGGGGCGCGGTACACAGTTCGAACCGGCCTTGGTTGACTTATTACTGGGCAATTTGGCCACCTTCAATGCGTTACGAACTGAGCATCCGGACCGGGTGTAGACCGTTAGCGCAAGCCGCTTAGCACGGTGGGGTAGCGTAGTCGCAAACGCAGTTCCTGTTTCATCCGGGTATTGTCCATGCGGCGGGACTCACTCATGAAGCTCAACAGCATCAACGGCAACTGCTCAGTTGCCCCTTCGCGGGCGATTCGGGGTGGACGCGGCAAACCATACAAGTCTGCCGCCAAGTCGAAATAGTCACCCATTTTCATATTGCTGTCGTCATTGACGTTATAGACACGTTGTGGTGCCCCCCGCCACAAAGCCAGGCAACAAGCACGGGCCAGGTCATCCGCTTGAATATGATTTGTAAAAACGTCGTCCTGTTGCCGCAAAACCGGTGTTGACTTCAGGAGCCGCGACCTGGGCGTGCCGCCGTCACGGTCCTGGGCATAGATACCCGGAATGCGCAGAATGCTGACACGTGTCCTGGTTGAACGCCCCCAAAACCGCATCCGTGATTCGGCATCGACCCGCCGATGGGCCCTGGGCGTATGGGCATTTGCGGCCCGCACTTCGGTAACCCGATCGCCGTCGCAGTTGCCATACACGCCGCTGGTTGAGCCATAGACCATGCAAATCGGTTTCGACCGCAAACGCAATGCACGCAGCAGTGCTTGGGTGCGAGAGTCAGCCCATCCTTCGGACGGCGGTGGCGCAAGATGAACCACCCGGGTTGCAATGCCTGCAAGCCGCATCAGAGACATGGTGTGGTCCAAATTTCCACGCAGCGGCGTGATCCCCTGTGAGCGCAACTCCTTGACGCGACCCGCATCGGACGTCAGCGCCAACAGGCTGACACGGCTACGCAATTGCTGCGCCACGCGCATGCCCACATCGCCACACCCGATGATCAAAACACGCTCACGGCGAAATCGCGAAGGCAAGGTTCCAAGGGGTGTCTGGTTTGAGGGCAAAATCGTGGACTGATTGAAATACAAGAGTTCCGAGGATACCTACAAGATGACGTCAAGTGAAACAGCCACCCCACTTTTTTCAGTTCTGGTGCAACCCAGCGGACGCACCTTCAATGTCGGCGTGGGTGAAGCGGTGCTGGCGGCGGGCATTCGCCAGGGAATAGGACTACCGTATGGCTGCAAAGACGGTGCATGCGGTTCGTGCAAATGCAAGCTGGTATCCGGGCAGGTGGTACATGGAGCCCACCAGAGCAAGGCGCTCAGCAGTGAAGAAGAGGCCAGCGGCCACGTGCTGACCTGTTGCGCCGTACCGCAATCGGACCTGGTGCTCGAATCTCGTCAGGTGACCGAGATCGGTGCCCTGCCGATCAAGAAAATGCCGACCCGCGTCGCGTCCATGGTGAAAAAGTCGCCAGACGTCATGGCCTTGCAATTGCAACTCCCTGCGAACGACACCTTCGGTTACCGAGCCGGTCAATACATTGAATTCATTTTGAGAGACGGTTCTCGGCGCAGCTATTCCATGGCTAACGCACCGCATTTGGGCCCCAACATCGAACTGCACATTCGGCATATGCCGGGTGGCAAGTTCACAGACCATGTCTTTGGCGCCATGAAGGAGAAGGAAATTTTGCGCGTTGAAGGTCCCTATGGCTCGTTCTTCCTGCGCGAAGATTCCAGAAAACCCATTATTCTTCTGGCATCCGGCACGGGCTTTGCACCCATCAAGGCACTGATTGAACACATGCAGCACAAGGATATAGAGCGACCTGTGACCCTGTATTGGGGTGCCCGTCGTCCTGAGGATTTGTATATGGACGATTGGGTGAAGGAGCAACTCAAGCGTCTGCCCCATCTGCGTTACGTTCCGGTGGTGTCCGACGCCACCGCAGAAGACACCTGGACGGGCCGCACGGGCTTTGTGCACCGCGCCGTGCTGCAGGATTTTCCTGACCTCAGTGCCCACCAGGTCTACGCTTGCGGAGCCCCGATCGTCGTTGAGTCTGCCAGGGCAGACTTCACCACACTGGCAAAGCTTCCCGCAGAAGAATACTTTGCCGACTCTTTCACATCAGAAGCCGACAAAGCGCGGTGATCGATTATTCGCCCAGATAAGCGGCCCGCACGCGGGGGTCGGTGAGCATTTGCGCTGCGTCACCCGACATGGTGACGATGCCGGACTCCATCACATACCCCCGGTTGGCGATGGCCAGTGCGCGACTGGCGTTCTGCTCCACCAGCAAAACCGTAACGCCCTGCGCATACACGTCACGCACCACTTCGAAAATCTTGTCGACCATGATGGGCGACAGCCCCATGGATGGCTCATCCAGCAACAGCACCTTGGGACGGCTCATCAACGCGCGCCCCATGGCCAACATTTGCTGTTCGCCGCCCGACATGGTTCCTGCCAGTTGGTCTTTGCGCTCGCGCAGCCGTGGAAAAATGGTGAACATCTTCTCCATGTCATCGGCAATACCCGCCTTGTCGTCTCGGATGTAGGCGCCCATTTGCAGGTTCTCGATGATGGTCATCCGGGTAAAAACGCCGCGACCTTCCGGCACCATGGCCAGGCCCTGCTTGACCAAATCCCACGGGCCCTGGCCCCGAATACTTTTGCCCAAATACTCGATATCGCCTGCGTTGATGGGCAGTGTGCCGGTGATGGCCTTCATGGTGGTGGTCTTGCCTGCGCCGTTGGAGCCAATCAGGGACACCAGTTCACCCTCGTGCACCTCAAAATCCACGCCCTTCACGGCCTGAATCCCGCCATACGAAACCTTCAAACCGGTTACCTTGAGCAAAGTCTGTTTTGTCATTGTCTTGTTCTCCTGAAGCCGCCTAGTGGCCGCTGGTGCCCAGATACGCTTCAATCACTTTTTCGTTGCGCTGCACGTCGGCAGGCGTGCCTTCGGCAATCTGCTTGCCATAGTCCAGCACGGTCACGCGGTCACACAGGCCCATGACCAATTTGACGTCGTGCTCGATCAGCAAAATGGTGCGGTTGTCCTTGCGGATACGGTCAATCAACTCGCGCAGCATGACCTTTTCGGTCGCGTTCATGCCAGCGGCAGGCTCATCCAAAGCAATCAACTGGGGGTCAGTGGCCAAAGCACGCGCAATTTCCAGACGCCTTTGATCGCCGTAGCTCAGTGTGCGTGCCTTGTAGTCCGCAAACTTGCCAATGCCCACATAGTCCAGCAACTCCTGCGAACGGCTGGCGATAGCAGCCTCTTCGGCCTTGAAACTGGCGGTCCGGAACACGGCACCAATCAGGCCGGAGTGGGTCCGGATGTGGCGGCCCACCATGACGTTTTCCAGAGCCGTCATCTCAGCAAACAGACGAATGTTCTGAAAGGTGCGCGCAATGCCCGCCTTGGCGACCGCATGCACCGCCGTGGGCTGATAGGTCTTGCCCGCCAGCTCGAAAGTGCCACTGTCGGGCGTGTAAAGACCGGTCAACACGTTGAAGAAAGTTGTCTTGCCGGCACCGTTGGGCCCGATCAAGCCGTACACCTGTCCGCGCTTGATGTTGATGCCCACATCGCTTAAAGCTTGCAAGCCGCCAAACCGTTTGGAAACGCCGGAGACGTTAAGTACTGTGTCTGTCATATCGCCTCCGTTCAGCTCTTCACGTTTTGCAGGGACTTGCCGTGCTCAGGCGACGGCCAAAGCCCTCGTGGGCGCAGCAGCATGACACTGATCATGGCCAGGGCAATTAACAGCTGGCGCAAGATGGATGCATCGAGTCGGCCGCCTGTCATATCCTGCAACGGGCCAGCCACATAGCGCAACACTTCTGGCAATGCCGACAGCAGTACCGCGCCGAGTATGACGCCGGGCAAATGCCCGACACCGCCGAGCACCACCATGGCGACAATCATGACCGACTCCATCAGACTGAATGACTCCGGTGAAATGAACCCCTGAAAGGCGGCAAACATGGCACCGGACACACCGCCAAAGGTGGCCCCCATACCGAACGCCAGCAATTTCAGATTGCGGGTGTTAATGCCCATGGCCTTGGCGGCAATTTCATCCTCACGAATCGCCATCCAGGCGCGCCCCACGCGCGACAACTCCAGTCGGTGACAAATCACCACACTCACCACAACCAGCGCCAGGAACAAGTAGTAGTACAACGACACCGACGCCAACTCGAAACCGCCAACGACGATCTTCTTGCCCAGATCCAGGCCAAAAAAGTGCAGCGAGTCAATCTGGCTGATGCCTTTGGGGCCGTTGGTGATGTTCACCGGCTGGTCCAGGTTGTTCAGAAACACGCGAATGATTTCACCAAATCCCAACGTCACAATGGCCAGATAGTCACCCCGCAAACGCAATGTGGGCGCACCCAGCAAGACCCCAAAGAGCCCTGCCAGGCCGGCAGACAACGGAATCACAATCCACAACGGTGTGTGCAAACCGTCCGGGAACATGGCCGCAATGGCAGGGAAGGTGTCGGACAGATGGGGCGACGCCATCAGGCCGAACATATACGCCCCAATGGCGAAGAATGCAACATAGCCCAGGTCGAGCAGTCCGGCATAGCCAACCACAATGTTCAGCCCCAGGGACAGCAGCACAAACAATAGCGCCATGTCGGCAATGCGCACCCAAGCATTGCCAAAGTTCTGCAACAACAGCGGCAGAATCAACAGCCCAACTGCAGCGGCCAGGAAGGTGAATATTTTTTGATTTTTCATTTGCGTATGCTCCTCAAGCGCGATCGGCTACCCGCTCACCCAGCAAGCCCGAAGGCCGCAGCGTCAGCACAATGATCAAAACGATGAAGGCGAAAATGTCAGAGTAGTGGCTACCCAGCACACCGCCGGTCAGGGCCCCGATGTAGCCTGCACCGATCGACTCGATCAGGCCCAGCAAGATGGCACCCACCACCGCACCGCCCAAATTGCCGATGCCGCCAAACACCGCCGCGGTAAACGCTTTCAGGCCCGGCAAGAAGCCCATGGCATGTTGCGCCGTACCGTAGTTCGATGCGTACATCACCCCCGCAATGGCAGCCAGCACGGCCCCAATGATGAAGGTCGCCGAGATCACCACATCCGGCTTGACGCCCATCAGACCGGCCACGCGTGGGTTCTCGGCCGTAGCACGCATGGCGCGCCCCAGCTTGGTGTAGTTCACCAGCCACATCAACAGGGCTAGCGACACCGCCGTAAACGCGAGAATCATGACTTGGGTGGGGGATATCACGGCACCGCCAATTTCGATGGGGGTGTTGGACAACAGTGTGGGATACGACTTGTAGTTGGGCTTCCAGATGATCATCGCCAGCGTCTGTAACAGGATCGACATCCCGATGGCGGTAATCAGCGGCGCCAGCTTGGGGCTGTTGCGCAAGGGGCGATAGGCGACCTTTTCAATTGTGAAATTAAGCGCCGCTGCCACAATGCAGGCAATCACCAGCGCAATGATCAGAATGATGTAGCCAGGGGTTCCCGGCATGGACTCCTGCATCATTCCAATAATGGTCCAGCTGGTCAGGGCCCCCACCATCATGACTTCGCCATGGGCGAAATTAATGAGATTGATAATGCCGTAGACCATGGTGTAGCCCAGCGCAATGAGCGCATACATGCTGCCCAAAACCAGACCGTTAATGATCTGCTGCAACAAAATATCCATAGAGATTCTCCGATTGATTGGCCGACGCCCAGGTCATCGGTGGATTGAGCCGCAATTTGAAGGCAACCGGCGTAACCTTGCGGGCTGCACCTGACCATTAGCAAAAAGCCTGCCACCCCGTCTGAAGCGCCCAGCAAGTGAAGCGAATTGTAGTCAAGCCAAAACGCCGGCAAGTGCCGCGTTCACGTGGGTTTACCCCTAGCCAACGCCTGCATCAGCGAAATCATCCATGGGTTAGCACCGCTAATAGAGACAATGAGAGGCCTTACCCACGCCGGCACGGAAAAAACTCAGGAACCAGCCCCGCCGGCGGCCTGAGAGGCTTCATTGAGCGCCTTCAACCGCCGCATTTTTTCTGAAATTCGAATCTCAAGGCCCCGTTCAACCGGGCGGTAAAAACTGTGCGCCCCCAAGCCATCCGGCAGGTAGCATTCACCCGCCGCAAATCCATCCGCCTCATCATGCGCATAGCGGTAACCCTTGCCATGGTCCAACGCCTTCATCAATTGGGTTGGAGCATTGCGCAGATGCATGGGAACCGGGCGCGTGCCATCTTTCTTGACAAGCGCCCGGACCTCGTTGAACGCCTTGTACACGGCATTGGATTTGGGTGCTACGGCCAGATACACCGCACACTGCGCCAAGGCCAGCTCGCCCTCTGGGCTGCCCATGCGTTCATACACATCAGCCGCATCCAGCGCCATGCGCAGCGCCCGGGGATCGGCCAAACCCACGTCTTCACTGGCCATGCGGACCAGCCGCCGGGCCAGGTAACGGGGGTCCGCGCCGCCATCGAGCATGCGCACCAGCCAATACAGGGCGGCATCCGGGTCCGAGCCACGCACCGATTTGTGCAGTGCACTAATGGAGTCGTAAAACTGGTCGCCGCCCTTGTCATAGCGGCGCAAGCGCTCGCCCAGCACCTTGACCAGCCAGGCGTCGGTTACCTGCTCCAGTCGCTCCTGACGGGCGGACACGGCCAGTGTCTCCAGCGTGTTGAGTAGGCGCCGTGCATCACCATCCGCATAGGCAATCAACCGTTCAATTGCTATACTTTCGATAGCTGGTAGCGCACATTCCACAAGGGCTAGAGCCACAATTTGCTTGAGATCCTGCTCAGCGAGCGGTTGCAGCACATAGACCGCCGCACGTGACAGGAGCGCGGCATTCACCTCAAACGACGGGTTTTCGGTCGTCGCACCAATGAAGGTAAACAAGCCACTTTCTACGTGCGCTAAAAAAGCATCCTGCTGGCTTTTGTTGAACCGGTGCACCTCATCGACAAAGACGATGGTCCGCCGCCCCTGCGCCAAGGCCACCTGTGCCTGCTCCACTGCTTCCCGTATGTCTTTCACGCCACCCAGCACCGCGCTGATAGCGATAAACTGCGCATCAAATGCGTCGGCCATGAGACGCGCTATGGTGGTCTTTCCAACCCCGGGTGGACCCCACAGAATACAACTGTGTGGCAGACCGGACTCGAATGCCAGTCGCAGCGCCATGCCCTCGCCAAGAACGTGCTGTTGTCCGACTACCTCGCTCAGGTGTTTCGGACGCAGTCGTTCGGCCAACGGTTGATGGGATTTGGCGACGGGGTGGTGATTCACTTCGCAGGGTCACAAGTTGTTCACTTGAGTTTAATCTTACCGCCCATCGATCAGAGTGAATGCTCCAACTCTCCGGGAAATTGATTGACTGCAAGGTCGTGAAGTCGGGCAACACCTGGACTTGAACTCGGTGTTGGACGTTTGCATTCCCAGCCCGCAGAATTGCCAGCAGGTTTGGCTTCAGATTGTGGCTAGGCAATGAAAAAGCCGCTGAAGACCAAAATCTTCAACGGCTTTACCATTTCTGGCGGAGCGGACGGGACTCGAACCCGCGACCCCCGGCGTGACAGGCCGGTATTCTAACCAACTGAACTACCGCTCCCGGTAGCGGTAACCATTCGCTCTTTCGAGCCAAGTCGCCGGCCCTCGCGGACTGGCTGTTACCAACTTGCGCTTTGATCATCTTGCGATGAATCTTGGCGACCCCACGGGGATTCGAACCCCGGTACTCACCGTGAAAGGGTGATGTCCTAGGCCTCTAGACGATGGGGTCAAAACCTTGGACTAATCCACACTCGAAAACTTTGGTGGAGGTAAGCGGGATCGAACCGCTGACCTCTTGCATGCCATGCAAGCGCTCTCCCAGCTGAGCTATACCCCCTCTACTACCAAGAAATTACTTCGCAGTAACCTGAAAAAGCCTTTGGGGCATTCTCAATTTCCGAGCCTCGAATTATAGCGTCATATTTCAGGCTTGTCCAAGCCGCGCTATGACTTTTTCTCGTCCGCAGACTTCCAGCACCGAATCCAGTGATGGCGTCTGTGCGGTGCCCATGACCAGAACTCGCACAGGCATTGCCAGTTGTGCCATCTTCAGTCCGTGCGAAGACAGTACCTCCTTGATAGCGACGCCAATGGACGCCTTGTCCCAGTCGCAAGACTGCAACTTCTCGCTCAAGTATGCAATGGCGGGGCGCACAGCCTCTGTCACATGCTGTGCACGCTCCGCAGCATCAGGCGTTACGTCGCCATAAAACTTCGCGGCCCATTGCGCCATCGCCACCGTCGTGTCACAACGATCCTTCAACAGGGCACACAACAGCGGCAAGTGCCTCTGAACAACGGACTGCTCCAAAGCAATACCCAGCTTGACCAACTGTTGGGCCACCAGCACCGCCAAACGGCTATTGTCCGCCTGCTTGATGTACTGGGCGTTCACCCACAGCAACTTGACCGGATCCCACTGAGCAGGGCTCTTGTTCAGGTGCGTACCGTCAAACCACGTGACCAGTTGCTCACGGCTGAACAACTCTTCATCACCATGGCTCCAGCCCAGGCGCGCGAGGTAGTTGATCATTGCCTCGGGCAGGTAGCCGCCCTCCTCGTAAGCGGTCACACTCACGGCACCGCGGCGCTTGGATAACTTCTGGCCGTCGTCGCCCAAAATGATCGGACAATGGCCAAACTGTGGCAACGGCGCACCCAGCGCATTGAAGATGTTGATCTGCCACGGTGTGTTGTTGATGTGCTCGTCACCGCGGAAGACATGGCTGATCTGCATGTCCCAATCGTCCACGACCACCGCAAAGTTATAAGTGGGAATGCCATCCGTGCGCGCGATGATGAGATCGTCAATCTCGCGGTTGCTGATGGTGATGGGGCCTTTGACCAGATCGTCCCAGGTGACATCGCCATCGGGTGGGTTGCAGAAACGGATCACCGGCTTCACGCCTTCGGGGATGGATGACAGCGTCTTGCCAGGCGCCGGACGCCAACGACCGTCGTACAACGCCTTCTCGCCACGGGCCTTCTTGGCCTCCCGCACGGCATCCAGTTCTTCAGGCGTGCTGTAGCAGTAGTAGGCCTTGCCTTGTGCAATCAGTAGATCCAGCACTTCCTTGTACCGGTCCAGTCGCTGCATCTGGTAGATGGGACCCTCTTCATACTCCAGCCCCAGCCAATGCATGGACTCCAGAATCTGGTCCACTGAATCCTGCGTGGAGCGTGCGACATCGGTGTCTTCAATGCGCAGTACAAATTCACCACCAAAGTGGCGGGCATAGGCCCATGAATACAACGCGGTGCGGGCGGTGCCCAAGTGCAAAAAGCCGGTCGGCGAGGGCGCGATGCGGGTACGAATTTTTTTGTCTGTCATGTCAATGTATCCAGGCCGCGCGTAAGGTCGGCCTCTATGTCTTCAATATGTTCCAGGCCGACGGCCACGCGAATCAGGCCCTGGCCAATGCCGGCCGCCTGGCGCTGGGCTTCGGTCATGCGGCCGTGCGAGGTGCTGGCAGGATGTGCCGCCATGGTCTTGGTGTCGCCCAGGTTGGTGGCCAGCGACACGACCTGCATGGAGTCCAACACATGGAAGGCCCGCCTGCGCGCTTCGTCCGGATTGCCGGTGTTGACGGCAAATGACAGTACCGCACCGCCCAGTCCGCCCTGTTGCGCCATAGCAAGCTGATGCTGTGGATGGCTGTCAAGTCCGGGGTAAAACACCCGCTCGACCGCGGGATGGGTTTCCAACCACTGCGCCAACGCCATGGCCTGCTCCGACTGTGCGCGCATGCGGATGCCCAAGGTCTCCAGCCCTTTGAGCACGACCCACGCATTGAAGGGTGCCAGGGTCATACCACCGCTCTTGAGTACAGGCAGGAATTTCTCCACCACCATCTGCTGGCTGGCGCACAAGGCACCTGCCATGACACGACCCTGACCGTCCAGAAACTTGGTACCAGAGTGCATGATGATGTCGGCACCCAACTCAACCGGTCGTTGCAGAATGGGGGTTGCAAAGCAGTTATCCACTGCCAGCAATGCGCCGGCCTTATGGGCAATGTCTGCCAGGGCAGCGATGTCACACACCTCGGTCAGCGGGTTGGTCGGTGTCTCTGCAAACAGCAATTTCGTGTTGGGGCGCACCGCCGCCTTCCAGGCATCTACATCAGTTTGCGCCACAAAGGTGGATTGCACGCCAAACTTGGCCAAGTCCGAGCCAATCAATTTGATCGTGGAGCCAAACATGGATTGCGAGCACACCACATGGTCGCCGGACTGCAACAAGCCCATGCACATCATCAGGATGGCCGACATGCCTGAAGCCGTGGAAATGGCGGCCTCGGTGCGTTCCATGCCAGCCAAACGCTGCTCAAAACTGGCCACTGTGGGGTTGCCGTAGCGCCCATAGGTATAGCCTTCTTCGTCACCCGCAAACCGTCGAGCGGCGGCCTCGGCCGAGGGTTGAACATAACCGCTGGTCAGATACAGGGCCTCGGAGTTTTCTCCATATTGGCTGCGCTCCACCGCTGCACGAATGGCCAGCGTGTCGGGGTGCAGCCCCTCCGGTAAAGTCGTATAAGTCATGACAATGACCCTTTCACTCGCCAGGATTGGGTAATGCGAGGCGGGAGGTGTCTTCCTGGTTTTCTTCCCCACCCACACGACTCGCGTTCAAGCGGCTGATGTCGTCTGAGGTAATGTCGCCGGTGACATAAATGCCGTCAAAACAAGAAGCATCAAAGCCGGTGATTCTGGCGTTAAGGGAACCGATGGCTTTCTTCATGCCTTCCACGTCCTGATAAATCAGCGCATCGCAGCCAATGATCTGGCGAATCTCCTCCACGGTGCGGTCATGCGCCACCAGCTCGCTGCTGGTGGGCATGTCAATGCCGTAGACATTGGGATAGCGCACGGGCGGAGCGGCACTGGCCAGGTAGACCTTGCGGGCACCAGCATCGCGCGCCATTTGAACGATCTCTTTGGACGTGGTGCCGCGCACGATGGAGTCATCCACCAGCAGCACATTGCGTCCCTTGAACTCGCTGGCGATGGCGTTGAGTTTTTGGCGTACCGATTTCTTGCGAACGGACTGGCCCGGCATGATGAAGGTGCGACCGACGTAGCGGTTTTTGACAAAACCCTCGCGGTACGGCAAACCCAGCAACTGTGCCAACTGGGCGGCACTGGGGCGGCTCGATTCAGGAATGGGAATAACGACATCAATCTCGTTGGGCGGCACCGTTGAGATGACGCGTTTGGCCAGCGATTCACCCAGGTTCAGCCTGGCCTGGTAGACCGAGATGTTGTCCATCACCGAGTCGGGGCGCGCGAGGTAAACGAACTCAAAAATGCAGGGGTTCAGTCGCGGATGGTCTGCACACTGTTGCGCATGCACCTTGCCATTCAGGTCGATAAACACTGCTTCGCCAGGGTCAACATTGCGCTCAAAACGGTAGCCCGTACCCTCCAGCGCTACCGACTCGCTGGCCAGTAAGGTGCTGCCTTCGTTGCTGCCCATGCACAGCGGGCGAATGCCAAACGGGTCACGAAACGCGAGTACACCATGCCCGGCAATCAATGCAATCACGGCATAGGAACCCCTGACCCTGCGGTGTACATTGCGAACGGCGGCAAACAGGTCGTGCGGCTGCAGCGGCAGGCCGCGGGTGGTGCGCTCGATTTCATGCGCCAACACATTGAGCAAGACCTCGGAATCACTCTCGGTATTGATATGGCGGTGGTCCGTGTTGAACAGCTCTGCCTTGAGCGCATGGGCGTTCGTCAGATTGCCGTTGTGCACCAACACGATGCCGAAGGGTGCATTCACGTAGAAGGGCTGGGCCTCTTCTTCGCTGAAGGCGTTGCCGGCCGTGGGGTAGCGCACCTGGCCCAGGCCGCAGTTGCCGGGCAGCGAGCGCATGTTGCGGGTGCGAAACACGTCACGCACCATGCCCTTGGCCTTGTGCATGAAGAACTTGCGCTCTTGCTGGGTCACGATGCCGGCCGCATCCTGGCCGCGGTGCTGCAACAGCAGCAAAGCGTCATAGATCAACTGGTTGACCGGAGAATGGCTGACTACGCCCACTATTCCGCACATAAATTGTTTCTCACTTAAGGTAAATACTTTCCAAATTCCTGGGGCAATACGGGCTTGAGCCCTTGCAAAGCCACAGTGGCGATGCTTGCGCCAATGGAGTCTTGCCACAAGGGGCCTTTGACCATGGGCGTCATCCCAAACACCACGGCAAACGCCAATAGCAGAATCACACCGCGCACCAACCCAAACGCGGCACCCAGAACGCGGTCCACCGGACGTAGCCCCACGGCCGCCACCAATTTGCTGATCAGAAATGCCAACAAGCCGCCCGCAAACAGCGACAGGACAAACACGACGACGAATCCGGCTGCGTAGCGCACCACCTCGGTCGCACTGGCCAACGGCAGCCACTGAGCGGCCACCGGCGCAAACCACTGTGCCAACACAAACGCGACTATCCAGTTGGCCACCGACAGCAACTCATAGACCAGGCCGCGCCAGGCTCCCACAACCAGCGAGATCAGCAACACCGCCAAAAAAATCCAGTCCAGCGTGGGCATGCGGCGCGTGCGGGTACTTACAGTTCCAGAATCGACACCGGCAGGTCCAGCTTTTTGATTTTTTCCGCCACCCTGTCGGCTGCCGCCCTGGACTCAAACGGACCTACTCGCACCCGGATGCGCTTGCCTTCTTTGGGCTGAACCACCTGGGTATAGGTCTTCAAACCGGCTTTCTCCAGTTTGAGCCGCGCTTCTTGCGCTTTGGCAGCATCCGAGTAAGCGCCAATCTGCACCACGAAACGGGCCACGGAGGGCGCTGCGGCTGCCGACTCAACCGTTTTACCTTCCAGCAGTGCCTGCGCTTTGGCGCCATCGTTGTCGCGCGGAACTACTTTGTCGACCACCTTCTCCACCGGCTTGTCGGCGGGTTTGTCAACCAGTTTTTCCACTGGCTTGCTTTCAGATTTGGCGATGGCTTTCACAGCCGGTGCGACGGGAACGGACGCAGGCTCAATCGTTTTGGTTCCGGCCTCGGTCTCCACTATGACTTGTGAAGCAGGAGTCGACGGACGCGAACTACCCAAAGGCTTGACGGTATTCCTGTCCGGAATTTCGATCGGAATATCCACTGAAATAGGGCGCGGCTGGCTGTCAAACAACATAGGGAAACCGATCACCCCCAACAGCACGAGCACCGAAGCACCGATCAAGCGGTGCCGCGCGCGGGTGCGCATGGCCTCCACACTCTCGGGAGCAGGAGCCGGAGCGGGTTGCTCGTCACCCCCCTTGCGAAACTTGAAAAATGCCATGGATAAGGTGATTCAGGAATTCAGGTGTTTGGCCAGCAGCCGGGGTACGCCGTGCACCAGCACACCACCCACGGTGTAGAACGATCCAAAGACAACGATTCTATCAGCGGGGTCTGCTGCGGAAATGGCAGCCTGCAGGGCCTGTATGGGGTCGCCAAAAGCAGCGGCGCGGGTGTCCTTTCGGGTGTTTTGCGCTTGCCATTGCGCCATCAGGTCACCCGCCCGGGCTGCCCGGGCAAGTGGCAAATCGGTGAAATACCAACGATCCATCAGCGGACTGACTTTGGCCAGCATCGTGGTCAGGTCCTTGTCTGCCATGGCACCAAAAACCGCATGCGTGGTCGGGAAATAGCCCATGGCATCCAGGTTGGCGGCCAGTGCTGCCACCGAGTGTGGGTTGTGCGCGACATCCAGTACCAGCGTGGGCTGGCCCGGAATGATCTGGAACCGCCCTGGCAATTCAACAAAGGCCAAGCCGTTGCGCACCGCCTGCGCCGTGACAGGCAGTCGTGTGCGCAGCGCCGCCAGCGCCGCCAGCACGCCAGCCGCATTGACCAGCTGATTGGCCCCGCGCAGCGCCGGGTAGGCCAAGCCGCTGTAGCGCCGCCCGCGCCCGGCCCAACCCCACTGCTGCGGGTCGCCCGACACATTGAAATCGCGACCGACCAGCCAGATGTCGGCATCAATCTCGCGCGCGTGGTCCAGTACCGATTGCGGCGGAACCGGGTCGCTCACGATCACCGGTTTGCCGGTGCGCATAATGCCGGCCTTCTCAAAACCAATGCTTTCGCGGTCCGGGCCCAATATTTCGGTGTGGTCCAGGTCAATGCTGGTGATGATGGCGCAGTCGGCATCGATGATGTTGGTGGAGTCCAACCGGCCGCCCAGGCCCACTTCCAGAATCACCACATCGAGGTTGCTGCGCGCCATCACTTCAAAAATGGCCAGCATCGAAAATTCGAAGTAACTCAGCGAAATTACTTGGCCATTCAGGGCTCTAGCCCTTTCCACTGCTGCGAAACCAGCTACCAAATGAGTCGCATCAACGGACTCACCCAGTAGCCGCAGACGCTCCTCAAAGTGCACCAGGTGCGGCGACGTAAAGAGGCCGGTGCGGTAACCGGACTGGCCCAAAATGGACTCCAACATGGCGCAGGTGGAGCCCTTTCCGTTGGT